>JAJCYI010000238.1 GCA_029263015.1 Saprospiraceae bacterium | reverse complement strand
AAATTGAATTTTATATTTTCGTAGAATATAAATAATTATTCATTAAAAATTGATTACCAATCAATTACAAAACTAAATTTAAATTTATTGAATAGTAGAGTTTTTGCGTCAGTTTTTAGATTAAATTACAAACAAGTAAGTACTGATAATCAATCAGTTATGGCAAAACAAGTCTATTACCGTGGCATGGCAAGTTTGATCATGAAATTAAAAAATATAAAAAGAAAAATTGATGAATGGCTTGCCATAAAATAAAACTTACCGTAGAAAAAACCCTTCCCGAAACATATCCTCCTGATCCAAAACAAATTCACTAAACCCACAAATCCAAGCATCACCATATACTCTGGGAATAACCGCTTTATATGGCCCAAAATCCATTTCTTCTTGAACTGCTACTTTCATTTCTGAATCAATTATGCTGCGGATGGTAATGACTTCCTTTTTTTTTATTTCATTATTAAAATAGTGAATGGCCGCTCTACCTGAAATACCGCTGCCCGTTGCGGAGCGATCCAATTCACCATCAGCGAATATACAGACGTTTTTACTGTGAATGCCCGACATGTTACTCTTTTCGATAAATATAGTGCCGTATAAAAAATTCATATCCGGCTCAAAAGGGTGCTGCATTTTTTGACTTTCCATCACCGCTTTTTTTATTATTTTTCCCTGCTTTATTATTTCGCTATAATTTTCTTTATTTAAATTTAAATTAATTTCTTCTGCATTTATATAGGCATAAAAAGCACCGCCATAGGCGAGGGCATATTTTATTTTTTGCCCGTCCGGTAAAACGACTTCTACATTTGGTGCTTGTACGAAGGAGGGTACGTTGTCAAAATAGACCTGTTGGATCTTCCCGTTGTTTATTTCTATATATGCTTTTAATTGGCCACAGGGAGCATCTATTTTTATTTCTGTAATCGGCTCTTTCTTTTTCACCCAACCGTTCAGCACAGCCAACTTGGCAATAGCGATGGTCGCATGCCCGCACATAGTACTATACCCTTCGTTGTGCATGAACAATACCCCGAAGTCCGAATCCCCACGCTCTGCCGGGAGCAGTAAAACGCCATACATGTCGGCATGGCCACGCGGTTCCCACATAAGTTGTTTGCGGAAATGATCGTGGTCGGCCTGCATTTGCCGACGGTAATCAAGTATGGAATTCGCCTTTATTTCGGGAGCGCCCTGCATGACGACGCGCAACGGTTCGCCGCCCGTGTGCATGTCAATGCAGCGGGCGATTCGGGCATAATCGCCGATAAGTTCGAGGCCAGAAGAATGGCGTATTTTATCGTAAGTAGAGGACATGGAAATTGTAATTTTAGAAATTATACTTTGTTATTACAAATTTAGCGACATTGTAATTGAACTGTTTATAACGGCAAAACCAAACAGAATAATTTTATTTATTAAAATCAAAAACATAGCAATTGTGGCGTTGCACTTAATTCTTGAATGTAGCAAATCTATTTCTTTTAATTCATACAAAAATTGGAATTCATCCGAAGTATGCATATTATTCCAAATGAACTTGAGTAAGACAATACTGAAAACACATTTATTACTGCAATCAATGACCCTACTACTAACGGGCAACAAATTAAAATCCTCAAAGTATTTGATACTACGGGGCGGTTACTGTATTCAGGAGACCTTGACAGGGTTGATAAAAATTCATTCCCATATTCTGGAATAATGATATTTTCTTACTCAGATGGTTCAGATAAGTTTGTCAAATCTGAAATAAAATTGTTCCTAAAAAAATGATCCTTATATGCCTCTTGTTTTTAACAATTGTCGGTATGAATCTTCGTTGGTATCTTTTTTCTCTGATCATGTTTCTGTTTGTAGCCGTTCCTATACACTGCTTCGCACAAACTAACATAGGAATTTTATTAGGACTTGATTTCGCCGACATAAAGGCTGTCCCTAACTCGGTTGGATTCGAATTCCTTGAAAATAGATATGGTAGCAAGAGCATTGTTGGAGGTTTAAGGATAGAGCAAAAGGTTTCCAAATCACTATTCCTTTCGTTGCAGGGCGCTTATACCAAAAAGAAAGTTGATGGCCGCGACTTCGGTTTTGTTCCTTTTGACTGGGTTGAATTTAAGAAGATTGATGTTTCATTTACTGTCAACTGGATTCCAGTCCCAACCCTAAGTATTGGGGGAGGGCTAAGTCACAGCTTTATTCCAAGTGTCAACAAAGTACTCAGGGGGGGGATAAGGGATGACATTACGAAAGGAAGAAGGGAAATTGGAGGTATTTTTCAAGTCAGGTATCATTATAAAGATTTCTTGCTTGAAGCAAATTATTACACTGGATTCAAAATACTCTCCCCTTCCAAAGAATCGAATATTTTAGAGCCTATGAATTCAATTGGAATTTCGCTATCCTATGTATTAAGATTGTTTGAAAGTCAAAATGGAAAAGGCATGAATCATCAGAGAATATAGATAATAGAGAAAACTGATTCCAATGATATACATAGGAAGTGAGGCTTACGACACACACAATAGTGTTACATAAATTGGACAATATCTCCCGAATTGTTCCATACTAAAAGTGTTGTTCTCACATTCATAGAAATGGAAGTTTCGCCATACACCTTATTGTATTTCATTTGCGCTTCTTTTTGGAATTCGGTATCCTGAATTGGGCATTGGGATTCAGCAATCGAGACCTTTCCATTTCCACCTCCATCCCAGTATTTTCCTCAGCAGTTTTCTTTTTCCCAAAAACACCCCACTTTTGCGCCTCAAAAACAAAGAACAAAACCTTTTATGTCAGACAACAAAATTATCTTTTCAATGTCGGGCGTCTCGAAGACGTTCCCTTCTGCCCAGAAGCCTGTGCTGAAAAACATTTGGCTTTCCTTTTTTTATGGCGCCAAAATAGGCGTGCTCGGCCTCAATGGCAGCGGTAAGTCCACACTGATAAAAATTATTGCTGGACTTGACCAGAATTATGAGGGCAAAATTGAATTTGAACAACAATTTAAGATAGGGTACCTGTCGCAGGAACCAGAACTGGACGATAGCAAAACCGTCCGTGAAGTAGTCGAGGAAGGTATCGGCGAACTGATGGACACCATGAAAGAGTACGAGGAGGTGAATGCCAAATTCGCTGAGGAAATGAGTGACGAAGACATGAACAAACTCATCGAACGCCAGGGGGAACTCATGGATATCCTTGACCGCAGCGGTGCTTGGGAACTCGACCATAAAATAGAAAGATCCATGGATGCCTTGCGGTGCCCACCCGATGATGCTTCTGTCAAAGTACTTTCTGGCGGAGAACGCAGACGGGTGGCGTTGGCGAGATTACTGCTCTCCAACCCCGATATCCTACTGCTGGACGAGCCAACCAACCACCTCGATGCAGAGAGCATCGACTGGCTGGAACAATACCTGCAAAGTTTTCCCGGTACAGTGATAGCGGTGACACACGACCGTTATTTCCTCGACAATGTGGCTGGCTGGATCCTCGAACTCGACCGCGGAGAAGGCATTCCTTGGGAAGGTAATTACAGCAGTTGGCTGGAACAGAAAGCCAAACGTTTGGAACTGGAACAAAAGCAGGATGACAAGCGCCGCAAGACACTTGAACGAGAATTGGAGTGGATTCGCATGAGCCCAAAAGCCAAACAGTCGAAAGGGAAGGTACGTCTGAATGCTTATGAAAAACTGGCTGATGTGGAGACCAAAGAAAAAGAAAAGAAACTGGAATTGACTATCCCTCCTGGGCCACGCCTAGGCGATGTGGTTATTAAAGTTGAAAACCTCACTAAAGCATTTGATGGCCGGGTTTTGTTTGAAAACCTCTCTTTTGATATTCCTAAAAACAGCATCATCGGCATCATTGGGCCTAACGGGGTGGGTAAGTCCACATTGTTCCGAATGCTCGTCGATCAGCAACAGCCAGACAGTGGTAACATAGAAATTGGTGACACGGTGAAGCTTTCATATGTGGATCAATCGCACGATGCCATTGACCCAAGTAAATCTGTATATGAAGTTGTATCTGATGGGCTTGACATTTTGACTGTTGGAAGCTATGAAGTGAATTCCCGTGCTTATATTTCAAAATTCAATTTCAGCGGTTCCGACCAACAGAAAAAATCTGGTGTGCTTTCCGGAGGAGAGCGCAACCGCCTTCACCTGGCCATGACCTTAAAGGACGGTGGCAACGTATTGCTGCTCGATGAGCCGACCAACGATATTGATATAAATACTTTGCGTTCCCTCGAAGATGCCCTCGACAACTTTGCAGGTTGCGCGCTTATCATCAGTCACGACCGATGGTTCATTGATCGCCTGGCCACACATGTTTTGTCTTTTGAAGATGAAGGGGAGGTTGTGTTTTTTGAAGGCAATTATCAAGAATACGAAGCAATGAAGAAAAAGAAATTCGGAGATGTCACTCCAAAACGGCATCGGTTTAAAAACTTATTGCAGAGTTGAAAATAAAAGAGTGTTAAAGGGAACATTGCTCTTTTTTTTTATGGTTCAAAAAAACGAATGCTTGGATTTTTACGGACACTCATTAAAAAAAGTGCCCAATAGAAATAAAACCCTGTGCATCAAAATCATCAAACGGCGAACCAAGCTTCAGGTTAACTGGGCCAATAATCGTGCTGATATGATAGCCGATGAAATAACCATGCTGCCAACTTCCGGAAAATAAATCTGCCGTCCTTTCACTTAAATTGGAAATTCCGTACCCCACCATTGCATGATGGGCAGCACGAAGTTCTAAATGCATTTCAAACCCTAATGAGGCAGCATTATTCCCGTTGTCACGCATGAGTGGTGTGCCTGGTTGCAATATTAAATTAGAGCGAAAATTATTATATAACCCACCTTGATAAAAAAGAAATTGCCTATCAATATTTCCTGTACTCATTCCTATTTGCGCAGAAAAAGATCCTGTTATTTTTTTTGAAACTGGGATCATTTGAATATGCCCCATAGACAGCCATATATTTTTTTCGGCATTTTTAAAATCAGGATTAGAAGCGGTAGTGAATTTTGACTGAATATAAGATTTAAGCCCGTATGTTGGAAAATCTATTTCATCTAAGCGGTCAATGGATATGTCAACAAAATAATTTACCAAATGATTATTTAATGGTTTAAAAATAAATTGGTCTGCATTTTCATTAAATCCATACCATTGCCATTCAAGCCCTGTTTTTATTTGTAGGCTATTATAGGGTGTCCACAACAAGCCACCCCGCAATTCCAATTGGTTGTGCTGAAAAACATCATAATCGTTTTCCGAAATATATTCATAAAAGTCATCGCCTTTTAAAGTAGCCGTAAGAAAAGGTGAGTATTCCCGCAGTGCATGATAGATATAATCTATACTGAAATAAGAATTGCGGTTGAGGCGCAAGTCAACGGATGTGTAGTCACTTCCAGTAAATGTATTCCGAAAAGTAGAATTTAATAAAAGGGATGCGCCAAAATCATTATCATATCGCAGGCCTATATTGAAAAATCCGTCGCCTTTTTCTTCCAGATACAAATGCAAATTATTTCCATTTTTTTCTTTTTTTATTTGGTAACGGATCGTCTCAAATAAATTGGCTGCTTGTAGTTTTTCCGTTGCTACTTGTATATCTGAAAAATGGATCTGCTGCTTTAAAGGTAATTGCAATATTTTTCTGATTTCGCCTTCCTTTATATAGACATTTCCCTCCATTATTATATTGTCAAGAATTAAAGCCTGGTCACTAACTTGGAGGTCTTTTTTTTTGATGTAATTACCGCGTTGGAGTTTTTTTAATTCGTCAGATACTTTTTCGGCAGCCTCCCGCCCCAATCGTATTAAATCTTCCGTTCGGTCAAAATCACTAGCAGATAATCCTGGTAAAACTACATCGATATAAAGGTCAGGGTCATATTCGTATCTACAGCGCACTTTGGTTATAACTACTTCGTAAGTTTTTCCGATCAGGTCAAGTAGGCCATGTGAGCCAGTTGTTGTGTCCATTTCAATGAGCCGCACCCCGATTACAAAATCAGCTCCTTTTTCCCGCATTTCCCGCACTGGAAAATTGTTCAACAAGCCGCCATCCACCAACAACATATCGTCCATCTTCACTGCGTTGAACACCACCGGAATAGACATGGTGGCTCGCAGCACATCTGGCAAATAACCTTTATCGAGAACCACCTGATCTTCCCATTTCAAATCAACGGCAATGCAGTAAAAAGGAATGTCCAGATTTTCAAAATCACGGACATCCAGCGCTGGGGCGCAGAGTTCCTGAAATTTTTGGTAAATATTGGTACCGTCAATGAGGGCGCCCTCCAGCGTTACATCAGTTCCGTCACGCGTCACGGAAAAGATGAACTGCTCTCGCTCGTTTTTAATGGCAAATGGGGCTTTGGCCCGGTCAATATTATTGCCAATCATCACCGACCAGTCCATGTCATTGACAATTTTTTCCAGTTGCCCGGACGTGTAACCGATGGCATATAAGCCGCCGACCAATCCGCCAATGCTCGTGCCTCCAATGCGGTCAACGGGAATCTCCATTTCCTCTAAAACTTGCAGTACACCAATATGCGCCAGGCCGAGTGCGCCACCGCCTTCGAGGACGAGGCCAATTACAGGCTCTTCTTTTTGTTGAGCAAAAATAGAGGAGGGAAATAAAAAAGTAAAGATGAGGAGAAGGCTGAGACCGTACTTCATTTGGACAAAATAATCTTGAGTTAGGTTGATTATTTAAATCATTAAACGACGTTCAATGATTCTTTCTACATCATTGATTTTGAGTAACTCCACCGTGACCTCTCCAACAGGTGTTTTGGAAAACATTACGCCATTTTCAAATTTAAAATGATCGTCCCAAATATCATTTCTTGGATCGAACAATCGAATAAAGGAGCGGTCAGGAAATAAAACACTGCCAACATCACTTCCTTTATTATTGTTACACGGAAAACATGAATAGGCAAGGTTTTCCAGAATAGTTGAACCTTTATGTTTAAGACTAATAATGTGATCAATTTCAAAAGAGAAAAAAGAATCGTTTTCTGGTATTTTACAATACTCACATTTAAATCCAGCGCGACTTGCTACCATGCTTCTCATTTCAACTGAAATATATCTGCTCATTCTGCCAATCTCTTTTTTGCCCTCAATTTAGCAACCCGCATTAAATGCTCGATAATCATAAAATGCTCAAGTTCATGTCGTTCCTCTTCTGTCAAATTGTCGTTCCTCTTCTTTTCCAATAACTGGCTAACGCTGTTCTGCATTTTTTCAGAAGGCTTGAAAGATAGGATTTCTTCTGGGCTAGGGCAGGAAGTCAATAAATCCACAATTTCATCGAAAGCTCGGTTGATTACCATAATTCTCTTTTTGATCAAAACGAATCTAAAATTACCTTAAATCCCACATTTATCCAACTGAGATCATCCCCCACCATTCCAAAATCGCTCTTTTAATCTTCTCCGTTTCCACTAAAAAACCATCGTGCCCAAATTCTGATTCAATTTCGCGATAGCTAGAATTGGTCAGGTGGGCATGAAGGAAGCGCTGTTCTTCCGGTGGTATCAGCAGATCAGAATTTACAGCTATAACAAGGGTTGGGGTTTTCAATTGCTGGAGGGCAATTGCGGCACCGCCTCGGCCTCGGCCCAAATCGTGACTATCGAGCGATTTCAGCAAATGCCAATAACATTGTGCATAAAAACGGCGCTCCAGTTTCTGGCCCTGATAGCGGATATAACTCGCAGCAAGGAAGTCATCGAGTTTTTCTTCGGAGTCAGTTTGGCGGTCTTTATAAGATTGGAAGGTGCGATAGGTGAGCAGGGCCATGCCCCGAGCCGCTTTCAGGCCATTTTTGCCAGCATTATTGTGGTCAGCCTGCCAGGAGGGATCAGCTTGGATAGCAAGGCGTTGGGCTTCGTGTGTGCCGATGGCCCAAGCTGTTTCCTTGGCACTTGTCACGAGCAGTGCCATACTTTTTATTTTGTCTTTCAGCAGCCACGCATATTCCATTACTTGGTGGCCACCACACGACCCTCCGATGCAAAGGACAATCTCATCAATGCCAAGCTGCTGGCGCAACAGGTCATGGCATTTCACCATATCGCGGATAGTGAAATGGGGGAAGTCCATTCCATAAGCAACACCTGTTTTAGGTGAAATACTCCGCGGCCCAGTGGTACCGTAACAGGAACCTAAGATGTTGGCACAGACAATGAAATAATGCTCAGGGTCGAAGACATTGCCGGCACCGAAAAGCCCTGCCCACCAATCGGCCACATCGGAATTGGCAGTGAGCGCATGGCAAACCCAAATGACGTTGTCCTTTGCAGCATTCAATTTCCCATAAGTATGATAGGCAATGGCCAGCTCCGGCAGGTTTGCACCAGATTCCAGCTCGACCATTTTATCGTGTTGATAAAATTGCAGGCCTTCTATTTCGACGGGAATTGTGTAGCTTGATTTTGCCATAATGGAATTTCCAAGTCTCATCTACTTATTTTCTGCTTTTCGACAAAGCTTGGTCTATGTCATTTACAATATCATCAACATGTTCCAATCCTGCTGACACGCGGATCAGCCCATTAGTGATGCCAACTTCTTGCCGTGCTTCCTCTGTCAATCTTGCATGGGTGGTGGAAGCAGGATGGGTGCAGATGGTACGCGTGTCACCAAGATTTGCCGATAATGAAAGTAGCTGAATCGAGTCAAGAAAACGGCGTCCCTGCTCCAATCCTCCTTTTACTTCAAAAGTGACCAACCCGCCCCCTTTTTTCATTTGCTTTTTAGCGATAGCCGATGCTGGGTGGGAATCGAGGAATGGATAATTGACCTTTCCCACTTGTGGGTGGCTGGATAAAAAGTCAGCTATTTTAAGGGCATTTTCGCAATGCCGATCCATTCGGACAGCCAATGTTTCCAAGCTCTTTGACAATATCCAAGCATTGAACGGCGACAGAGATGGACCAGTGCTACGACAAAAATTCTTCACTGTTTCCACCCGTTCATTGTTGCCAGCAACCACCCCCCCGAGCACCCTGCCTTGTCCATCTATAAATTTGGTAGCAGAATGGGTGATGATGTCTGCTCCGAATTTTACAGGTTGTTGGAGATAGGGCGTTGCGAAGCAATTGTCCACATTGAACAAGAGGTTGTGTGCTCTCGCAAAATGGCCGGTTGCTTCCAGGTCCACGATGTCGAGGCCGGGGTTGGAGGGTGTTTCGACAAAGAGCATTTTGGTATTGGGCTTGAGTTTTTGCACCCAATTTTCTGGCGTATTTGGATCGAGCCAATCGAAACTGATGCCCCAGTTTGGAAGGTATTTTGAAATAATGGAATAGGAGGAACCGAAGATGGCCCGGGACGCCAGCACATGGTCGCCTGATTTCAAAAAAGCCATCAGCGAAGCAAATACGGCAGCCATGCCCGTGGCTGTTGAGTGGGCATTTTCGACGCTTTCCAGTGCTGCTATTTTTTCCTCAAATTCCCGACAACTGGGATTGGTGAAACGGCTGTAAATGTTTCCTTCCTGCTCCCCAGCAAACATCGAACGCATCTGCTCGGCATTTTCAAAAACAAAACTGGAGGTCGGAAAAATGGGCGTGCTGTGCTCCCGGTACTGGGTGCGTTCAGTCTGAATGCGGATTGCTTTTGTCTCGAATTTCATTCCCGGTAAAATATAACGTAAATGGCTGTATATCAATCATTTTATTGATATACTCAATTGCAAAATGTTATGTGACGAATCATTATTCAACTAATCACTGTAAAAGCAGTTTACTCACCAATGGTATAGCTATAAGTAATCTCTGCCACCTTGTCTATCATCTTGGCAACGGTGCAGTATTTTTCAACAGACATTTGCAAGGCTTGCTCCACTTTGTCGAGCTTCATTTCTCCTTTTAAATGGAAGGTCAAATGGATTTTGGTGAAAACTTTTGGGACTCGATCCTCAGCACGTTGGGCATCTATTTCAACTTGTATATCGTCGAGGCGCTGTCGCATTTTTTTTAAAATCAGCACCACGTCAATGCTGCTGCACGAGGCCAAGCTGAACAGCAACGCCTCGGTCGGGCGGACACCTTTGCGCACTCCTCCAATATCTGGGCTGCCATCTATGATGATGGAATTGCCACCTGCATTTTCGCCTTCAAACAAGACGGCATCGTTGAGGCGCTTGAGTGTTAGTTTCATTCTTCGATTGTTTGAAATGGGTTGTAATCATTGAACCACAGGGACACAGGGAGCACAGAGAAAGTCATTGTTTCCGACGAAGGCGGAAAATCCCCGTGCTCTCTGTGTCCCCTGTGGTTTCAAATTTCCGCTGCCAAATAACTCGCTTCTTTGATTGCTTTTTTGGCGTCCAACTCGGCAGCCACGTTCGCCCCACCAATCAGATGTACGGTTTTGCCTTTTGCCTGCAATTCTTCATACATGGAACGGAGCGGCTCTTGGCCTGCACAAATCACCACATTATCAACGGGCAGGATTTCCGTTTCGCCCTCATTTACAGAAATATGTAATCCAGCATCATCTACTTTTTGGTACTCGACATTGGCTATCATTTTCACCTGTTTCATGGCAAGGCTGGCCTTGTGGATCCAGCCAGTGGTCTTTCCAAGGCTTTTGCCATGCTTGCCACCGGAGCGTTTCAACAAATATATTTCCCGTGGCGATGGAGCTGGTTTTGGAGAAACAGCTAATGAACCAGCTTGCGAATAGGCCATGTCCACACCCCATTCCTCCATGTATTTTTCTTTGCTCAAAGAAGGAGGTTCTTGGCCATGATCGTGAGAGAGGAACTCAGCCATATCGAAACCTATGCCTCCCGCTCCGATGATTGCCACGCATTTACCAACCTGTTTGTTTCGGTAAAGCACTTCGACATAATCCAAAACCATTGGATGGTCAGATCCTTCAAAGTCCACCTTCCTTGGCGTGACACCCGTGGTCAGGATTATTTCATCAAAACCACCTTCCGTCAAAAGGTCAGTCGTGGCATTGGTGTTTAAATGAAGATGGACGCCAGACAGCTCAATTTGGCGATTGTAGTAGCGGATGGTCTCGGAATAGTCTTCTTTTCCAGGTATCACTTTGGCCATGTTGAACTGGCCGCCCGTCTCTTTTCCCCTTTCGAATAAATGGACTTCGTGCCCTCGCTCAGCGGCAATCGTCGAGGCAGCCAGACCTGCAGGACCAGCTCCCACCACGGCTATTTTCTTTTTGTTTTTTGTCGGTAAAAAATTCAATTCCGTTTCATGGCAGGCCCGCGGGTTGACGAGGCATGAACAAACCTTCATGTTGAAAGTGTGGTCGAGACAAGCTTGGTTACAGGCGATGCAGGTATTGATTTGATCTGCCTTGTTTTCCATTGCTTTCAGCACCAAATTAGAATCAGCCAAAAACGGCCTTGCCATTGAGACCATATCCGCACAACCATCCTGCAAAATTTGCTCGGCAACATCTGGCATATTGATTCGATTGGTAGCGATAAGTGGAATATTGACCTCACCCATCATGCGCTTAGTCACCCACGCGAAACCACCTCTTGGCACCACCGTCCCAATGGTCGGCACCCGCGCTTCGTGCCATCCAATTCCTGTGTTGATGATCGTAGCTCCTGCTCTTTCGATAGCCTTGGCCAATTGTACCACTTCCTCCCAGGTGCTGCCATCCTGCACTAGGTCAAGCATGGAAAGACGGTAAATGATGATAAAATTTTCGCTAACTCGTTCTCTTGTCCGACGAACTATTTCGATAGGGAATTTGATGCGGTTTTCATAAGCGCCTCCCCATTCGTCGGTGCGGTGGTTGGTGCGTTTTACAATAAACTGATTAATGAGATAACCTTCTGAACCCATAATTTCCACACCATCGTATCCTGCCTCCTGCGCGAGCGCTGCACATTTTACATAATCAGAAATAGTTCTTTCAATATCATCTGCAGTCATCTCCCTCGGCTTAAAAGGAGTAATTGGAGATTGGATCGGCGAAGGTGCAACCGATTTTGGATGGTAGGCATAGCGGCCAGTATGGAGTATTTGCATACATATTTTGCCACCTTCTTTATGTACCGCATTGGTAATGACCTTGTGCTTCGCAGCTTCTTCGGAAGTGGTCATGGCTGCCGCTCCCATGGCCACAACCCCTTCCTCATTTGGGCCGATACCACCCGTCACAATTAGCCCAACTTGCCCCTTTGCCCGTTCTGCATAAAATACTGCTGCCCGTTCGAGACCACCGGGTACTTCTTCCAACATGGTATGCATGGATCCCATGAGCACACGGTTTTTGAGCGTGGTGAAACCAAGATCGAGGGGAGAGAGTAGTTTTTCGTACATGTTGTTTAATTATAAAGACAAATGTATGGTCTTGAATCTGTTTTGACGACGAGTGCGGTAGTTGAGATTATATTTTTTGATCTAAAGAACAAAACAAATGGTTGACAAATTTGATTATTTTTGTATCTTTGTCAACAAAACTTACAATTGATGTCCCTGCAAAAAGAAAATATTTTTGGTGCTCGATTAAAACTAGCAAGAAAGTTGGCTGGCCTTTCTTTACAGGAGTTGTCTGATATATTACAAACTAAAGTCACTAAACAAGCACTTAGTAAATATGAAAAAGGATTGATGAATCCATCCGGCGACATTTTGTTATCAATTGCGGAAGCATTTAATCTAAAACCTGACTATTTCTTCAAAAGAAAAAGTGTACAGCTTGGTGAGATATTATTTCGAAAAAGGGCTCGATTATCTAAAAAACAAGAGGAATCTATAATTGAAAAAGTTCGAGACTATACTGAAAGGTTTCTTGAAATTGAAAACATTCTTACCCTTGATAATAATTTTATCAACCCGATAAAAAAGATAAAAATAAATTCAAAACAACATGCTGGTTTTGCCGCTCAAGAACTTAGAAGAAAGTGGAATTTAGGAAATGATTCTATTTCTAATTTAGTTGAAATGCTTGAACTTAATGGCATTAAGGTCTTCCTTCTAGAAGAGGTCGATGATTTTGATGGCCTCGCTGTATTGACTTCCAAAGGATTACCCATAGTTACTGTCAACATTAAAAATAAACCTATTGAAAGAATTAGGTTTACTATATTACATGAACTAGCACATCTAATTTTAAATTTTGACGAGGCAACCTTAAATGACTCAAAAAAAGTAGAAGTATTATGTCATTATTTTTCTAGCTGTCTCTTAATCCCAAACGAAATATTATTCAAACTAATAGGGCAAAATAGGAATTACATTAGAATAAATGAATTGATTTCTATTAAGGAGTCCTATGGCATTTCAATAAGAGCAATAGTCCATCGTCTAAAAGAACTTAAGGTAATTAATGAAAATTATTATAAACGCTGGATGATTTACATGTCCAAAACTTATGGCTCAAAAAACGAACCCGGAAAATACAAGAGTGAAGAAAAAGCAAAAACTTTTGACCGGTTAGTCAACAAGGCCTTGGCCGAAGAGTTAATCACTTTGAGCAAAGCTGCTGCACTCTGGAATGTAGATATCGATTTAATTAGAAAAGGCTATAGTGGTAAATGAAAATATCGAAATAGTAATTCAGGACACATGCATCCTCTTTGATTTGGTTGATTTAACCCTATTAAAGTATTTTTTCCAGCTTGAACTAATGGTTCACACTACACCACAAGTTATAAGTGAGATACAGACAGAAAATTATAAAAAAGAAATAGAGGAGCATATTAACAATGGGAGTTTGAATGTTGAAAAAAAAGGTACTTTAGATGCTATACTAAAAATTTACCAAGAGTTTGCTGCACTAAGTCTTGCCGACAGCTCAGTATTGGAATGTGCAATTAGGAAAAATGCTGTTATTTTTAGTTCTGATGGTAGCTTAAGAAAAATTTCAAAACGGAAAGAAGTGGTCGTAAGGGGTACTTTATGGATAATTGAGGAATTACATTCCAAGAAAATGATTACTAAAGAAATTGCAATCGAAAAATTAAAATTATATTCTGTGGTGAACGGAAGAGCTCCAATAAAAGATATTAACAATTTGATTTCTAAACTGAAAGAATTAAATTGATTTTAATTAAACCAAATCAATCAGATTCGTCAACAAACCAATTAGAAAGAAGATGGAATTAGATCATTTCGCTAAAATAATTGCATTGTGTTTATCTGCATCGATAGGCTTAACCTTCGGAATACTTAGGAGTAAAATTTTTTCATCTAAGCACACGAATTACCTTCACTATTTCTTTATTATTTTTTCCGTGATCTTATTTTCAGCCTCGGTTTATGGACTTTTCGAGTTCTGGTCCGAATTATCAGAAGGTGTAAAAAATAGCGACAGCGAAGAATACAGTGCAAATTGTTTTGCTAATTTTGTTCTATGGACAGCTTTATTTTTTAGCTTGATTTTACTATATGTAACAACAAAGTTTTTGCATTTCAAAAACATCCATAAAACATCAGAATTAGACCCACTTGTTAACAATTTTACTTCAAACGCAGATAGGAATGAAATTAAATTATTCGGTGGTGATTTAAACTTCTTTGGCGAATCACCAAATGATATGAATGAAAACATTCAATATAGATATCTCCGCTCAAGAGAATTTAATAAGGTATTAATTCTTTGCGAATCACCAAATGACATCACTAAAAAAAGAAGGTATGGAAAAATTTTATCAGATAACCGAGGCTCCGAATTAAGGTTTTACAACCCAGATAATGCTGATCTAAGAGTGAGAGGCAGAATCATTCAAGTGAATGGTGCAAACAAGTTACTGATATATAAGAAAATAAAGTCAAAAACCTACCAGGCGATTGAGACGGATACCGCTGATTCAGATGGTGCTTTATATAATAATATTTGGGATTTGGTTTGGTCATTAGCAACCATACCAAGTCCCAATGAAGAACAAGAGTATAAGTCCCTTTTTTAATCATAATCCTATAAATGAAAATCATAATTATCAATTCACCGTTGTTCCGACACAAAAACCTGCTATATGACGAAGATTCTTTACCACCTATTGGATTAGGACATATTGCTACAGTTTTAAAAAATAGCAGTTTTAAAGTCCAGTTAATTGATGCTGTAGATAAAAGAATTCCATTAAACGAATTAATTAAGAAACTTGAATTAGAGAAACCTAAATTTGTAGCGTCGAATATTTTTACAACCAATTATGAGTTAGTTAAAGAATTAATCGAATCAATCAACTTCAAAACCCACATTATAATAGGTGGGTTATCTACTAAACAATTATACCGGAAAATTATAAAATGGGACACTGATAACCCTATTGATGTTGTGACTGGGGATGGAGAATTAATCACTCTGGATATTGTTAAAAAACAAATAAAAGAAGAGCCTTTTTTACAGATAGGAAATAGAAGAGTTTTTAAAGTGACAGAAAAATCTGCATATGAAGTAAAAAACATTTCAAACATACCCCTTGACCGTTCTTTCTTTGACAATGAGCCAATTTTACATCCATTAGGATTTATTGAAGCAAATATAATAGCCAGTCGTGGTTGTGTATACAACTGCACCTTTTGCGCCGCTGCAAGATCTTTAAATAAAGATTATTCGGTTAGGGAGAGGACAAACTATTCAATTATCCAAGAACTAAAGTCTATCCAAAAAGAATATCCATCTGTAAACTCAATCCGAATTCTTGACGATCTTTTTCTAAAGCATAAAAGAACAGTTCAAAAAGCAATTAATATTTTCTCAAATTTCGATTATCAATGGCGCTCCATGGCACATGTCATGACTTTCAACAATGTCGACACTAAAATGATGAACGACTTGAAGAGAAGCGGATGTTATGAATTATTTATTGGTATAGAATCAGGTTCACCTAAGATATTAGGATCAATAAATAAGACTAAAAATGTTGATAAAATACTCCTTAATTTAACTAAAATACTAAAAGCAGACATAAACATTAAAGGTTATTTTATTTATGGCTTTCCAGATGAATCAAAACGAGACATGGAAATGACATTCCAATTAGCAGCTAAATTAAAAGAAATTTCCCTCCATCACAATACTAATTTCAGAACAAGTGTTTTTCAATATCGACCTTATCATGGAACTCAAATCTACCATGACTTAGAAGCGAAGGGGCTAAATTTAAAGGTCAGAAAAACAGAGCCTAACGATGGATTGTCTGACCTAGTAGGTCGTTTACAATTTAACTTTCACAGTGGAAATTACTCCGAAGTTGACAGGAAAGTCCTGAATGACTATATTTACCGCACAATCAATCTCAATGGCGGTAAAATCTTCGCTGGACTGGAATCGAAAGTTGCAGCCAAATAAGAATGTATCTTGCAAGGCGTGTGGTCTTTATATAGACCAGCCACCTGTTGTAACAAATGCCAGTACATCTGAAATATTCTGGGTCGGCCTATCTGCAGTTCGATTTGAAGAAGGAATTGAAAAACTTCCATTATCCCCCTATACAAATACAGGTGCCTTAATAGAAAAAATAGAATTACCTTTAAGAAAGAGCACTTTATTTTACAAAACAAACTTGGTAAAATGTGCCCCCCTAAAAGGCGGCAAGATTAGATATCCTCATAGAAATGAAATGGAAAAATGTTACCCTAATTTTGAACATGAAATCAGGACTCTAAAGCCATCTAAAGTATTTTTGTTGGGTAAACAAGTTGCATCATTTGTTTTAAATAAGTACTCAATTAAGGACGTTAATTTATGTAAAGAATTTAACTATAATCACTTTGTTGTAAATGGCATATCTTATATTCCGATTCATCATCCTTCATATATTCTTGTATACAAAAGGAAGCACCTAAACAAATATGTAGCCTCAATTAGAGCTCTGTGCAAAAATTCAAATGTTTTTTCTCAAAGTGAGAGTAGTCGAAATTTACGCAAACGAACTTAAATTCTTGATAAATCCATCAATGCCTTTTGCTTTCATATCCTTCTGCAAACTGGTTGCATCCCTTTTATTCGGGAAAGAACCTACAATGACTTTATAAACCGTTTTTCCATTCAATTCATTGATGTTGATGACGATGTTTTCGGCAAATTGTTTTTGTAGTTTTTCGGCAGCGATCAGCACATTGCCATATTCCGCGAAAACCCCCATTTGGACACCATAGCCTTTTGGTCGCTGCCGCTCAACCGTGAACCTGAAAAGTCCTTTCCCAGCCGAAACATTGGGTGCAACTTCAACAGGAGTAGAAGTAGAGCCAGCAGTAGCATCTTTGCGGCGCAAGGCTTCGGCCACGGCTTTGTCTGCATTCACACGGCCAAAGCCATATTTGCGGGAATGCCCATTCACGTATTCACTGGGAGAACCAATCTTGTCAGCCGTTTTCTGTAAAATATCTTTCACCTCACGGGCGGTAAGGTCTGGGTTTACAGAGAGCATGAGCGCACAGATGCCTGCAACAATAGGCGTAGCGCCGCTCGTCCCACCAAAATGTTTGTAAGGCCCAGGCCTATCAATACCATCGGCCCAATAGCGCCAAACTCCTTCCCCCCTGAAAGAGGTGCCTGGGTCCCAGCTTGCACGTGCTGCCACCAAAGGCCAGTCACCATTAGAAGGAGCACAGACAGACACTTCCATGCCTTGATTGGAATAGTTGGAATATCGGTCCTTGCTATCGCTGGCCGCCACGCAGATCACGTCAGGGTGTGTGGCATAAAGGTTTACATAGTCGTATCCTTCATTGCCCGCTGCAAAAAGAATGATACATCCTTTTCTTTTACGACCCTCCCTTGCTGCTTTTGCAATGGCCTGTTCTTTCAAAGAGTTGAGCGCATAATTATGGTTGGTAGTCCCCCAACTACAACTTATGATGTCCGCACCATTTTTGGTACAATAACCAAACATCTGTTCGGTGGCTCGGGTACTATAAGAGGTACCGCTCACGGGCATAAATTTGGCTTTGGGTGCTACCCCTACCATCCCTTTTCCGTCAGAAGAAGCAATAGCCAAACTCGCACAGGGCGTGCCATGTGTAAATGAAGCATCCCCCTCGGTGATGCGGTCAGACTGCGTCCAAAGGTCAAATGGCCGGAATACTTTGTTTTTGATATCAGGATGACTGACATCGAAACCGTTGTCGATTACAGCCACCACGATTCTGGAAGATCCCAAGTTGCCCATCCTGTTCCAAGCATCAATCACTTTTGCATCTGCCCCAGCAACGGTGCGGTGCCCAGCGATTTCGATAAAACCATCGTTTTTCAAATGCCATTCTTCAGAGACATATCTATCGTTTGGGATCGTAAGGTCGTATTCCTCTAGCAGCATATCAAGGTCAGGTTCGGCCATTTTCACCAAGGAGGTTTGTTGGAGCAAACTCGCTACCTTGATCGGGTTTTTGGAATCTTTGGTCACACGTGCAATAATAAGGTCGCTGCTTTTGCGCTCAACAAGGTCAAGAAGAAATTCCTGCAACACGAGGTCCTGTTCTTCTTCATCTACTTCTGGGTGGAAGGTAATAATGATTTCACCAGTAGGCACCATTGGTTGATTGCCTCCATCTGCGTAATATACATGGGTGCCCACTTCCACATCCTTACTTCCGCGAACTTCGTCCAGCTTGTCTTCCAAAGAAACACTCTTTTTATTGAGCGATACGATATTGAAGCCCCCGAGATGGGGTAAGTGTTTTTTCTTTACAAACGCTGCTTTTTCAACATCTCTCTTGCCACTTGTTTTGAGGCCGACCAAGCTTTTGCTTTTGGTAAGTACAAGTTCTCCTTTACCGCTTTTAATGATGTATTTTTTCATTTTTCGATGATTTTTAGGACAAGAACTTATTCAGGATCGCAGAGGGGCACAGGGTTTGAATGCAAGGAATACATACAGCCAAGAAGTTTATTACTTGACTTTCAAAATACTGAACAACAACATCTGTGAAAATACTGCAACCACTGTATATGACAATTAATCCCGAAAATTACTAAAGTTGTTGGAGGTTAGGAAGATAGTTTAAAAGATGGGGTATGACGTGGTTATTATCAATAACTGTCAGCCACCGCCAAACGACATTTAAACAAGCTCAATGATTTTGTTAAATTTGCACCTCACTTGGCCAAAATATATTAATGGCGCTTAAAATCCGTAACATAGAACCATACCACAGCTTATCAGATGAAGAGCTGGTAGCGCAGTTTGCGAAGACTAGACAACAAGCATATTTTGAGGAATTGTACAAGCGGTACCTCCACCTCTCCTATGGTGTTTGCCTCAAAATGATGAAAAACGAAGCCGACAGCCGCGACGTGGTATCTGATGTTTTCAAAACATTATACCTGAAATTACCCACTGCCAATGTGCAGTCATTCAAGGCTTATGTGTATGCCGTTTCCAGAAATGAATGCATCGCAAAATTGCGGAAGCGCAAAAGCGAATCCAAAAAAATGCAGGAGTGGCAAAGGACTGAAAATACCCATAATCCGTTTATGGAAAACGATGGGCTGATTGCTCTATCGGATGTCGGCCCTTCCATGGACAAACTTGTTGAAAACGCTATCGCCCAGCTGGGAGACGAACAACGAACCTGCATCCACCTATTTTTCTACGACAATAAGAGTTACAAGGAAATCGCTGCCCAAACAGGGTACTCCGAAAAACATGTCAAGAGCTTTTTACAGAATGGCAAGCGCAATTTGCGAATTGCCTTAGAAAAAGAAATGAGAAAACTATCGGCTTGAGAGTGCAACGAATGAATGCATTGCTTTTTAATCGCTTTTTGCTTTTACCACCACACACTTTAGATAAAATCATTCTTGTGCTTGATTCCAAAAAACACGTAAGTAATGGATCAAAATATACTCAACAACCTCCTCAACACCCAAGGTCATATCAATGAGGAAGAGCTGAATGCTTATCTCAAAGATGACACTCTGCCAGCGCTGCGCCACAAAGTGGAAAACGCAATGCTCGATACTCCGTTATATGCTGATGCCGTGGAAGGCTATCAGGAGATGGGGATGGATAGCCTGCCTACCTTAGAAGATTTTTCCGAATTTAAAAAAAAATTACCAGCGCCCATGGGGGCTAAAATTGTTCAATTGACACCAGCCCAAAGGTTTATGCGTGTTGCCGCCGTTGCTGGGGTGTTGATTTTGGCTGTGGTTGGATATAATTCTTTTCAGCCTTCAACACCTGGGGAACTTTTCACTGATTATTACACCCATTATGGAAATGATATTTCACTGGCTCGCCGAGGTGATACAGAAGGCATGAATAAAGATTTTAAATATGCTCTTGGGCAATATGCTATCGGTGAATTTGCCGTTGCCAATGTTGGTTTTAAAAGGGCCTTGGAAGCAGAGCCGAGCAACGATGCTGTTCATTTTTTCTCAGGTATGGCCCACATCGAAACTGGCAATTTTACGGAAGCGACTGAACACTTGACCATTGTGAAAAACAACAACGGAACTTATGCCCGCAAAGCATTTTGGTATTCGATTTTGGTCACCATCAATACCGGAGATGTTGACAAGGCTAAAAACCTGCTGGGGGATTTCCTCAAAAAGCCTGGGTATAAAAATGGTGAGGCGGAAAAATTGCTGAACGAGCTTTGACAATCGAAATAGGGGTGAAACAAAAAACGGCCATGAAATTTATCATGGCCGTTTTTTTGTTAGGTAGAAAATAAAAATTAGACATTTCTAAAAAAGGGGCTTCCTTTTCGTGTTGGGGCAGTTCATTTGTTTCCTGCTCACTTAACTTATACTTTTGTTCACTTTACGGAATACCCCAATCCAAAAAACAAACGCAATTAACTGCACGTATTCCCTGCTCGAGTTACCCATCCCCAAAAGGGTTTTATGGATAGTTACATTTAAAATTTAATTTCTACCTTGCTGCGAAAACACATGAAATTAGAACAGCAAAAAGCAAGGAACGAAATTATTATAGTAATTACTTAAATTTTAAATGTAATCACCTATAAAAGGAATATCGGCGTGATGAAAAATTTCACGCCGATATTTTTTTTGTTATTATTTCAAGAAACTCAAGCTCTTCTGCACAAACGCTGTCAGCTCAGCACCTTTCAACATACCGTGGTTTAGCAAGGCCAAATCCAATAGGTGTTTGCCAAGTGCCTCTTGCTTTTCCCCTGCTGCTGCACCCAGTAATTTTTTAGCTATAAATGGATGGTTAGTATTGACGACCACGTTGTACATGTCGCCCATCCCACCACCGAAACCGCCGCCGCCAAGTGCTTGCATTTCCACCATCCGACGCATGAATTCATTGCGGGTAATCTGCACTGGTTGGTCGTCGGGAGAAAGCGGTTTTAATTCTACCGTGCTTCCTTGTTTTTCTTTTGCAATGGCTTCAAAAACTGCTTTCACCGTTTCCTGTTCTTTTTCACTTAGTACACTTTCTTTCTTTTCGTCTTTTTGAACAAGATTGTCAACGGTATCGGAATCCACCCGCACGAAAGTGACTTTTCCTGTTTTTTGTTCAAGGTGCTGCATGAAATGTGCATCAATCGGATTGTTCATCAATAGCACATCGTAGCCACGGTTTTTGGCAGACTCGATCAAGCTGTGGTGTTCGTCTGCATTCTGTGTGTAAAGAAGGACAATTTTATCGTGCTTATCGGTCTGCGAATCTTTGACTTTTTCCTGGTAATCTTTTACGGTAAAGAATTTCCCATCGACATTTTTAAACAAAACAAAATCCATTGCTTTGTCATTGAATTTTTCGTCGGAAAGCATTCCGTATTTTATGAACACGCCCAGGTCGTCCCATTTCTTTTCAAATTCCTCCCGCTCATTTTTGAACAGGTCATTCAACTTATCAGCAACTTTTTTAGTGATATATCCCGTTATTTTTCGAACATTTCTATCGCTCTGCAAATAACTCCGGCTAACGTTCAAAGGAATATCGGGCGAATCGATCACGCCGTGCATTAAAGTAAGAAACTCAGGTACAATTTCTTTTACCTCATCGGTGACATATACCTGGTTGCAATAGAGATGTATTTTGTTTTTCTGAACTTCTATGGCATTATTTAATTTCGGGAAATATAAAATACCGGTCAGGTCAAACGGGTAGTCTATATTAAGGTGAATCCAGAACAAAGGTTGTTCAAAAGTATGGGGGTATAATTCCTGGTAAAAATCTTTGTAATTAAGGTCGGTCAGGTCGGCAGGTGATTTTTTCCAGATTGGCGCAGGGTTGTTGATGATATTGTCAACTTCAATTTCTTTTTCCTTTTTCTTATCTCCTTCCCCTTCTTCGATGGTTTCTTTTTTAGTTCCAAATTTGATTTCAACAGGAAGGAACTTGCAATATTTCGTCAACAGCTCTTCAATGCGGTTTTCCTCTAAAAACTCCGTACTGTCCTCGCTAATGTGTAGCGTGATGTCCGTACCGCGGTCTTTTTTCTTACTGTTCTTTATGGTAAAGTCAGGGCTGCCTTCACAGGTCCATAGCACTGCTTTTCCACCTTCCTGCCATGATTTTGTGTTTACTTCCACCTTATCCGCAACCATAAATGCAGAATAAAAGCCGAGACCAAACTTACCGATGATGTTTGCTTCGTCTTTATACTTTTCAACGAATTCCTGGGCACTTGAAATAGCTATTTGGTTGAGGTACTTGCCTACTTCTTCTTCTGTCATGCCCAAGCCTTTATCGCTGATGGTGAGGGTTTTGGCTTCTTTGTCCAATTTGATTTCGATGGTCAAATTGCCCAGGTCCCCTTTGTGTTCTCCCCTCGACGTCAATGATTTTATTTTGCTGGTCGCATCCACACCGTTAGCGATCAGTTCGCGAAGAAAAATCTCCTGATCGGAGTACAGGAATTTTTTGATGATGGGAAAGATGTTCTCGGTTTGTACAGAGATATTTCCTTTTTGCATAATATTAAAAGTGTTTGAATTATTTGTGATCGAATAATAACGCAGGTGAATTATTTTTTTTTAAAAATTAACCTGCAAAACCCAGCCGTTCAAAGGACATGCCACGGGACAACAACTGACAAAATGACTGTTTTCCAACGATTTAAGGGCAATAAATAAGTATAACATGTCAGGATACGAAATATACACGAAAATATGCATGTCAGATATACCCTGAATAATTCGATAATAGGCATTCATTTTGCCAGTACGTCTTTATCCTAACAATCGAAAACACAACTTAAAGGTTGAGATGAATGCTGTCAAGAAAAAAAAGTATGAACCAGTCCGATATGCATGAAATTGGTTTTATGCAACCGTTTACTGGGGTGGATATTGACGATGTGCAGACGAAGTTTTTCTTCAGAGAAAACCTATTGTGTTTTCATGTTTTGGTGAAGATGAAAAGTGGAGAAACTGTCTTTTTTCAGGAATTTAAAGATTATTCGGAATACATAAATATGTACAATGGCTTGCTAGCCGCAAAGTCAAATGGCACTGTTATCACGTTTCCTAAAAAAATCAATAATTCCGCATCCGCTTCTTCAAAAGTGGCATGATTTTCGGAAAGTGTAACAACGTTTGACAATGATAAATATGGGTTGACTTTTATCCCTTTTCCTCCCACACCTAAATAGTCAATCTAATTTTTTCCCAACTTCCCGGTAGCCAGAACCACTTTGAATTTTTGTTAGAAATTAACGCCTTTACAGGCATTCTATGAGATACGGATGAAGCTGACCCCAGCTTCGGAGTTGTCGTCGCTGACCACAACTAAATCCAAAGATGTCTTCGAGGCAGAAGTGCCTTGAGACAGTGAGTGAGACCAGTTCGTTTGGGGGGTAGAGCTGGTCTTAAACTCACTTTTTTAAAAGGGCAATACTGATTCATATCAGTACTGCCCTTTTTCATTTTAGCAGGTCAATGCAACTTCTTGTTCGAGGCATGACGCTTTTTATCCCTTCCTGTTTTTTTTTCCAGATTTTTCATCAATGCATCTGTCAAATCCACACCGGTTTGGTTGGCAAGGCAGATTAGTACAAATAGTACGTCTGCCATTTCATCGGCTAGGTCGGTTTTAGCATGAAGGGCTTGCTCTGGCTTTTTGAACGATTGTTCCCCATAAATGCGGGCCATCAACCGGGCAACTTCTCCGACTTCTTCCATCAAAACGGCTGTATTGGTCAGTTCGCTGAAATACCGAATACCGATGGTGTTAATCCATTGATTGACAGTCTCTTGTGCTTGTTTTATAGTCATATTTACTATTCTAAGTAGTCGGACAATAATAAGGAAAATTTATCCATCAACCTCCAATACATCGAGTAGCTCATCTAACTCATCAAAAGATTTAACCCCAGTTTTTTCTTCTTCGCCTCCATTAAAACTAAGGGCATATGGTTTAACCTCATCAAGCACCTGGTCAATTTCGTCAGCAGAACAATCGAGACCAAGGATGATTTTGTGTTTTCCACATAATTTATTCAAAAAAGCAGCAGAATAAGGGCGTCCAGCCACTAGTTCTTTCCAAGAATAACCAGCAGCACTCATGTTCAACAAGAAAAAATCACAATGTTTGCTGAAGTTATCGAGGTGGTTTTCTAATTCTTGTTCCGATAAATCCGCACCAGCTACCACTTCTTTGATTATGGTAATCCCTGCTAATTGGCTGATGTCTTTTAGGGAAGTGAACATATTCACTTGAACGGCATCAAGTCCAATAAACTTTTTGGCGGCAAGGATTTCTTCTGGTCGGGAAAAACCAAACTCACCAACTATTCGTACCCCATCAACCCACTCGGCTATTGCTTTGACCTGAATGGGTTCAATAAACCCTTCGCCCGATCCCAATGGAAACCCTAACCACTCTACTTCCCGCGCAGCGAAATACCGTGCATCTGTCAGGTTGGTGATGGATCCCGCTTTTACTTTTATCTTTAGCATTTAAAATTATTTAGAAGCCGCAAAACTAAGAAGCTGTCTCAACTTGATTAATACTAGACTTGTTCGCAAATTAGGATTTTGAATATGAAAAAATCTTTTTCCGTCTGTCGCACTATTTTTTCTCACCCATAGCTACGGCTATGCACTCAAAAAAATAGACCATCAGACTAAAAAACCTAATTCTCATATCCTAAAATCTTATTTACGAACAAGTCTAATGAAAAAGAAAGAAAGCAATTATATCGACCAGGTTCATGAAGTTGTAAAAAATATTCCTTTTGGACGTGTGACTAGCTACGGCATAATTGCCGATTACTTGGCGTTAGGTTCTGCTAGGATGGTCGGATGGGCACTCAACAATAGCTTGATGGGAGATGGCGTACCTGCCCATAGGGTTGTGAACCGCAAAGGTGAACTCAGTGGCAGAAATAATTTTGCCACGCCAGAAATGATGCAAGAACTGCTTGAAAATGAGGGCGTTGAAGTTTTGAACGACCGAGTGGTGAATTTTATTAAGGTGCTTTGGCAGCCAAGTGAAAAGGGAGCTTAAATAGTTGGGGAAGCAAGAAACGAATCACCCATATGGGGAATTGTGGTTTCAAAATTCTTCTGCTATATTTGTTCTGCTTTCTTGCCTCTATGCATTAGTATTGATGAAAGGGTCATATGGAAGGCTTCATTTTCTAAATCATCACAAATTAATTTTTTAATAATATAAATAAAATAACATGAAAAATATTACTTGGATTATGCTTCTCTTTTTGATGTGCAGTTTGGCTTCTTGCGGAGGTTGTGGTGAAAAAAATGAGGAAAGCAGTGACGACACTTCTTCTGTTACCTCCAATAATAACGGTGATGCATCAAGTGATAATGAAGCCGATAGTGAACCTGCCAATCTGCAAGAGGCAATGGATCAGATGCAAAAAACAATCAAAGATTCAGGGCTTCAACAGACTGAGCCTATCAATTTCAGGGAGTTGCAAAAAATGACCCCGGAAAAGTTGGATGGCATGGAACGGACAAGTAAAAAGGGCGAGACAGCGGGCGCAATGGGAATGAAAATATCGACTGCCGAAGCAAAGTATAAAGATGATGACGGCAATATCATCGAAATCAAAATCATTGATACTGGTGGATTTGCGATGGGGCTGATGGGAATGGCCGCCTGGTCGATGGCCACGATTGACAAGGAAGATGAGAACGGCTATGAAAGGACTTCAACCTTGGATGGGTTTAAATGTTTTGAAAAATGCAGAACCAGAAATAACTCCTGCGAGCTGTCAGCAATCGCCGTAAACCGTTTTGTGGTTTCAGCAAGCTGCCGGGAATGTGGCATGGACAAATTAAAAAGGACCGTTAGAAAGATGGGGCTGAATGACATGGCTGATTTTAAACCCGATAATAGTTGATCCCCAAAATGTAGCACTTATTTTTTACCAAATCCTAACAAAACACCCACTGTAAGATGGACCCGCTTCTTATCTGGCATGAATTTGTTAAAACAGGAGACATGGGTATTCTTGATCAACTATTGGCCAATGAGGTCTCTTTCCATTCGCCAGTAGTATGGTTGCCACAGAAAGGCAAACAGCTCACTAAAATGTACCTTACTGCCGCTATGCATATTTTAAGGCAGGGAGGGTTTCATTATTCTAAAGAGATTGTCAGCGGCCAACAAGCATGCCTGGAATTTGAAACACAAATCGGTGAAATAACTGTAAATGGAGTTGACATCATAACGTGGAATGACGCTGGCAAAATCACTGAATTCAAAGTGATGATCCGCCCTGTCAAAGCGCTGAATATTGTCTGGAAGAAGATGGCTGAAATGTTGGGAAAAATGCAGGAGTGAAAAAAATCAGCTTTTCGCTGCACAATTTGCCAACTGAGCACATTTAAGCATTGTGCAAAAGCTGTTTTCCTACTGGTTAAAAATTCCAATTATGATGACTACACAAACACTTAACAAGTACTGCATGCAAACTAACAGCAACGACCCATCTTTTTTAATCCGTTGGCTGCATGGTCAACTAAGCCAGGAGGAGCTTGCCTCCATGAGCAACCGAAAGGACTATGAAGAAATGATGGAATTGATGGGGAACAAGGATATTGCCCCATTGCCAGAAGATGAAATAGAACGGTCAAATGGAAAAACAGAGGAGTCTGAAGATTTGCCTACCGATCAAAGTTCCTTGCTTAAATTTGTGGCTGTGGCTACCGTTATCTGCTCTGCTGGATGGCTGGTTTTAAAATCACTGGCCAACATTTTATGAACAGAAAAACCTTTTTACTGCTTACCCTTCTTTCTCTTACACTCAACATTGCTGGTCAAAAACTCACAGAACAGATTCCCGGATCCGATGTCTCGTTTGAATTGGTATTGATTCCTAGCGATATATTTATGGTGTACAACAGCCCAATTTTTACATCAAATGGATATCCACACGAAATACCTAAGCATTTAGTCAAACTTGACAGTTTTTGGATCGGGGTGCATGAGGTCACCTACGATGAGTTCATTATTTTTTACCAAAAAGAATACGATACCAACGCATCCAACCACCCCTCTAAAAACTATTCTGCCGACGCCATTTCAAGACCGACGCCTCAGTACATCGACTACACTTACGGCATGGGCAAATCGGGATTTCCTGCGGTCAGCATGACCCAGCAAGCGGCGCTCCGTTATTGTAAATGGCTGTATGGAAAAACTGGGAATTTTTACCGTCTGCCCACTGAGGCAGAATGGGAAATTGCCTGCCGTGGCGGTGGTCAAACCGAATACCCTCCCTCCGGTGCGAATCTGTCAGAATATGCTTGGTCTTATGAAAATGCTTTTGAAAAATACCATGAAGTGGGCCAGAAAAGGCCCAACCTCATTGGCTTATTTGACATGCTCGGAAACGTAGCTGAATGGACTCTCGACCAAAACCAAGAATATTACTATCTTCATAATTTAGATGATGAAATTAAAATTACTGAAAACAATGGGATAAAAATCCAGAGGCTGCCACGATATCCTGGTGTGGTGCGCGGTGGCTCTTACGATAGCGATGCTGAAGATTGCCGTTGTCAGGCAAGGCAAAAATCCAGCCCTCGTTGGCAGGCCCGTGACCCACAAATCCCTAAAAGTAAATGGTGGAATCCAGATTCGCCCTTTGTTGGGTTTCGCCTCGTGCGGCCAACAAAAAAAATGACGCCAACGGAAGTAGAGGCATTTTTTAAATTGGCAATCAAGGATTGAATTTCTACGCACTTAATTTTGAGTTAACTTTTATCATTTGGTCAGTACTCCCCGGTACTCGTTTAAATCCAAATTGCTCGTAAAGCCCATGTGCGCTGTCGGTCATAAGCATCCATTCTGAAAGGTTTTTCAGCCCAGGGTGCGATAATATAGATTCCAAGAGCCATTTCGAGAGACCCTTTCCCCTGCATTTTTCGTGGATAAATACGTCGGAGATATAAGCAAAGCTGGAAAAATCAGAGGTGATGCTGGCAAACCCTATTTGCTTTCCGTTTTCATAAACACCATAACAAAGTGCTTCTTCAAGTGACGCCTCCACTTCTTCCCGGTCGCTCCCTTTCGCCCAATACGATTCCTCCGATAAGAATTGATGGATGAAATCCATATCCAATTTTGATGGGTCTGTTGAAATAGAAAACCCGTGGTGTTCAGGATTGGAGAAAAACAGGTATTTCATTATGAATCTGGATGATGGTTTAGCCCCTTCCTTTCCTAAAAGGTGGGAATTGAATTCCCACCTTTTAGGAAAGGAAGGGGATTTTTTATTCAACAACTACCTCATCCACAAACAGCCACGCCTCATGACCTGACCCTTGGGCGCCATTTGGAATGAGTCCAAACCGTTTCACATAAATTTTGATAAACCGGGTTTTGGTTTCACTTAAACCCACTTCTACTTCAATGATCTTTTTGTCACTATCGGCCACTTCTAAAGCTTCCATCTCGCTAAAAGTTTCTCCATCGGTGGAAGTGCCAATAGATATGGTTTTGGGTGGATAAATCCATTGACCTTTTCCATTGAAAAAACGGGTGGAGACTTTTGAAATGGGCATTACTTCCCCCAAGTCTATCACTGCCCCAAAATCTTTTCCTTCAAAACCAAGCCACTCCGCTCCGCCATATCTGCCATTGCTGCCCGCTACTCCGTTGATTAGGGAACCCGGCCCGTTGCCATTGTATTTTTCGGCAGGTTCATTCGTCAATGATATTTGTTTTCCGGCAGCTTTGTGGAGATTAAAAACGAGTTGGCTACTATTGCCAACTGCTTGCTCGCCATCGAATGATGTGGCCCTCAACACCCCGCTTTCCTCAATATAAACAGCATCAGAATAGCTATGGCTTTCTGACGATGGCACGGTTCCATTGAAGGTGTAACGGATGTCGATGCCAGCCATTTTGGGCAACAGGCCAACTCGGACGCCTTTCCCATCACCTGACAAGACGCTTGTTTTAATATCATAAATCTTATTCGCTACATTCACGCCCATGTTCTTTAACCGCTTTACGTGTGTGGACAACCGGTCAACAAAATCGTCATAATCCTTTCCTTCCTTTGGTGACCAAGTAATTTCCGCAATTGCGCAGGCACGGGGAAATGCCATGTATTCAACCTGCTCTGGTGTTTTCATGTATTCCGTCCAAATATTGCCTTGTGCTCCAAGGATATGCTTGGCTTCCTCGGAGGTCAATTCTGCTGGAGTTGGTTCGTAATTATACACTTTTTCCAAAGGCAGGTATCCGCCAATGGCCAATGGCTCTTTGGGCGAATCTGACTGGTAATAATCGAGGTAACAATAAGTAGTCGGTGTCATGATGACATCGTGCCCTTGTTTGGCTGCGGAAATGCCTCCTTCCGTTCCTCGCCAACTCATTACAGTGGCATTGGGGGCAAGGCCGCCTTCCAATATTTCATCCCAGCCAATGATTGACCGGCCATGGCTGTTTATGAATTTTTCCATGCGTCCGATGAAATAACTCTGCAGCCCATGCTCATCTTCCAGCCCCTCTTTTCTAATCAAATCTTGACAGAAGCTGCTTTTTTCCCATTGTGCTTTTGGACATTCATCTCCACCAATATGAATATATTTGGAAGGAAAAATGTCCATCACTTCCAGCAATACATTTTCGAGAAATTCAAAAGTCGCTTCGTTGGGACAATAGACATCTTCGAAAACACCCCATTTAGTGGCCGTCCCGATTTGCTTGCCCGTGCAGCCCAATTCAGGATAAGCGGCAATGGCTGCCTGCCCATGTCCAGGCATTTCGATTTCGGGTATGACGGTAATGAATCGGTCAGCTGCATATTTCACGATTTCCCTGGCCTCGTCCTGGGTATAAAAACCGCAATATTTTTTACCGTCAAATTGATGGGGCTGGTCGTTGTAGTGTCCGATCAAGGTCTCGTCCCGGCAGGCAGCAACCTCCTGCAACTTCGGGTACTTTTTTATTTCCAAACGCCATCCTTGGTCTTCCGTGAGATGCCAATGAAAACGATTGAACTTATGTACAGCCAATAAGTCAATGAATTTTTTGATGAAATCTATTGGAAAAAAGTGACGGCCCACATCAAGGTGGATGCCGCGGTATTGGTAACGGGGAGCGTCTTTGATTTCCACGCAAGGAACGCCCATAAGACCCAGATCAGATTCCTCCTGATCTTGCACTAACTGTCGAAATGTCTGCACAGCATAAAAAGCCCCAGCAGCTGTTTTTGCTTTTATCGAAACTTCATAAGGGTCAATGTTCAGTACATAACCTTCTTCGTTTTCAATAGAAGCGTCCAACTCAAAGACAATGGCATCCTTTCCTGCCGTACCTTCTTCAATGGTATTTATTTCAACAAATAAAGCTTTTAGGTATTCAGCAGCCAACTGCAACTCTTCATCGGGGGAAGCCAATAATATCTTTGTGTTTTCAGTGAATATGAATTTGCCCATTTTAGGCGTCAGGTCAATGGGCCTTGGGATGATTTTGTATTCGTTAGGGATTGCATCGGCTGGATCACTTTGTTGGCAAGAAAAAAAGAATAGAGCCAAAATAAGGAGTAAGAGTGCTTGTTTCATATATTAAATTTATTGTATTTGTGTTCAATTATCACTGTTACCTAAATCCACTCACCCATATACATTTGGACAAACAAGGTAGTGAAATTCTATTTGTCTGAGACAAATGAAACCCCCAGTTTTTCTTATACTAAAGTATCCGCACGCAGCCATTTAGCCAATTTAATTGTACAATATTAACACAGAAAGGATAACTTACTGCCGACTCGATTAGAGTATTTTTATTTTCTACTCTACCCGACGGTTTAACATTTGACTGTAATTGATACCATTTTGAATGGAAATTAAGATCAAATATTGTGATTTCGATGGCTGTTCTCAATAATTATATCGCAATATGAGCTTCGAATTCTTTCAAATGTTAAACCGTCGGGTAGAGTATTTTTATTTTCATCAATTTCATTAATAAAATATACCCATCATGAAGAAAAAACTTACACGGGCCTATGCCCTTTTCTGGGCTGTTCTTGCAGGATATTTATTCCTGTCTTTTAGTGCTAACCCCCCAAATGACCGCACTGGGGCACCCCCTACTTTCACTACCTGTGCTTCTGCCACAGGGGGATGTCATTCGGGGGGCAGTGGCACTGGCAGTGTCACGGTTGCTGGATTGCCGGCGACCATTGACCCCAGTACCACATACCCTATTACGGTGACAGTTACTCGGACAAATAGTATTCCTATGAAGGGGGGCTTTCAGATGGTGGTATTGGACGACAATGATAATAATATCGGCACCCTATCCAACCCAGGGGCTAGTTCCACGACCCAAACAGAAGGTGGCAGGACTTTTTTTGAACACAACCCTGCAGTTCTTTTTGGAGGAAGTGATGACATTACCTATACCGTAGATTGGACATCTCCTGCCAGTGGTTCAGGGGGCATTACCATGTATTCGGCATCAGTATTGGCAAATAACAATGGCAATAATGGTGGGGATGCAGTAGTTACCACAACAGCTACGGGCACATTCATGGGCGGCGGAGGTCAGATCATTGTTGATGTAACAGGAACAAATGTTAGTTGCTTCGGGGGCAGCGACGGAACAGCTACTGCTACTGCTTCAGGCGGTGGCGGTGGTCCATATACCTACTCCTGGTCGAATGGAATGATGGGCCCCAACATCACCAACTTGCCAGCCGACACCTATACTGTTACGGCAACCAATGCAACGGGAATGCCCGGTGAGGCAATGATTACCATTACTGAACCAGCTACATCCGTTTCGGCAACGGTTACTAACCTCGTCCATATTGATTGTATAAATGTAGTCGGTTCTGCAACAGCAGAAGGCAATGGCGGGACGCCCGGTTATTCTTACGCCTGGTCAAATGGCATGATGACCCAAACGGCGTCCTTTGTGGTAGCTGGCACCTATACTGTTACGGCCACGGATGCCAACGGATGTACCGGAACAGCCTCTGCCGTTATTTTGGAAAACACAACCCCTCCAACTGCTGATGCTGGGCCAAGGATGGCTATCACCTGCAATAATGCAACAGTTACACTCAACGGGACCGGCTCCTCATCGGGAGCCGATATCCTGTACCAATGGACTACCAATGATGGCAACATAGTCAGTGGCGCCAACACGACGACCCCAGTCGTTGATGCGGAAGGCACGTACACGTTGACCGTAACCGACATATCCAATGGTTGCACAGCAGAAGACGATGTAGACGTTTTGGAGGACACCGCCCTACCCACCGCTGATGCTGGTGCTGACATGAGCTTGAATTGCAATAACACTTCTGTTATCCTGGACGGCTCCGGCTCTTCAGCTGGTGCTGATATATCTTATCTGTGGACAACCTCTGACGGGAATATTGTTTCGGGTGAAACGACGACGATGCCAACTGTTGACGCAGAAGGCACTTATACGCTGACCGTGACTGATGACGGAAACGGCTGCACTGCATCTGACGATGCTGTCGTTACACAAATAGCGGCACTCACCGCTTCTATCTCCAGTCAAACAAATGTGGATTGCAATGGGAATAGCACAGGAAGTACAACTGTTACCGGCTCTGGTGGAAATGGAGTTTATATGTATGAATGGTCGAACAATGAGACTACCCAAGCCATCATGAATTTGGCTGTAGGTACTTATATCGTCACCATTACCGATGAGGACAATTGCACTGCAACGGCAACGGCAACCATAACAGAACCTGATGTTCTACTGGCGAATGCCTCCGCAACCAATGAAACAGGCACAGGCGCAAATGATGGCACTGCGACCGCCAACCCAACTGGCGGCACAGCACCATTTACTTATGGATGGTCGAATAGTGAGACCACCCAAACCATTACCAATTTACCGGTAGGCACCTATTCTGTCACCGTCACCGATGACAATGGTTGTACTGCAACTGGTACGGTCATGGTCAATAGTTTCGACTGCTCTTCTTTTACTGTACAAACCAGTCAAACCGATGTGACCTGCAATGGAGGAACTGATGGGGAAGCAACGGTCACGCCTTCTGGTGGCGGTACTCCATACACTTATAATTGGTCAAATGGCGAAACCACCCAAACCATAACAGGGCTTGTGGCAGGCACCTACATGGTCACTGCCAGCGAAGTAAACGGATGTGAGGAAATGGCCACCGTGACCATTTCTGAACCCACTGCCATTGTTGTATCAACCACTTCTCTGACTGATGTAAGCTGTAATGGCGAAAATAATGGTGAAGTAACCGTGGAGGGAAGCGGCGGCACACCAGGTTATACTTTCTTGTGGTCAAATGGTGGCATGGGCGACACTCTCTCCAATCTTACTGCTGGCGAATATATCGTTACCGCTACTGACCAAAACAACTGTACTGAAACATTGACTGTCACCATTTCCGAACCAACGGTTTTGGAGGCGTCCGTTACTCAAACAACCAATGCACTCTGCAACGGCGAGTCAAACGGTACTGCTATAGTAGCCGCTTCTGGTGGTATGCCTAGCTATACGTTTGAGTGGCCTGACGGCAGCATCGATCCTTCCCGCAATGATTTGGCTGCGGGCACTTACTCCGTCACTGCAACGGATGCCAATAATTGCACCGCAACTGTGGAGCTGACCATTGGCGAACCAGTTGCAATTACGGTGGCTGTGACAGCTACTGACCTGACTGCCGTCGGTGCCGATGATGGTACCGCCAACGCAGCACCTGATGGAGGCATCATGCCTTACGCATACTCATGGGATAATGGTGCAACCACTCAACAAATCGTTGATCTGCCACCTGGTATATACTGCGTAACAGTGACCGATGACAATGGCTGCACAACGGAAGGTTGTGCTACTGTCAATCCATTTGGGTGTGGAAATACCTCAACCGAAGTGAGCGGGAATAATGTTTCATGTTTTGGTGGCAATAATGGCAGTGCAGAGGTTACCGCCACAGGCTTCATGCCTCCCGTTTCTTTTGTTTGGTCAAATGATTCGACCACTGCTAATATCAATAATCTGATAGCTGGGACCTACGCTGTCACCGTTTCAGATGCAAACGGCTGTTCTGAAGTTGATGGAATCGAAATCACACAACCAGATGAATTATCGGTCAGCGCAACCAGCGTGATCAATGTGACCTGTGCCGGCGATACCAATGGTTCGATCACAGTGGCCGGCAATGGCGGCATACCAGGCTATGCTTTTGAATGGCCCGATGGCTCGACAAATGTTACTATCGAGAACCTCCAAAACGGCAATTACGAAGTAACCATCACTGATGCAAGTGGTTGCACCGCTTCCCAAACCATCGAAGTCGGGGTCGATCCTGACACCGAGATGCCAGTGGTGGTGGTGCAGGACATTACTATTGAACTTGACACAAGCGGCATGGCAAGCATCACTGCTGCAATGATCGATAACGGCAGCACGGACAACTGTGGCATCGACACCATGCTCCTCGATATTTCAGAATTCACTTGTGCCGATTTAGGTGAAAACGAGGTGGTGATTGCGGTAGCCGATCTGTCAAACAATTGCAATTTTGACATGGCTACCGTAACCGTGGTGGACAACATTTCACCAGCGATAACTTGCCCTGACAATATCACCGTTCAGAGTACCAGTTGCATGGAAGTGGTAGAATATGACCCTCCAACGGTAACAGATAACTGTCCAAATCCGACCTTCGAACTTATCAATGGCTTGCCTCCAGGGTCTTCTTTTCCGTCAGGGACAACAGTACTTGTGTTGGAGGCAATGGATGCCAGTGGCAACACGGACACCTGTTCATTCAGCATCACAATAGATAATGGATTCAGCGGAACCGCCACCGCCACCTCAGCTACTTGCAACAGTTTTGAGGATGGAACAGCTACTGCTGATCCTCTCGGCGGAGTGCTTCCATATACCTACGAATGGGGCGATGCCAACAGTCAAACAACCCAAACAGCTACTGGACTGAGTGCTGGCAATTACACCGTCACCATCACCGATGCAGTTGGATGTACCACTGTGGCTAATGTGGAAGTGACCGAACCAGACGCATTGGCCATCTCCGTAGATAGCATCACCGATGAAATACTCAGCAATATGGATGGGGCCATCGAAGTGACCGTCTCCGGGGGTACTGGCAACCTTACTTTTGAATGGACCCTCAATGGGAATGTCGTTTCAACGGAGGAAGATCCGACCGGTTTATCGACCGGCGATTATGTCCTGACCATCACAGATGAAAACGGCTGTGCCTTTCAATCAGAGGTGATATTTGTTGATATGATCGTCAGCACAATCAATGCTGAACTGGAAGGCTTTATCGATCTGTATCCCAACCCAGTTACGGACAGGTTGTTCCTGCAATTCAACCTGCCAAGTGTTTCCGAAGTGAGTGTCGGCCTGTACGACCTGAACGGCAAACTGGTGTTGCCGGAAGTCAATGATTATTTTTCCAACAAATCCATTAGCCTAGAATTAAATAATATGGCTGCTGGAATTTATATCGTCCGGTTTGTTGTGGACGATGGTGTGTTGGTGAAAAGAATTATGATAGGAAAATAAAGAACTATAATTGATCCAGAAGCGACGCTTTTCTAAAAAGCGTCGCTTCTTTTTTTATGCCTCCTCGTCAAAAAATATTTTATAAAAACTCTTTCCCATTTCTTGGTCATACCCTTTTTCTATTAATTTTTTATCACCATGAATATAAACATGGAAATTCTTATCCAATTTTAAAACACTCCGCATGATGCGGGACTGTTTTTTTACCGCCGGTTCAGATATGTCAAATTCATCAATAATGGGTAGGCTGTTTTGCTCTTGATATTCTTTCCTGAATTCTTGAAATGAATTCGCTATATTTTCGTTTTTAAAAACTTGGTTTGTATAATCCGATTCATTAAATGAATCATTGTCACGAAAATATTGTACCGATGAATTTAGGAAATCAATTTTATCCGCTTTTTCCACTTCAAAAGATTCATCCATTGCTTTGGACGTAACGAATTTTTTAGTGGCTTTCATAAAGCTTTCTGTAAAATGATAATTGTCGGCGCAGGGTTTTATTTTTAGAAATTTATCTTTCCAAAACTTCGCCTCTTCCCCTTTATTTGTTTTATCAATCACGCATAATTTAAAGCCACCAGATTCATTGGTATTGGCAATCAAACAAGCCTTGTCGAGCTTGTCGGTGTTCACACCTTGGTCGTAATCTAATACAATATTATTATCCTCGGAAAATGCTTTTAAAAAAGGTTGTTTAGTTTCCGATTTAAACAGACCGATCGCATCTGTCAATTCATCTTCAATAATTATATCCCTAATTAAAACAACATATAATTCCCCTGATTTAATATTTGGATGTTCCGAGTTGTCATATAATCCATGGGCTATATTTTTGGAAATTTTGTGAAAATCAATTTCGTTGTTATTAAAAATTTCTTTTGCGAAATTATAAATCGGATTATCTACACCTTCTTCATCTTTTATATTAAAACTAAAATACTCCGGCGAGGTAAAATGTGTTAAAAAATAATGCTGCAATATTTCACTTAAAACGGGGTCGCTAATTTCCAGAGGGCTATTTGAGAGCACCAAGTCTTCTCCATTGTATTTATTTCCAATTAAATGGGCAGAAATATTTTTTAATTGACATTCGGATGTTTGTATCATGATTTTTATTTTCTACTGTTTTAACCGTAACCGGAAGTTGTACTTCCGAGCCAAATTAATCTCTTTTCGGAAGTGCAACTTCCGATTACGTGAAACAGGGTGCGAAAGTAGCAACATCAGAACTTTGTTCAAGCTCCAAAGTTGACACCTTTTCGAAAGGTGTCAACTTTCAACTTCTCCAGTCCCATTTTCAATAGAGACAGAATAAGGTGTTGGGTGAAAGCCAAATTGGTTGCGGTAGGTTACTGAAACCTTGTCCACAAATTCAGCAACCCTGCCTTTTTCAATGATGTTGATGGTGCAACCGCCGAAGCCGCCGCCCATCATCCGGCTACCAAGGATGTAGTCCTTGTCAATGGTTTGCTGCACCAAAAAATCCAGTTCTGGGGAACTGACTTCATAGTCATTTTGCAAACTGAAGTGAGACTGGTAAACCAATTTGCCTAAAACGTCAGGGTTATTGCCCAGCAATGCATTGGTTGCTTCCAAAACCCGCTTGTTTTCAGAAACGACATGATGGATACGTCGGAAAATCCGCTTCGGCATCCTGTCCCGATGGCTGACCAGCTGCTCCAACGACACATCCCTTAAACTGGAAATGACTGGGTTTTCTTTTTTTAATAAAGCAACTCCTTCTTCACATTCGGATCGCCGGGTGTTGTATTCAGAAGATGCAAGAGAATGGGAAACATTGGTGTTCAAAAGCAATATTTGATAGGCACCCAATTCCAGTGGAAAGTAACTGTATTCAAGAGAGCGGCAGTCCAGCAGCATGACCTGGTCTTTTTTCCCCATCATGCTGGCAAACTGATCCATGATGCCGCATTTGATACCTACAAAATTATGCTCCGCCATCTGGGATGCCTTGATGAGCTGCCATTTGTCGAAACCCAAATCAAACATTTCATTGAGGGCAAAGGCAAGACTGCACTCTAGGGCGGCGGAAGAACTCATGCCACCGCCAATGGGTATGTCCCCCTCAAATTCAGCGTCGAAACCATGAATGTCAGCATTCAGTTTTTGCAGCTCATGCACCACGCCCATGATGTAATTCTGCCAACCGCCAGGCAATGGAGAGAAATTTTGCAGATCAAATGAAAATGACTCATTGAGATTGGAAGCAACCACTGTCGCTTGGTGGGCGGTTCCATTCCGCTTCAGCTGCATGACTGTTTTTTTATCAATAGCGGCAGGCAATACATAGCCATCGTTATAATCGGTATGCTCCCCGATGAGATTGATCCTCCCAGGCGATTGCACAGCTACGGAGTGCCTGGGCGTTGTTCCGTTTGGTAAAACTTCCATCTGAACCATTACCAGAACACTGCATAAATGACTGCCAGTATTCCACAAATCACAATTGAAGCAATGTTGAAAATCTGGGAGGTTTTGAACAATCCCTTCTCCATCTCAACAGCTTTATGGTCACTGCCTTTGTTTTCCATTAATGAAATGATCACCATGATGGCAACAATTATTAAAAAACTAATTCCCATCCTGTCTAAAAATGGCAAGGTGGGCATCAGGAATTTAAAACCAGTAGAGAGTGGAATGGAAAGGATCACAGCTGCCAAGGCCGCGTTGGTGGAAGTCCGTTTCCAGAAAAGGCCCAGCAGGAACACCGCAACCACGCCTGGACTGATGAAGCCTGTGTATTCTTGGATGTATTGAAATGCCTGGTCGAGGTTGCCAAGCAATGGGGCGACAATAATGCCAAGCACTAGGGAGATGCCAGCAGCCAATTTGCCGACTTTTACCAATCGGGATTCCTCCTGTTGCGTAAGCAAATGGCTATCATGTTCGTGGGAATCGAGCAGTTCTTTTCTTTCTTTGTCCATTTTCATAAAAAATGGGCGGTAAATATCCAAGGTGAAAATCGTGGAGGCGCTGTTGACCATAGAGCTTAACGACGAACCGATGGCAGCAATCAGGGCAGCAAAAGCCAGCCCTTTGAAACCAACCGTGACATAATTGCCCAAAACCCATGGATATGCCTCGTCGGGCTTTTCAATGTCGGCGTTCAGCACAAAGGCGGCGATGCCAGGAATGACGACGATGAGTGGCAATATAACTTTGAGGAAGGCCGCAAATGCTGCTCCGTGCTGTGCTTCTTTCAGGCTTTTGGCAGCCAAAGCCCGCTGTATGATATATTGGTTGTTGCCCCAATAATAAATATTGGCGACCCACATACCTCCTATCAGCACACTGATGCCGGGCAGGTTCATATACTCTGGATTGACCTTGTCGAGGATCATGTCAAATTTTTCGGGAGCACGCTCCACCAAAAGTTCAAGACCGCCCAAAAAACTTCCGCCCAGTGCATTGAGTACCAGCACACTCGCCATCAAACCTCCAAAGATGAGGACGGTTACTTGAACCACATCCGTCCAAACGACTGCTTTCAAGCCACCAAAAATGGAAAAAGTAGAAGCAAAAAGGGCCAGTCCGATCACCCCATAAATCATGGGTATGCCCATGATGGTTTTTAGCGCCAACCCTCCTAAATACAGCACTGAAGTGATGTTGACAAAAACAAACAACAATATCCAGAAAATCGCCAAGCCCGTTCGTACACGGTTATCAAAACGTTGTTCCAAAAACTGGGGCATGGTATAAATGCCCTTTTTTAAAAAAATTGGTAAGAAATATTTGGCAACAATGAGCAAGGTGAGTGCTGCCATCAGTTCGTAAGAGGCAATGGCTATACCGACAACGTATCCAGATCCTGACATCCCGATAAACTGCTCGGCAGAAATATTGGAAGCGATCAGCGATCCACCCACGGCCCACCAAGGCAACGCTTTGGATGCAAGAAAATAATCTTGGGTGGTCTCTTGTTTTCCTCTTGAAATCCAGATGCCAAATCCCATCATAAAAATAATCCATCCAGCGAAAACGATCAGGTCGGTTGTTGAAAAATTCATGTTTTATTGTTGTTTGTTTTATTCTCGGCGAAAGGTAATAGAAACTTTGGGTTTTACCAGAAATAAGTGGACACTCAATTATTGAACGCAGAGACGCGGAGACACAGAGCCTGTTTTGTTCTCCGCATCTCTGCGTTCAAACAAAAAACCTCCCATCAGGGCAGATACTCAACCACGTTTCGGATTCCTCTGGGAATGCAACTCCTGGAAAATCCCCCTTATTCCCCAATATATCTAGAATGACTTGAAAATGCAGGTGCGGGGGCCAATTCCCATTTATCGGTGCTGCGCCGACATTGGCGATTCGTTGACCTTTTTGAATGGGCATTCCTTTTTCAATCCCATCTATAGACTCCATACTCAAATGACCATACAGCGTATAAAAAGTCAGTGAATATTTATTGTTGTTAGCGCTTGGCCCAATTGCGAAATTGGAACAATCTACTTTGTGTTCCAAAATAATGGTCGGTCCATAGTTGCCGTCTCCAAGGTTGTTCTGAAAACTATGTACCGTTCCTTCTAATGGAGCAAAAACAGGTGTTTCAGCCTCCGTCCAAACATCAATGCCGAGATGGACCGTCCGCCATTGGGCACCTGAGTTTCCTATTATTTTATAGGCGTCTGCCGTATAAAACGGGCGCACCTCTCTATAACCTCCAATGCCTATGTCAGCTTCCTTATCTTTGAGCAGCTTGGATATTGATTTTTGAAAATTGTTGACATTCTCAAAATTAGAAATGCTACCCACACTAAAGTCCAAAGGTGTTGTCGTTTTTCCGTCAAAATCAATAACTGGCGCGAGTTCTTTACTGGCAGCCCAAGTGCCAAAAAGTTCGCTATTTGGATGCGGTTCCAATCCACAGGCGTGGCGAAAAGTATAATGAGCAAGCGCTGGGGATATATGTCTTAATTTTTTCAATAAACCCCAAGCAGGTTTTTCGCTGATGATCAGGTATTCGTTATCGGGTTCGTGGTGTTTGTTCCATGCGGAGTAGCAAACGGACAATGTCAACCTGGCACCTATCAGAGGAAAAAGGATTGCCAGTTCTTTTTCTTCCAATGGATAAACTTCATGGTAACCACGTACCACATTCGCTAAGGCTTGCATAGGGTCGGGCAGGTGCATAGAGGCATAGGCACAGGCAATTGCCAATTCGTTGATCGTCTCCGTGTACAGGGCATCTCCGAAATCTATGACACCAGTAATTGTAGGGTTTTTCAAGTCAAAACTGGCCAATAGGTTGAGACCGTGAGCGTCGTTGTGATTAACGGATTTGCGCAATACCGGCAAGTGGGGCAAAGCAGTGGTGGCAAATAAATTCCAGAAATAATCCGCTATTTCATGCGCTCCATTTCCAGTAAGAAAAGATCTATATTTTTTTGCCTCCAAGGTCTGGCTCGGGTTCCATTTATAGGAACGGTGGGCGGCAGGATGATCGAACCCGGCTAGGTGCAAAGAAAGCGATCCGGCAATCTTGCCCCAGTTTTCCAGTAGTTGGTTCGAACGGGGGGTAACCTCGGCCAGCATCCTGCCCGGCACCCACTTTTGTAACCTCAAAAACCGGCCATCTTCCAAATCAATGTATTCCCGCCCATCAATTGATGGGACGACTGCTGGAAAGTGAAAAGGTAATTTTGAAGCTACCAAGTGGCACATGATTTTTGCCTGTAAATCAATCGTCTGCCTATTGGCGTCCGGGTAGCTGATTTTTAAAGTATATTCCTTGCCATCTTCAGTTTTTAGATAGAAATTAAAATCTGCCTCGCCGAGGAGTCTTTTCACTTGAGTTTTGAGGCCATAATATTTTATGGCCAAAGCGGCGGCCTTGTTTTCCGAAATACCTATTTGTGGATAATTATTTTTTTGCATCGGAGTTGAAGAATATGAACGGTGACAATAAAAATATACATTCGTTTTATTTGAACCACAAAAGAAGTGTGATTTATTATTTCTTTTGTTCCTTTTGTAGTTCACAAGAAAGTCCTTTTCCAAAAATGTGGAATACCATAAAGTCTTTTTTCCTCCATTTATTAATTGTGTGCCTGCTCACGCTTTTCACTCAAGTCGGTGGTATCATCTGGTTGCTGTGCCTTCCTTTGTTTTATTTCTTTTTCAAAGGGATCAAAAGCAAACGGAAAAGACGATTGGCAAAGCTATTATCTTTCTCCGCTATCTATTTACTCTTTACGATATTCCTTATCCCGCCTTTGGCGAAATGGCAATGCGGGCGGGTGCCACTTCCCATTTGGTCGAATCCGAATTTAAAGCCTCATAGTGTTTTTTATTACTGCATATTAAACCATCATTATGTCCGGCCCGAAATGAAAACGACTGCGGAAAATGTGGCGAAAAAGCTTTTCATAAAAAACCCTGGCACAGTGCTTTGCTATCTCGATGCCAATTTTCCTTTCATCAATGGCTACCCATTGGAACCTCATTTCAGTCACCGGGATGGCAAAAAACTGGACGTAGCGCTTCATTGGCAAAAAATAAATAATGGAGAATCAATATTCGGCACACCTGGCTTCTTAGGCTACGGTGTTTGTGCTGAACCCCTGTCTGGAGAAATCGATATGGAACCTGAGTGTAAAGGACAAGGGAACTGGTGGAGGAGTCTTGAGAAGAACACAGCTGAACTTTTTTATAATAAAAAGAAATACTTGTTTGACGAGCAAACTAGTGCTGAAATGATCCGGCTTTTCGCCAACGAAAAAAACGTTCGGAAAATATTATTGGAACCCCATCTGAAACAAAGACTTGGATTTGGCAAAAACAACAAAATAAGGTTTCAAGGTTGCCGGGCAGCCCGCCATGACGATCATGTTCATGTGCAGTTATGAAAGAATAGTCGATCATGGTCAGAGCGTTTTCTAAAACAAAAAAGCCTTTCCGGTTGTCAACCGAAAAGGCTTTGAATAAGTGGGCGATGAAGGATTCGAACCTACGACCCCCTCGGTGTAAACGAGGTGCTCTGAACCAACTGAGCTAATCGCCCTTTTCTGTTTTTTTTGTGCGCTCCTTTCGTTCAAGAAGCCCCTTGTGGGTAAAGCGGCTGCAAATGTATGGACATCTCCTATTAGTGTCAAGTCCTTATTGAAAAAAATAAAAAATATTTTCAACAGGAATCAGCACCAGAACAGGCACGTTTGATTTACCTTTAGAGGTTGTTAGGAATTTAGGTTTCGAGTGAAAAACCGACAATTTTTTGATGAGACGAGGCAAAAAAGTGGGAGCATAGTGGCTCTATTTGACCAAATTTTTAACACAGTATCATCAAAAAAGTGGCGGTATTTCGCCGGAAGCTAAATTCCTAACAACCTCGTATGTCCGTTTCAACAAAAACAATCGAACAAAAGGTCTCACCGAAATGAATAGGGTTTTGAAAAAAATAGGCATTGTGTTATTGGTCATTTTGCTGGTGTTGGTGTCAGCAGCAATTGTCATTGCAGGTTTTTTCCAGGAGGCTGTGGGCAAAAAGCTGATTGCTGAAATCAATAAACAATTGACAACAGAGTTGACCGTCGGCGATTTTGACCTGTCGCTGCTCCGAGGCTTTCCGAACGCAACGGCCAGTTTGCACAATGTGGTTGTGAAAGGCCAATTTGGGGAGGGTTTATTGGAGGCAAAAGACATGGCCTTCCATTTCCGTTTGTTGAGCCTGTTTGGGCCGCAGGTGAAAGTACATTCGGTCACCATCAGCGATGGGGCGCTCAATATCCACATTGACAACCGGGGCAACAGCAACTACAAGATTTTTAAACCTTCGGCAACAGCAAAGGAGGGCAAATTCAATATTTCGCTAAAACAGGCTAACCTCAATAAAATCGAACTGGCTTACCGAGACGATAAATTGAAACAACAGATATTGATGCAGGTAGAAGAAGCTGCCTTTTCAGGCGAGCTGTCGAGCAAACGATATGACTTGGTCAGTACCGCTAAATTAGCCTCCAATTTCATCGACCTCAATGGCAAAAGGTATTTTGCAGGAAAAAAATGGGGTTACGATGCTAATATTTACATGAATCTCGACCAGGGTCAATACGATTTCAAAAAGGTGAAAGTATTGGTGGAAGATAATACGTTCAGTTTGGCTGGAGGAGTGAAGAAAGAAAAAGCATTTACTTATTTCGATTTGGTGGCTACTGCTGACGATGCAAATATAGAATCAGTTATTGCTCTCATGCCGGAGCAGCAACTGGAGTCACTGGGCGATTTTTCAAGTAGTGGACAATTCCATTTTTCGGTGGATATTTTGGGGAAATTAAGTCCCACTGAAAGTCCCGACATCGAGGCCACGCTGAACATGGAAGATGGGAGATTGACGCACCCAAAGTTGAAGGAGCCATTCAAAGAAGTGTCATTTGAAGCCATTTTCACCAATGGTGAAAGAAACGCCCTCAGTACTTCTTCATTTGAAATAAAAAATTTTACAGGCTACCTACACCGGGAACTGCTGACGATGCACTTGAAAGTGGACGATTTTGACGAACCGTTCATAGATTTCCAGGCCGACGGGGCACTGCCGATGGGTTATTTGTACGACTTTTTGGGGCATCCCGACATCTCTGGAGGGGATGGCGAAATCGAGATCAGCAACCTCGACCTGAGCGGACTTTACCGCGACATGGTTTCCATCAGTAACATCATGGAGGTACAGATGGGCGGAGAGGTCGATTTTGACGATGCTTCGCTGAAAATCAATGGTGAAAACATCACAATCGATCAGGGCAAACTCATTTTCAGCGACAACCTCATATCGCTACAAAATCTGGAAATCGAGGGGGCTGGCAATGACATCCGCTTCGAAGGCAATGTCTGGAATCTATTGCCAGTACTGTTCGCCGATTCGCTCAACACGTACGATGCAAAGCTGAAGTTCGAGGGGGAAATGTACGCCCCGAAACTCGACTTGTTGAAGCTCCGCCAAATGGCAGACATCTCCGTCGAAGAGGATGATGTGACGGAAGAAACTTACGATTCCCTGCATGTAGAAAAATACATGAGGAGGGAGCATCTCACCGATTTTTTACAGGGCGATTTCCAAGCGAAGGTAGATGAGTTCAGCTATAATAAAATAGAAGGAAAGGACTTTTCTGGAAGGCTTGTTTTTGAAGATTCAAAAATGCAAGTACTGGGAACGGCTGGCGGCATGGATGGCGAGTTTGCGCTCGACGGTACGCTGTTTTTTGAAAAAGAACCTTATCTCCACGCCAAGTTGAGCAGCGATAAAGTGGACATAAAAAAATTCTTTTACCAAACTGAAAACGCTGGCCAGGATTTCCTTCGCCACGAGCACCTGGAGGGCACGATGAATGCCAAAATGCTGATCCATGCCTTTTGGGATTCGACCGGATATTACCTGTCGGACAAACTCCACGTGTGGGCTGGCCTCGGTGTGCATGATGGTGCCTTGGAGCGGTTTGAAATATTGCAGGAGTTTTCGTCTTACGCCAAAGTCCGTGACCTGCGGAACGTGCAGTTCGAGGATATGCAGAATTGGCTGGAAATCAAGGACAGCAAATTTTACCTGCCAGTCCTGTTCATCCAAAACAACGCCATGAACATGTCCATTTCTGGCGAGCAGACTTTCGACGGTAAAATTGATTACAGCATCAAGGTGAATGCAGGGCAAGTACTTGCCAACAAGTTCAAATCCGGCTCCAATCAAAAACCGATCAAGGCAAAAAAAGACGGTTTTTTCAATATGTATTTTAATGTGTTTGGCACATTGGACGAATATGAATATGAAACCAACAAGCGAAAAGTAAAAGACGCATTCAAACGCAGCGAAAAACAAAAACAACAAATACGGGCCGTGCTCATCCGGCATTTTGGTGCTCCACTGAACATGCTCCGTGAACCCGCCGAATGGCTTGACGAGGGGGAAGTTGCAAATTGGAAAGACGACGATGATGTGGAATATATTGAGGGGTTTTGAAACAGTTTCTGAAAGTAAAAGGAGAAGATACTTTTGTTCAAAATAGCAGAATTGCCACCAATCTACAATAAGCAAAGCATGTCAACTGTAATCATGGCTTGCCTTTCAATACGCTCCGTCATGAAATTGATTTCAATTTTTTCACTAATTTTTTGTTTTCTATTTTTAGCCAAAACAAATGCCCAACCAGGTTTTAATTTAGTTGATGACCTTGGCTACCCCAATAACCAGATGTACAAAATGATAATCCACAATGATACCATTATCGGGTATGGCCTGGCCTACAATACAGCGCCTGATCCACAGCAAGGTATCCTGTTGGTCAAATATGATACACTGGGCAACCTCTTGGACCATAATTTGATCATCGACTCGCTGGGCGACCATCTAACCGTAAGCAAACAATGGGGGGGGCTTACCACTACCCAGGACGGAGGGTTT
>JAJCYI010000237.1 GCA_029263015.1 Saprospiraceae bacterium | reverse complement strand
GAAATATTACAAATTTTGAGTGTCTCCGTTTTTGACAAAACCCCTCTAAATCAGCTACTTATGAAAGGCGATTTACAGTTATCAGTTAATGTTGATCACAATCAATTGATTCTGTTCGATTTATAACGCAACACTAGTGATTTGAACTTTGAAAATGATGATTAGAAATTGAGAAATTAGAAAATTTAAGCAGATAAATAATTTCCCCAATTTCTAATTTCTCAATTTCCATTAATCTTAAGAAATGAAAATTATCTATAAAATATTAATTATCGGAGTTGTCCTGTTTTCCATCTCCGCCTGTATTGATGAATTAAATATAGATGTGGAAGGGAACAAGCGGATTTTGGTCGTGGAAGGGTTCATCACTACCCAGCCAGGGCCTCATCGGGTCATGATTTCCAAAAGTGCCAAATATGGTTCTATCCTTGATGAAGCTATCATTCGGGAAACGGGAGCCACCGTTTGGGTAAGGGATGAAGATGGGGAACAAGTTTTTTTTGAAGAAGATGGGGTCGGGAGCTATTACACACCAGTTGAGTTCAAAGCAACAGTTGGAAAAAAATATACTTTGTTCATTGTCTTGGCAAATGGAGAAAGATTTGTTTCTGTTCCGGAAGAAATTCATCCAGTGCCACCCATTGATTCATTGATTGTCCTGTTCAAAAAGCAGCCTTCGCTTAGCGATATTACGTTTGGTTCTGGGGTGGAAGTTTATGCCAGGTGGCAAGATCCAATAGAATCAGATAATTTTTACATGTGGGATGCCAGTGGCATTTATCTTTTGAATACCCGGCCAGAACTGTTTTTAGACAGAGGGTTCTTTGGCGACCCCTTTATCAATCCAAAAGATTGTTGTTCAACTTGTTACATTACGGAACACAATGTGAATACGGAATTGAAAATATTCAAGGACAACTTGTCTAACGGGATTGAACACACGGAACTGGTTGCCTATATTCCCGATGATGGGGGGCGGTTTATGGATAAATACATGGTTGTTATAGAACAGGCATCCCTCACAAAAGAAGCTTTCCAGTTTTTTGATATTTTGAAAAACCAACTCAGTATTCAAGGTAATATTTTTGATCCTCCACCAGCCACTATCAGGGGAAACATTATCAGCCTTGATAACCCTGACGATGAAGTAATCGGATATTTCAGGGCAAGTGATTCGTTCAGGGATACCCTCTTTATTTCAAAAGATGCTATTTTGGAAACCCAGCCAATACGGTGGGTAAATGATGATTGCCGGGTTTTGGAGAACAGTACTACCGAGAAGCCACCGTTTTGGGAGTAACCGAGAGTGGGCTCCAAATAAGCTCCTGGCACTTTTCAAATTCGGTCTGATTCAAGACTTACCCAAAAGGTGTAAGGCAGATTTAACTAATAAATTGGACATTTTGACGAGGTTACTTGCCTACCGGCAGGCAGGTTTTTTCTTCTGAGGAATCTAAGAAATCAGCACATAGTGGTGCTACGTAAAGGTTTTTTAGGTTTCTCAGAAGGGAAAAGAACACGTAAAAATGTTTAATTTATTAGTTTAATCTGCCTATGTGCAAGACCAAACCTCCATTTGTCGTTGCAACAATGGTCATCCAAATGTCACAACTGTCTTGTTGGACAAAAATTTAGTTCGTAAATCAATTACCTTTGCCACCGCTGATTGCGAAATTTCATTTAAGGGGTTAGGAAATGAAAATAGCCGCTGATAATGAGGGACTTACGTTTGCTATACTTTCAAAGTTTAGTAAATGTCATTTACAAAAGCCTGATAATCAAAACCAATAAACTTCAAACCCTAATTTGCATAACTAATAAATAGATGAAAAATAACTTTCTTTTTGCACTATTGATGTCTTTAATTTTTTGCAGTGCCTGTTCAAATGATTTTGAAGTGACGGCACCATGGAAAGACATCCCGGTGGTTTATGGCTTATTGGACATTGACGACGATGTGCATTACATCAGGGTTGAAAAAGCATTCCTCGACCCAGATGGCAATGCGCTGGAAATTGCAAAGAATCCTGACTCACTTTATTATGATATTTTAACTGTACAGTTGGAGCGGGTGAGCAATGGACAGGTTTTTACACTCCAAAAAGTGGATGGGAATAACGTTAGCCTGCCAAGGGATGTCGGTATTTTTGCAACTTCTCCAAACTGGCTTTATAGAATAAATGCAAATACGATAAACCTCCAGGCTGGTGAGTTGATGCGCCTTAATTTAGACAGAGGCAACGGATTGCCAATTGTTACTGCAGAAATAATTATCCAAGGGGCAGGCCTACAACGGAGTCCAACTCCAGGATCCGCTTTTAATTTTGTTGAAAACCTGCCTACTAAATTGGGTTGGTCAGCCCACGAAGCTGCAAGGATTTTTGATGCTAAATTGACCGTCAACTACGCAGAATTCCCAAAAAACAACCCAGGTGAGGTGGAGCTTAAATCATTTGAATGGCAGTGGGGCAGGGGGCTGAGTTTTGATTTTTTTGAATCACAATATATTATTGAAAGGGATGGCTTGGAATTTTATGAAGTAATGTCCAATAGCATTCCAGACAAGCCTGATTTTGATCGGATCTTCCTGCACATCGATGTAGAGATTGTTGGAGGCGGAGAGGCACTCGAAAAATACGTGAATGTGGCACTCGCCAACTCTGGGATCACTGGCTCCCAGGAGATTCCATCTTTCACCAATCTGTCAGAAGGGCAGGGTGTGTTTTCGACGATCAATTTTCTCAATACCGCTGAATTGTTGCTTACCCCAAAGACAAGGGATTCCTTGCGCATGGGGCGCATTACGCAGCACCTCAATTTTAAATAAGGGAGTAGGCAATAAATAAGCTACCCAATTTTGCGAAGTTATTATTTCTTGTAAAAGTGCTTGAAAAACTAAGAATAGTGGGGCTATGGTTATTTTTCAAGTGTTTTTAGAAGGAAAAGGAACGAGTCAAAATGGGTAGGTTATTTGTTGCCTACTCCCTAAGTGGTTGAGAATAAGCGAAATAAAAAATACCGGCATGGTCAAAGACATGCCGGTATTTTTTTTAAAGAATCTTGGAAACTCTACCTACCTTCACCGTTACCCAAGTTTCTTAATTATACTTCCTGGTTTCTATCGAATAATTTCCAAAATTCCAATTTCTAATTTCCAACAAAATTCTAAATCTCCACCTTAAAATGAAAAAACTCTTACTATTATCCACCGTATTCAATCTACTATTTTGTGCAAGCCTCTTTGCGCAAGAAGACAAAGAATCTGACAAGCCACCAACACCTCAAGATGTCATTCGTGACAACGGCATGGAAAATAGCCAGGTCATGGAAATTGCCAGTTGGATCACAGATGTCTATGGCCCACGGTTGACAGGCTCTCCCATGTTGGACAAAGCAACTGATTGGGCCGTCGGGCAACTCAAGGACTGGGGCTACAAAAATGTACATCTCGATGAGTGGGGCCCGTTTGGCCGTGGTTGGGAAATGAAACATTTTGAAATGCACTGCAAAGCTCCCATGTATTTCCCGATCATCGCCTATCCAAAAGCTTGGTCGCCCTCGACCAGTGGCACTGTGGAAGGGGAAGTCATTTATTTGGACGCAGCGTCCGAGGAAGAATTGGAAGCTTACAAAGGCAAATTGAAAGGCAAATTTGTATTTATCGATACTTTGAGGATCTTGAAAGAATGGGAAGAACCATTGGCAAAAAGGCTGACGAACGATGATTTGTTGGAGATGGCCAATGCGCCTGCGCCAACTCCTCGCCCTTTCCGCAGGTGGAACAGGAGTGGCCGGAATTTCTACCGCGTATTGCGGAATTTTTTATATGAAGAACAGCCTTTGGCTTACGTTAGCCGCAGTTATAAAGGTGACCTTGGAACTGTATTCGTTTCAGGGGCAAGTGCAAAGAAGGGCAGTGCAAGAGACGAAGGTGCAGAGGTTTTGCCACAAGTAACCATGTCTGTTGAGCATTATAATCGGGTATTCAGGTTGTTGAACAAAGGCATTCCCGTTACCCTCAGCATGAACCTGGAGGTTGAATTTAGCAATCCCGATGGCATGGAACACAATATCATCGCTGAAATACCAGGTACTGACCTTAAAGATGAAGTAGTCATGTTTGGTGCGCATTTCGACTCCTGGCATACAGGTACAGGTGCAACGGACAACGGTGCAGGATCTTGTGTGATGATGGAAGCTGCCCGTATCTTGATGGAGACCATCAAAGAAACTGGAATTCAACCCAGGCGAACGCTCCGAATTGCGCTTTGGACAGGGGAAGAGCAGGGGCTGCTCGGATCAAAAGGTTACGTGAAAAACCACTTGGCCGATACCGACGACCTTGGCAACCTGCAAGATGTCAAACCCGCCCAGTCAAAAATTTCAGCGTATTACAACTTGGATAATGGTACTGGTAAAATTAGGGGCGTCTATTTGCAAGGCAATGCTGAGGTGAGGAGTGTTTTTCGGGAATGGCTCGACCCGTTCAAAGATGACGGTGCATCGACATTGACACTAAAAAATACAGGTGGGACAGACCACCTCGCTTTCCATGCAGTTGGCATTCCTGGCTTCCAATTCATTCAGGACAATGTGGCTTATTGGTCACGTACCCACCACTCCAATATGGACAATTGGGACCACCTCGTGGAAGATGACCTCAAACAGGCGGCAACCATCGTGGCAACTTTTGTGTGGAACACTTCTCAACGTGACGATATGATCCCCCGCAGAAAAATGGAAGTAAAAACAGCGGAAGGGGGGAGTAAGTGAGTTTTGAATGGTGAATGGTGAATGGTGAATGGTGAATGATGAGTGATGAGTGATGAGTTTGCCAATATTCTGTGCGACTGAAAAGAATATAAGATGCCCTTTCCCCCGATCGGACCGACGCTAGTTGATCCGATCGGTTTTACTTAAAATGTAGGTGGATAAAAATGCAATTTTATCTACTTTTGCGCCCGCTTGGTTCGATGCGTCGCTTATAGAAGCTTTGATTTAACCAATAACCAATAACCAATAACCAATAACCAATAACCAATAACCAATAAGGGGTCGTTAGCTCAGTTGGTTTAGAGCGCTGCCTTGACAGAAACATCGCCTTGACATTTATTTCGACATAACTATATAGTAGCTTTTAGTCTTTTGAAATAGCTGAATACCGAATTCAATTTAATAGGTTCTCCTGTGTAGTGATTCTTTCTTTTGATAAGTTTGGCTTCCAAATCTTCTAACCAGTCCGTACCCACATCATCCATCTTCATTTTTTCATCTACTCCATGTTGAGGAAGTACACTTCTAACTGTGGTAAAACCAGACCTGTCACCCAGCCTGTCTTTTTGTCTCAAATGCTCACAATACCAATCAAGGAAACCAAGAAGGGTATCGGGTTTATCGGTGGTCTCATACTTGATACCAAGAAAGTCCGCTTTGAACTTATGGAAGTCAAAAGCAATTCTCTTTTTCTTCATTTCCTGAATCATCTTATTGATGATTTCATTGGCTTTTGTCTCGAAATCAAACAAGTCTCGATTTTCAGTTTCGTACTTAGTGGTGTTTCTAAATCTGGAATCGGTGGCGTTCCAGTCTTTTGGTAGGGAGGACATTTTTAGTCCGATACGTCTGTAATCTCTGGCTGCTACTTTCACTTGCAGCATGATGGGATGAGAGCCATCTTTTAAGGTCTTACCTTTGTAAAGAATGACATTAGATTCTGGTGTCAACATGATAGTAAAATGGTTAAGAATTTAAAAATATTATGAATTTTTAAATCTGTAACTATCTGATTACTTTCAATAAGGCTATTTACTTTGGTGTAACAGAGAACTACCCATTCAGAAATAGTGCGAATCCAAGAGGCTATTCTTTTGCCCACCTTACCAGTCCTCGTATCTGCAAAAGTTTGAGTGATGAAGAAATAGAAAAATTCCTCACATTTGATTGGCAGGGAAAGAATGTGACCCGACAACAGCGTATAGCTTGGAAGATTGGGTATTTCATTTATATGTTCAGAGGTATTCCAATAAGCGATGCGGCAATGTTGACTAAGAAAGATATTGCAAATAATCAAATTCATTTTGGAAGGATTAAAACGAAAAGCAAAGTACCAAGCATTCCGATAGACAACCCTAAAAGGAAATGGATTCTCGATTTATTAGCACCAGAAACAGACGGCAATCACCTTATTCCTATCCTTTGTGATGGTAAACATGATACACACCAAAGTAGGATCAATAGAGTGAACAAAATCAAGACTTGGGTAAATTCTGGGCTGAAAGAAATTGCAAAGATTCAGGGGATTGAATTGAATATGCACACCTATGTTTTTCGCCATACTTTTGCTCGTAAGGTTTTAGAGAAATATGGTATCTGGCATTTGAAGGAAGTCTTAGGGCATAAAAGTGTTACTACTACTCAAGCGTATGCGACCAGTCTTTCGAGTAAGCAGCTTGAGGAGACGGATTCGGTGTTTGAATAACACTTGCCTACTCGATTACTTTTACATCAAAATTTCAGCACGATTGATAATTATGCTGGCAGGGCAGACGATGAAAAGGTGTTGAAAGCGATGGAGGTTTTGAGGTTGAAAAATTTAAAGTGAAATTGATATGGTCGCTTTTAATTATGACTTCTTTGAAAATGGAGATTTCTGTAATGAATTTTGATAAAAAAATTGGTATATTTCTTCCAAAACGATTCTTATAAAATATATCATCAAAATGAATTCCGAAGAAATAAAGTTAATTCTTGAGAAAAAGAAAAATGAGGAATTAAAAGAGATAGCCAAAGAGCTAAATATAAATGGTGTTAGTAGGTTATCCAAGAAGAATCTGATTATTAAAATCTTGGAAAATCCTATAGCTGAAATAGCACAAGTTTTAGGATTTCAGGTTAGTTTTATCGTAGATGGAAATAAAGACTCTGAGGCTACACAAGAAGCTCTAGAACTAGCAAGATTATCAGGCAAAAATCAAAAAAAGGAAATTAATTTAGCAAGGAATGGAATTATAGTTGCATTTATTTTCGGGGCACTTGGATTATTATGGGCAATCTATACTCATTATTCCTCTACTAATATACCCCAAATAATAAACTCTGATGAGAATATAGATACTCAAAAAGAACTAGATTCCTTGTATAAAATAAAGATTCTTAGCAAGAATTCTGATTCTCAATCAAATGAACCTAAAACAGATGAGAATTCAAATGTTGAGCAATCACTTTCAGACCAGAAGAAAGTAGAACCTTTAAAAACAAAACAAGAACAAAAATCGAATAAAGAGGATGAATTTGTTGAATTATTAAATCAAACAAGAGAAGAAATACCCATTAAAAACCCCGACAGAAAGGTTAGTAACAACAATGTGGAAAAACCTAAGATTGAGATTTATAAACTCAAAATACTAAATTCAGATGCGAAATTTATTGTCATCAACAAGGATACATTTTCTAATTCAAGTGATGGATGGTTTAACACGCTTGTAGTTTCAGGTTATAATAATTTCGAAATATATAACCAAAGAGGAGACCGAATTTTTAGGGATAGTATTAATATTCCACCATCCGATAGTACCTTACGATTTTACGGAAAAACTCATACTTTCTATGAAAAATAAATTAACCTTTCTTGCATTCTTACCCTTCATTTTTCTTTCAGCCTTTATTTATGGGCAGAATACCGATGATGTCTATGCCCGTTTTTATGTACCATCTTTTAAAGTAAAAGGGCAAGTACCAGAGATAAAGGATTACATGGTTGAAGAAGCTACTAATTATTTTAAGGATGAATTAAAACGAGTAGCGGTTAGAAAAGAAGAAATAGATATTTATGATAGAATAGGTGATTTAGAAACAATTCAAATAATTCTAAAGGACAGAGGAGTTATAGACTCCGTCCTAAGTCCTATAGGAGTTAATCTAATATTATTAGGTGAAATATATTTTTCGGATGTTGATAAAAAGGTTTATATAAAGGTTGATTTATATTCTCGTGATATGAAAAAAATGATTGGTTTTGGAACATCTTCTTCAATAGAATTTGTGAAATTCAGAGATGTTGAAAATATTAAAAAACTGTCTAAGGAAGCATTTTGTGAGTGCTTTAAAAATTGCAAAATGAAGAAGGTTTTGAAAATACTTAACCGAAAACCACCATTTCGTTGGTCAGCGCATTTAATACCCGGTCTCCATCCTCACTTAAATCAGCAATACAAAAAAAAGGAGGGTCGGATTATGCTCATTGGAGATTTAGTTGTTCTTGGTGGAACTGTTTTTACCTATAGCATGTACAGAATTAACAAGAATAAGGCAGAGGACGAAAGGTGTTGTTATGAGGATGCGCTTAAATATATGAATAAGTCTAATAATTATAGAACTGCGACATTTATCGTTTCATCGGCTGGTTGGGGGGCTTTAAAAATTTTAGAAAGAATTCTGATAAAAAAAGAGGCTAAATATTCAAATATCAATAATTCTTTATTGAACCAAAAAAGCATTAGGTGGGATGTACTACCTTATGAAAATGGAATGGTATTTAAATTAACGAAACAATTTTAAATAAGAACTATGAAGATTTATAGATTATCTTTCTGGTACTTTTTAATTTTCTTATCACTTGGTTGTAAGAAAGCCGAGCAACCAGATATTAATAACTTTTTTAATCCAGATGAAGTTTCAGTTGCTATCACTTCACTTGATAGAAAAGATAGCCTTTGTTTGGGGATTGATAACTTTCTGACATTAGGTGGTACTTCAACTGGTGTATTTGACCAACCCATAATTGCAAATGTATATGTGCTAATAAAACCAATAGACCCTCCTGGAGAAGGATATTATCCACAAGCCCAATTTACTGCACCAAATCAGAATAATAATTTATGGAGTACGGAAGCGCATTTGGGGGGCGATGGTCAATTTGAAGTCAAGTCAGGACACCTATATAACTTAGTAGCCATACTTACTTGCGATAAAAAACGAATGGATAAAATTATAAATGATGAGCCACCTAGTAGGAGAGCATTAACTGATTTTCCAATTCATGCAAGTTCAATTGAACTAGATTCTTTAGTTGTAAAATGATAGCTTTTTATTGAACTGATAGCTTTTTAATGGTTTTATTCCTTCCTGAAATTACTTCAATGAAATAAATTCCCTTTTGAAAATTATTTAATTCTGTTGAGGTTGCGGAAACGTTGTTATTTTGAATCTCTTTTTCAAACACTATTTGACCGATAGAATTAAATAGAACAATGTTTATTTTATTTTCAAAATTGCCCTCAATCTCTAAAAAAAACCTTCCACTTGTAGGGTTTGGAAATACGTTAACCTTAAATCCGTCTGCAAAATTTTGTTCGTCCAATCCAGTCGGAGTCCCGCATGGCTCATTGAAAAAATCATTATTCTCAATAAAAAAATCTACTCCTAAAAATTCAGGCAACGAGGCTAATCCAAAAATCATAGTTGAGAAATCCACGCCAGAAACTTCATTGGCATTAAAGTTTAAGCTATCCAGACTTTTCCGCCAGAGTATTTCATTTGATTCAGGAGCAGGTAGGGTATAAATACTTTCCCCTTCTTTGTATAATTCAAGTAAACTGATTGTATCATTTGGGTTGGAAGGTAAAAACCCAGAAATGATATGGGGAGAATATATATGAGTAGCATTATTGTTGATTGCATCAGGATGATAACCGCCACTCAAGTTTGAAGAACCAGCACCCAAGCCCCAATGAAAGAAATCTCCTATTTGTTCATTAGCCCACCAAAGAGAATCTGCTTGTCTTGCATTTTCAAAAAATTGTAAATAACTACTATTCGTAGTAAAGTAATGGCATAGGTAAAATGGAAACTGAACTACAAATGAGGAAAGGAAATTATCAGGGTTATCTGTAAGTACGGGTATCCCGTTATAATCTTTGGTAAGTAAAGAACTTGGGTTTGCATAATGATTGTTCCAAAGTTCAGTCGCAACGCTTGGGTTGTCTGATTCCTGATTCATCGCCAACCAAGCAACTATCATATATTCATTAAAAGGTAGAGTAACAGAGTTCGGAACACCTTCGCCATTGGCTTGCATTTCTAAATAAATGCCACCAGTTGCAGGGTTTTGAATAGCCTTTGACCAGTCTATTGAATTCCAAAGTTGGTCAGCATAAAATTTTATGCTATCATTTTCACAAAAATATTTTTTGCAAAAGAGAACACCACTTGTCAAAATACCTGAATCAATTGTACTGTATTCCGAACTCCATGCTTGTGAACCAGTATCCATATCAATCCAATGTCGAAAGAAACCTGTTGCATTTCTATCTGGATTGAACGACGGGGTATTTCCTGTTATGCTTTTTAATGTTATCAAAACCTGCTCCTCTGCATCATCAATCCATTCCATCTCATCTGCAATACAAAGCGAAATCAACCCCATACCGATATTTGCAACCGAAGCAGGATGAAAGTCGCTTCCATTAAAAACTTTTGAGTCCCTATAATTTCCTATATCATTCCTCATTAATTCAAATGCAGTAAAGCTATTTCTGAATAATGTGGCTATTGTATCATTTTGTGAAACAGCATTAGTTGTAACCAAAAATTGCCAACAAAGGAGAAGGAAAATTATTCTAGCCATATTTTAAAATTGATTTTCAGAGAAAGTGAAGTTACAAATTAATGTTAAGAACGACTTGTTCTTATACAATGCAACTTCACTCACCTCCATTTGTATTCCCGCCTCATTTTGCTATGAAGAATTGTAAAGTACGATTCAATAACAAAATCCTAGTAAAATGAAAAAACAAAAGTGATACTCAAGCTTATGCTACAAGTCTTTCAAGCAAACAGCTATAAATTACAGATTCGATATTTGATTAAGGTTAACCCCGTTAATTGGCTTTATTTGTGTTTTGGAGACAAGGGGAAGCCAATAATTTGACATAAGTTATTATCTTTAAGGTGCGTTTCCATACGCACTTTTATTTTTTTGTTGATTAACATGTGAATCTTAAAATGTCTCTTTTTTGGTTATAACCCACGATGAAAAAGCAAAGCAACTGATAAAAACAAGCTAACCTTTAAAATTCGCAAAGCATGAAATGAATTCACTTGAACCATCCAGCTTAGTGATAAAGAAAGACAGCAAGTATTTCAGATGGCTTTAAATTCTCATAGATGAGTTGAACCTAAAAGCTAAATTCAAAGTACACTTGTAAAAATACAAACAAAGGAAATCGCGTAAAACGCGAGGAAAGAGGGTTGTGAAGCTCTCTTTTCTTTTTTAAAAAGTTAGCGACCAACCCATTAGGTCTTTTTATTTTTCAATTTTATTTTCGTTGTACCACTCTGTAAGTTCATCCCTCAAATATTCATAAACATTCGACATAATCAAATACACAGGAGTATTTTGTCAAAAGGCTGGTCATAGCTCTGGTTCAGTACAAGCTAACCAAAGATTACTCATTGCGACTTTTAATAAATCGTAATTGTACACAGGCACATGACTGTCGGCAATTTCGTGTATTAAGTCGTAAGCGTCATCTTCCGTAGCTCACTCACCATTGGCAAGGCAGTCTTTGAAATCCTCAATGGCAGATTCTACGAGTTCGTGTATTGTAGGCATGAGTAAGATTGGTAATTATGTAAAACAAAAAAAGACAAACCGCTTGGGTTGTCGCTAACAGGAGTGAAAATACAAAAAATGATTTATCCGTTAATAATTTTCGTTTGCAAAAAAAGAATCTACTGTTATTAATAGTTACTCTAACTATTAATCCAAAGGCATGTCCAGCAATTTCGTTGTCATCGGATTTGAAATTCTGCTAATAAGCGGTTGCTTATTGCTCTTGTTTCATTTTCTTAAGAGTAAATTCCTTTTTTGACCAGTTAAGAACTGGCGTGACTATGAAAAATATTGTGCTTCTGAACTTAACAGAAGTTGATTCAATAAAGTAAGACTTGGTAAGTGAACCAAGGATTGAGTATTGATATTGTGCGTATAAAAACTGACAAAAACGGGTAGTACAATGTAAACGGTATAAATCGAATATCGGATTAGCTAAAGTTCAAAGACATTACGGAGTAGCTAAAAGTGCTGCTGCAAAAGCTTATTTTATGACTTCAAGTGGATTTACATTTACAAAAGAAGCAAGAAAATTCGCCAAAGGTCGCATGACTTTAAAAGTATTAGGAACATAATTTATTCCTGAAAAACTTACTACTTCGGAGGTTTACTTATCAAACATTTCTCAATCGCACTAGCAGCCAAGCGGTGCATTTTCCTAATTTCAGGAACTTCTCAAGCCGTCAAACAGCCAATTATTTGATGAGCGTATTCTTCGATGGCTTCTATCCGATAAAAATCTTCTCAAGCGGTGTATAGGGATTCCTCCTCTGCGAATATTTTAGCAGATTCAGCACAAATATTCCAGATACCCACAAAGCCTCCAACATCGTCAGCAATGGTATCATATATTTCTTGATAAATTTTCTGGTCTTGATGAATATTGGCAGTAATAGCAGCTACGTTTTCTCCATAACTTTCGAGGTCTCCCATGATATATATTATGCAGTAAAAACCATAAATCTAATCAACTTGATTCAGTATCCACTCAATCCACTTAACAACCGTTTGCGCTCTTCTGGTTATGGTGTTATGCGAGTTTATATTATGGACTCAACATTCTTCGATAATGCGAACTACTTGATTAGAAACAATTGGAGAGAGGCTCTCAAAATATTTTTTCATAGAAAAATAAAAAACCTCATGTGATAGTATGGCTTCGATAAAAGCAAGGTATTTTTCTTTGTGAGGCAACCTCATTATTTTACTACCCTCTTCTGTTAACTGGAATTCTCACCTATCCTGGCGTTTGATTAATCCGAGATAGATTCAAGCATTAGCATAATAATCAGTTTGCCTAATATCAAAATCATAGTTTGAAGTAATTTCCTGTTTGGTGAGAATAGACTTACCCATTAAAAGCCCTAACAAATCAATGACACGACTAAATTTGTCTGCTTGCGGAAAAGGAACAACTGGTTCTTGGGCAATTTCAACCTTATTTAAAATACCTTCTATTTCTGAAGTAGTAATGTCTTCAGGAGCTATCTTGTATTTTTTTTGCCTAACAAGTTGAAGGGAATTGTAATCTTCAGGATTAAGAAAATCGTACTCAAAAAAATTGAATTCGTCGTTGCTAAATGTCATAAAAACAGAGACCACTTCTTTTGAAATTCTATTTCTCCAAAGCCTGTATGGGTAGTAAACCTGCCTTATTAAAAAATCTTTTGGTAAATGATTTTTAGCCTCAATCAAAAGTAGTTTTTCAATACTTTCAAATCAACCGTCTATTTCGCATTGGCTATTTTTTACTTCTATTGGATATACCGCATCGTCTTTTCCCTTAATAGTAAAGTTGAAACAATTGGTGGACATTCTACCGCTAACGGTTGGTAGCGTTTCATCTTCTAAAAAGTCATTGATTATTCAACAAACGTAGGCGCAATTCAAAGCTGCACTTTCTGAATATATATTGTTAAAATCAATACTTTTGATATGACTGGGAAAAGAAACTTTTGCTGTTTCTATATCGGAATCAATTTCTAACTCCTGAAATGTATTGAATCTTCATATTACATACGTTCACCTTGTTATTGGCAGGATGGAAAGCTCGTAACCAGAAAAAATATCTGGGAGGTTCGATGTATGGTCAAACTTAGTCATTAGTCTTGGCTCTCTAAACTCTTTAATTTGTTTAGCAGAAATTTGAAATACTCACTCCTTTTCAATGGAGCTAAGAATATTATACTTGTCAAAAAGCTCTACCCATGCAGCATTATTTTTATTCATAGTTTCTGATTAACAACTCATCAATTTTTCCTCTTCTTGAAGCAACTGAATTTATGTTGCGGTTAGCTTTTACTAATTCAATTTTATAACTCTTGTAAAGGTCTTTAATGAAATCCGTCGCTGAATTAGAAAGAAGAAATTTGCATCCTTTCTTATTCAAATCATCACAGGTGTTTTTTAATCTTACTTGGTCGTCCTTTCAAAAACCATTCATTGTATATCCTGTAAATGATGCGCTATCGGAAACAGGGTCATAAGGTGGGTCTAAATACACGAATGAATTTGAAGGAGCATCCTTTAAAATTTCACTAAAATCATGGTTTAGAAATTTGGATTCTGATTCGTTCAAATATTTACTTACAGCTTTTAAAGTGATTTCATTTACAAAATCGGGGTTCTTATAATTTCAAAAAGGCACATTAAATTGTCCTTGACTGTTTACCCTAAACAATCCATTATAGCAAGTTTTGTTCAAGTATATCAATCTTGCCGCTTTCTTTACTTTTCCCATTTTTTTGAAGGATGGAGACCTATCCAATTCTCTCATGGAATAAAAAAAATCGGAATTGTTCTCATACGATTTTAGTTCTTTGATAAGTTTTACAACATCTTCTTTGACGGTTTTATAGACGTTTATCAAATCATTATTTATATCATTTAATACAAAATATTTAGGTTGAGTCGCAAATAATACTGCACCTCCCCCGATGAATGGCTCATAATAAATTGAAATCTTCTTGGGCAGGAGTTTCTTGATTTCTGGTAGGAGTTGTCTTTTTCCTCAAGCTCGTTTTAGGAAGGGTTTAATGAGTTTGTTCTTTTGCATTGGAGAAAAATTGCAATAAAGAAAAATTAGAGATAGGATATTTATTTACTTGTATTATGCAAGCAAATGGGTAGCGGTTTATATCTTCCCCCACTTATTTTCAAAACCCAATCGTTTCAAATAATTATAATCAATATAATCACGTCCACTTTTTACAGTCTTCAAGTGTGCTTTTATCTCTTCACTTGTCAAAACAAAGTACTCAGGTTGCGAAAGGGTATCTGAGTTAAGATTCACGAAAACGTAAATCATGCCCATTCTAATTGAAGTTCTTTTCAAATTCCAACAAATAGATTTCTTTCGCTGGATACCTTTGACTTGAATGGCAACAGTAGTGTTGTCCTTCACTACCAATAGGTCAATTGCTTTGGTATTCCCAAAGGTTAATGTAACAATATAACCTCTTCTACTTAATTCAGCAGCAACAAAGAATTCAGAAGAAATACCTGTTATATTTTTTGATAGCTTATTTTGATTTGGCATATTCAAATGATTAATAAGGCAATACCCTGTTAAGCCAATTCATAGCTCTTTCCCTATCACCATCCTCAAGATACTCTTGAACTCTTTCCGCATTCGCCTTTAAAGATTCGACTTTAGCATATTTATAATTATTCGGAATAGGCAGCTCCTCTATGGCATTAAAGAAACCACTATGGTAGTTGTCATTTGAAAAATCCATATCCGCAATTATTTGTTCTAATTCAAATGAAGGAAAGGGATAACCAGCAGCTTTCCCATTCCAAAATTTTAATAAACGGATAATAGGTTTAACAATGCTTCCGTAAGAGGTATTTGCCTCGGTCAACTCATCTGAAAAAGAAAACGGGTCGGTTGGTATCCATTCATTATCACTATCGGGTATGTACAATTTCGTCCCTGACCAAAAACTACTTTTTTCAATCGCAGGAACTAAATCAAATTTTAATTTTTGCAGTTCAATAACAACAGAGGGAAAGTCCTTTTTTGAAATGGAAGACTTGTACCAGTAATCTGCAAAGCTCCTCAAGTTATCTCTATACGTGGAAGCAACTTTTTCAGAATAATTTTCTGTATCGAAGACTATCATAATGTCCACATCCGAATTATCATCATACTTCCTGGGAAGAATTGTATCCCGTGTAAATGAACCAAAAGTTTCTATGGATTCTATTTTATCATCAAAATAAGAGCAAAGCCTATTTTCAATAGTACCAACTGAAGCATTGATTCGATTTCGCTCACGAGAATTATGACTGATAAACAACTCCGAAGCGAGCTTTCTAAGATATGAATTTATGCTAATCATTTTTCCACCATTTGTGCATTTCACCAGTTTTCTCAATGGCTCTATCTGCCCACCATTTTCCAAGAAAACTAACTGAAGGTTTGGGTTTAAGATTTAATTCTTTTACTTTTTCTTTGGTGTCTTCAACTTGCGAATTCGATGGTTTGCTTTGGTGATATAATGCTTGAATATCATAATGTAATGCCAGATATGATTCTCCCACTTCTTTATGAGTCAGCGTCGTTCGATTACTCTTTCGAGATTCGTGAATGACAATCAAAAGTGAGGCTATCAAAGATATAGTTGAAAACAATCTGGCTAATCGTACATTGCCATCATCCATATCCATAATGGAAAATACAGCAAAGAGAATATTGATTAAAACCAACCCATATATCCAATACGAGTTCATGTCGGACATTTTAAAATGACACTTTGCGCTATAGGCTGTGTTTTCTCCCCACTTCTTGAGTAAATCTTTATTGTTTGACATAGTATTTTGATTTAACGTTATTAAGCCATAACCTTCTCCAACCGTTCCTTCCACTTCCTCCAATCCCCCATCTCCTTCGTCTGCAATTCAAAAAAAGCATTGCTATGATTATGATGAATCAAATGACAAAGTTCATGCACCACCACATATTCAATGCACCCTTTCGGAGCTTTCATCAATTCAACGTTTAAAATAATTTTCCCTTTTGGTGTACAACTTCCCCAACGCTTTTCCATCCACTTGATAATAAAATCCGAAGGCTCGACACCATGCCTTTTGAATCGTACTATCCAATTTTCGGCAATCTCATGGAACTTAATCTTTGCTCTTTTTTTATACCAGTCTCGCACTAACTTTTTCGCCTTGGATTTATCTTCAGTATAGACTTCTAAGAATCCCCTTTTCAGTTTCACAACTTCTTCAGGTGAATGATAAATCTTCAACCTGTATTGCCTTCCTAAATATAAATGACTTTCGCCACTAATATATTTTCTCGCAGGGGTCAAAGGCTCGAAGGATAAAAAATAACTTTGCTGCTTCAATATCCAAGGTGCACGTTTGCGAACTTTCTCCTGTATCTTTTCAAGAGCAGAATCCAATGGAGCTTTTACCGTTACCTTTCTATCTGGATAAACCGTAATGCCCAAAGATTTTCGTTCCTGGTATTCTAATTCAAAGACTATTTCCTTTGAACCGAATTGAATTTTTTGCTCGCTCATAGTTTACTTATATCTCAATTTGGCTACCTCAATACTCTTTGATGCAATATTGTCTATATCGCCAAATGATAATTTCAATTCGTATTTATCTCGAATGTTATCCATTAGAAAATCACCAATGGCGATTTCCAACTTTCCGATAAGGTTAGATTTGTTTTGCCAATCTACTCTTGGGCTTCCATTGTCCAAAACGATTTCCTGAACTAAATCATCAATACCCAAACCAGCATCAGCGGCAATCGACCGAGCAACAGTTTCGTCTTCAAATTTTTCTTTGATAGCCTCAAAAGAAATTCCGTAAAAAGCTTGTGCAATTTGTCGTTGCTTCAAGCTATCTGGAATATCACTACCCGTTCTATTTCTAACAGAATCTTCAATCTCTTTGGCTTTCGCTAAATATTCTGCTTCAGTAATTCTTCTCTCCTCGTATGCCCGAATTGTCTCTTTTAGTAGCTCTGAAAACCGTTTGTAAAACGAAGGGTCTTCCTCCATTTTTTCATTAATGTGTTTTGCGGTACGGTGAGCAATGGTATCAGCTTTAGCAGCAGCTCCCACAATTTTTTCAACCTCTTGGTCAAATTGCTCCTTATCAAAAATATTAATCAACTCAGTTATTGGAGTGACTTCGTGAGTAGTAACATGTTTATCAATAAGCTTTTGAATTTGATTTTCGTATGATTTAAAATCTACTACATCTGCAAAACGCTGTCTTACTGAATTCCGTAATTTGGAGAAAAACCCAAGGTCGTGTTTATAGCGATTGATTTCTTTCTCAGACGTTTTAGTGTTCCACTCGGTACTTGATAAGGCAAGCTTCAATAGACGAGCGAATTTGCTCAATTTGTCATAGAACTCTGCCCGTTTTGCCTCGTCTCTGAGTACCTCTTCATAAGCAGGTTCATCATATTTATTGCTTACCGTTTTGAAAATGTCCCAAAGCTCAGAATGTGCTTGCGGTAGTTTTTTGATTTCCTCCAAAATATTAATCATCGTAAACTCTAAATCCTCTGCATCAAAATCCTGAAAGTCAGAATAGGTTTCAAGAGCTTCATCTAATTCCTTGAGTACACCATAATAATCAATAATAAAACCGTAATCCTTTCCAGGATGAACTCGGTTTACCCTCGCAATAGCTTGTAATAAAGTATGCTCTCTTAGACTTCGAGTGATATATAAGAAAGTATTCCTTGGAGCATCAAAACCAGTAAGTAACTTATCTACAACGATAATTATTTCAGGCTCATCATCGTATTTGAATCGGTTGACTAAATACTTATCATATTTCTTTGTACTCCCTCCAAATTCATCCATTCTGCTTTTCCAAAATCGTTTTACCTCATCAGTTGGCTCATCGTAAGCACTATCTTCACCTTCACGCATATCGGGAGGTGAAATTAAAACTGCTGAAGAAACCTTTCCTATTTCATCCAAGTACTTTTTGTATTTGATAGCAGCCACTTTACTTTGACAAACCAACTGTCCTTTCCAATCTGTTCCTTCACTCGTATCTCGATAATGCTCGCTAATGTCCCAAGCAATTGCATATACTTTTTGGTCAGCTACATTTAATTGGTCAGCTCGACTAAACTTCTTTTTTAAGTCTGCTTTCTGGTAATCATTTAATGGTTCGGATACTTTTGTAAAGTACGAATCAATCGGTCGCTCGTTCACTTCTTGGAAAGCATGTCTTCCTTCATAAAGCAACGGAACAATAGCTTTATCTTCTACTGCTTGTCGAATAGTATAGGAAGGCTGAATGATTCCACCAAACTTACTTGCCGTATTCTTTTCTTTCTTTCGCAATGGAGTTCCTGTAAATGCAATAAAGCAACCGTTAGGAAATGACTTCTCCATATTCATACTGAAGATACCATGTTGAGAACGGTGACCTTCATCAATCAATACAAAAATATTGGGTGATACAAAAGGTTTCTTCGCTTGCTTGGCAGCCGTTTCAAATTTGTTGATAATGGTAGTGACGACTGCATCACTTTTGCTGTTGAGTAAGTCAACTAAGTGCCTGCCTGTACTGGCTTGAAGTACGGGCAACTGACATTTTTTGAAGGTATGATAAATCTGGTCATCCAAATCAACCCTGTCTGTAACAATGATAATCTTCGGATTCTTAATTGTCTTATCGAGTGCAATGGCTTGAGCCAACATTACCATAGTAAGTGACTTACCGCTTCCTTGTGTATGCCAAATTACACCACCTTTTCTTTTACCTCCGTCAAGAACTTGAACTCGTTCAATAGATTTTTTAATCGCAAAATATTGTTGGTAACGAGCTACCTTTTTGATGCCAGCATCATAAACGATAAAATTATAAGCTAAGTCTAATAATCGTTTTGGCTGACAAATACTGTATAGGTATTTATCTTGCGCTGTAACTACTTGTTCATTCGCTGCTGCCTTCTCAAAATTTTGTTTTACATAATTGTATCGCTCTGCAAATAGCCTTTCCTTTTGTTCATCTGCCAATGGACGATTCTTAGTTTCAGTTATAGCTTGGTTATAAATTAATTCTTCAGTATCTAACGTAAATTGCTCTCTCCAATGCGACCAAAATTTTTCAACGGTTGCAGTTGTAGCGTACGATGCAACGTTAGTCGCTATGCTCATTAGGATTTGAGAATAAGCATACAACAATCGAATTCCATCATCTTTTTGATTTCTCAAATGTTGGGAAACCGCCTGTTTCAACGGCTCTTTCATATCTGGTCGCTTACACTCAATCACCACCAACGGAATGCCATTTACAAACAAAACTATGTCTGGAATATAATGCTCGTGACTTGCTGCTCGTTGCACCTTGAATTCTTCCGTTACATGAAACACATTCTTGTCCCATTCCTTCCAATTGATGTATTGTAGGGTATAACTTTTCTTATCTCCGTCAATCGTTTGCTCCAATGCCTTACCCATTGTCAGTAAGTTGTAAACGCTCTCATTGGCAGCTATCAATCCTTCTTGTAATGGGACATCCTTTAAAGCATTAATTCCAGATTGGATATTGCTATCGTTGTATTTGTATGTCTCACTTTTGTATTTAATACTGTTGATTTTTCGCAACTGTTCTTCCAATACATCTTGCAAAATCACATTGGATAATTTGCCCCCCCGAAGTTTTTTTGCTTCTTCAGGAGATAGATAAGTATAGCCAATGTTTTGCAAAAAATGCAAAGCGGGAATCTGAGATATATGGTCTTCTTTAAATGAAGGTGTCTTCATAATTCATCTTTTTTATAGCCCCAGAATCTTTTGATAAGACGCTCATTAAATGTTGTCAATCGTTTACTGAAAAAGAACATTACTACTAATCCTCCTCCTCCCAAGGCATTGAATAACCCTAAGTGTGGTTTGACCAAATCTTGAAATGGCTGGTTTATAAAATAGGAATAGATGATTAGAAAGTATATCCCTCCAACTATAATCCAATGCAAAAAATTACTTATGGAAGTAACTCTCAAATTAAATTTCTTCTCAAATTCCTTGAGTTCACTAACTTCACCTCTACCCAGGATTTCCTTTCTTAAAACTATTACATCGAATGCTCGAAGAATGACGAGATTTAAAAAATCTGAGTTGAACCTTGGGAAAGAATTTTGAACTATATCTGAATAAGTTGAATTCAGCAATTCGTTTTCCAGTAATGGAATTTCTAAAATATTCTGAAAAGTTATTACCGTCGGTAAGTCGTTATTAGTACTTGAATAGTTTTTACTCAATAAATTTTTAAGTGTCAAAGTCGTTAACTTACACTCGTCATCAGAACAACTTCTAACATCAAGGACTTGACTTATCCAATCTTGAGTTAATCCGAACTTTTCAGTTCCACAAATCAAAACAAAAATCAAAAAATCATTGTAAGCGTATGGTGCAGTAGGCGAAGGCTCTCTTCTGCTCAAATCGCTATATTGATTTTCAAATGATTCTTTATCATTTGCTCTACACGCAACCATTAAGTTGAATAGAACTTTATCCAACTGAGAAAAGTTAGCTGGACTGATTTCTCTGCCTTCGATAAACTCTACAAAGGCATTCACAATTGGCTTTTGAGTGAGCTTTTGACGATATGAGGAATTATGTTCTAAAGAAACCATTTCTTGTATTTTAAATTTCGATTTACAGAATCGGGTTTCCAACCATCAATTCTTCGCAACCTTCCAAGAAGACCTGAAATAAGATTTGAATACTGCATAGTTGCAGGAATCTCCCCAGGTAAAAACGTTCTCCAAGATAAGTATGTAAAGGCTACAATCTGCTGAACGATATAGTGCAAATCCGTAAATAACAAAGGTTCAATATCAGCATAATCAAAATTCCCTTCAGGCTTTCTAATTCTTATCAAAAGCGGACTACTCATACCATGTTTAGTAGTTTTCAGTTCGTCAATTCCAAGTAGTTGAATCAAACATGAGGAATCGTTTAGGATTAAATTTGTTCCTCTTTTTGGCACAAATTCACCTTTAGGTTTAGGATTATTATAGCTTGTTTTCTTACCTCTTTCATTTGGGTTAAAAAGAATAAAAGGATGCTTTTTTGAAATGGTCACAAAAGCAAATTGTATATTATATTGAGGGTATTCTCGAATCAATTGACTTACAACGTCAAACTCAACATTTTTTATGGGCTTGAAAATGTGAAATATCAATCGGACGGTATCGCCATCCTTCCAAGCCTGAGTCCTTGAAAGTTCGTCAAAAGAAGATTTCATGTTGTTTAATAATTCATCAAAGTATTCTTCATAAGGAACATCTTTAGCCTTGTTTGATAAGAGGTATTGCCCATCACCAGAAAAGAAAGTGGTAATGCCAACTACTCTGTCCTGTTCATTTCCTTTAAATGAGTTTTTCCGAATGGTAGAATGACCAATCCCAACAACAAATTCTCTGTCAATACTTGGACTTGAAGGAAGTACCCAAGGTATTCCTCCCATCTTAGCATAGATTTGTAGGGCAATCGGGTTTAGAATATAATCCTTATAATTTTTGGCATTGTAAGTTGAAACAAATTGGACAGGAACTTCCATTCCAAGCAGTCGTGCTTTCAGTAAATAATATGGACTACTTTCAATTGGCATTCTTCTAAATCTGGAAGGTAATTCGATGATTGCCAAATCAGGTTTTTCTTCGAGACCCGAAATTACCTTTTCATAAGAATCAATATCGTAAGAGTTAATTTCTCTTGGCAGTAAATTGATTTCATGCAAATTGTACTTATCCTTAAATCCTTTTTTAAACCATTTCGATTGCGGCATTCCGTTTATGAGCGCATTCAAAAAATTCGTATGAAACCCTCTATTCTCTTTATGAAAAATAGCCAAAATTTTAGGTGATTTTGGGCTAAAGAAATTTGAGTCGTACGGTGCAAATTGGTTTAATCCAATATCAGGATACCGCTTGCAAGTTTGAACTCCTGAAGGGTCGAGAATAAACGTTTGATTATTTTCTAATTGAAACCTGTTATGTGGGATTGTTGCTGTTGAACTAATAGTAAAAACAAAACCATCCTTGTTTATATACTGGATAGGTTGGTTCGTTTTTCGGTCGGTCGAAATCAAGTTAGCAAACTGCTGGATTTCCTTTTGGACACTTTTTGCATTAAAAATGTTCTCTCTTTTTGAGCTAACAACTTTTAAAACTTTATCACATTTAGTCTCTCCAATTTTATGTTTTAAATACTCTTCAATATTTCGAGGAGTCTTTTTGATAAATAATTCATTGAGAGAAATTCTTTGGTTTCCTTCATTAGTATCAATCAAGGCAGCATCTTCATAAACCTCTTTTACGATTCCAATAAATGATTCATCTGGTGCAAGAATACCGTCCATTCCTGGCAACTTTATAGAGTGCAATATATCTCTCCCAACCAAATCAAATCCTTCATCTTTTAGCGTTTGGCAATTGATATTAAAAATCCATCTTCTTTCCACATTAATAACAAAACCAAACGTAGGTTTGTCATTAATCTCTACAATTCTCAACTGTAACTCAATCTGCTTCTTATAAGCTATTTTATCTTTAAGGTCTTCAGGCAATACATCGTAAACCAAATCATCAACTTTGTTTCTCGATATAATACGGAAGGGGTAAAATTGAATAGGAATGATACCTTGAAATGTATCTTTAAACGTTCTGAAAAACAGATGTTTGATAAGCGAAGAGGTTACTCTTTCATCACCAATAACCGAAAGCGTTTCAACTTTTCCACCAAACATCATGTCTTCGCCTTCCTTGTTTGAAGCATAAATAAAATCACCATTCTTAAAAAATGAATGAGTGGAATTATGCTCATCTCTTAATTCTTGGAGAAGTCCTTCTTGGTTTGGAATTTGAAGAATAGTGTATTCATCAAACTCCAAATTGATTGGATAAAAGTTAGTTAAGCAAGTTTGGTTATTCGTCATTTCTTTAGTTTTTGGGTTGCTTACATTTTTTGTTTGATATGTCATGGTTATGGATTTAGTTATTATTTTAATACTCGAATCTTTCCGATTAGTAGTTGCTGAATTAATCCAATCTTCTGTTTTTTTAAGTTTGATAATTTCAAGTTCAAAATCTCAATTTCCTTATCAATCTCTATAAAAATTTCAGCAATTTGATTTTGAGTACTTATTGATGGCATCCATATATTCAAGTTTTTTAAACTGCTGGAATAAATGTGGACTACCGAATTTCCCTGCCCCATTTTTCTCTTTTGTCGATTCGAATAAGAGCTACTTAGTGCGAGAGAAATATAAATTGAGTTAACTTTTATTTGAGGTCTTAATATTATTATATCTCCACCAGCGTATGCTTTGTCTTCTTTACAATAAGCAATAGCCTTTCCTATTTCCTCGATACTCTCTCCAGAACCAGCCAATAAAATATCACCGAAAAATATTGACTCAGTCATGGGTAATATTTCTTGAGGGATATAGGATTTAAACTCTTTTAAATAAAAATGATGTTGAGAATAAATTTCGCCATAACGAATACATGGCATCCCATTTGGAGTTAACTCTTTTTTAGTTATTCCTTTTCCTTTTAACATTTTTCCGATTTCTCCAAGCGTTACTTTTTGCCACTCTTTAGAATTTATTCGATTTTTTGAAGGTGGCATTAATATTTTTTCGAGAATTGCTTTTTGTCGTTTCTTTTTATTTATGATTAAGTGCTCTGTCAGTTTAATAGATTCATCCCACTTCAATATTATTTCAACCATTTGTTTCTGCTCTCTGAAAAGAGGCAAAGGAATTCTCGTTTTTCCAAAATCTTTTTGCCCCAAAGTTTTATTCCTTCCTGCTCCACCAGGAGAAGCTAATCCTAACAAATGTTTACCAAGAGGAGTCTTAAAGAAATAAAGTAGGTAGTCTAAATCTAAAACTCCATCCTTTGGTTTATACATTGGAAACCGATGTGAGGCAATCATTTCAACCTCGTCCTCAGTTGTTTTTCCAACTGCTTGCTCCCATGCGAATACAATATTAACTACAAAGCAATCAGGCTCAATCCAAAAGACTCGTTTATTACCTTAGTAAAAGAAAATAAATAATTTAGGCCAAGTGGGTATCTTTGCAAAAAACGATCATGGCCAAGACCACAATAACGGTAACATATGAGACCGAAGAAATAGCAAGACAAAAGATAAACTATTTCGGCAGTTTGCGAGA
>JAJCYI010000236.1 GCA_029263015.1 Saprospiraceae bacterium | reverse complement strand
AAATGTTACGTACCTACGGCACGAAAAATACCGTTGGTTTGGCATTGCTACCCATGTTCCGTCCCTAACGGGACAATCAAAGGACAGAAACCGCCATAAGCTCTTGATTGTCAAGGATTATTATCCAGAACTCACGTTATTTAGGTGCGTACATTATTAATTGCATGGCGTTTAAAAACTATCATTTCCATTTTTGAAAATAAAAATCAATAGTATGAAAAGAACAATCCTCTCACTCGCATGCTGTCTGCTGGCAGTCAGTTTATTTTCTCAAAATACTGATGTTCAGCTATTTGAACCAATTGATGTTTTCCAGATCGAAAATATCAGCGACCCGCAAATTTCTCCAGACGGCAACCAAATTGTCTATGCTCGCAACTTCCGGGACATAATGACCGACAAAACCCTCTCAAATCTCTGGATTGTTGATTTTGATGGAAAAAACCACCACCCGCTCACCACTGGCAACCACAACGATTTTTCTCCGAGGTGGTCGCCCGATGGCAAGCAACTTGTTTACCGATCAAATAAAGATGGCGCTGCTCAATATTATTTGCGCTGGTTGGCATCAGGTGCTGAATCGAAACTCACCAACCTGATTCAATCGCCTGGAACGCCTGTTTGGTCACCTGACGGCAAATGGATTGCATTTACGATGTTCGTGCCCGAAGAGGATAAGCCATTTGCCAAAATAAATGGGAAACCCAAAGGGGCTGAATGGGCCAAACCTGCAAAATATATTGACGACTTAATTTACCGTCGTGATGGCGGAGGGTATGTGAAGCAAGGCCACCGCCAGATATATACATTGTCAACCGATGGAGGTACACCAAGGCAGATTACATCGGGGGAATATAATGTGAGCAATCCCGATTGGAGCAAAAACGGGCAGTCGCTCGTATTCTCGGCCAACCACCATGAAAACCGGGGGCTTGATCCCCGCAATTCTGAGATCCACGAAGTTTTGCTAAGTGATTTATCCATAAAAACACTGACCTCCCGCCACGGCCCTGACAACAGTCCGATGGTTTCCCCTGACGGGAAATGGATCGCCTACACGGGCAGTGACGAAACCTATCATGGGTATCAACTTACCCGCCTTTATTTAATGGAAAGAAATGGATCGAACGCCTATTTGATAAGCAAGGGTTTCGACCGGGATGTACAAAATATTCAATGGGGAGGCAATGGTGAGGGGCTGTATTTTCAATATGACAGCAAAGGGGAAACTTACATTGCATACCTGGATCTCAATGGCAATGTGACTGACTTGACCAATAATGTCGGGGGGCTTTCGCTCGGCAGGCCTTATTCAGGAGGTGATTTTTCTGTTTCCCTAAATGGCCGTGTCGCGTTCACGCATGGAGAAACCGACCATCCTGCCGACCTTGCTGTTTGTGCTTTTGGTGGCAATACCACCAATCGGATTACTCACCTGAACGATGATCTTTTCACTTACAAACAACTTGGCGATGTAGAAGAACTCTGGTGTAAGTCCTCATTCGATGACAAGGATATTCAATCTTGGATCTGCAAGCCTCCTGGTTTCGATCCTGCCAAAAAATACCCGCTGATCCTCGAAATCCACGGTGGGCCATTCGCCAATTATGGAGACCGTTTTTCAGCCGAAGTCCAGCTTTATGCAGCGGCGGGGTACGTGGTCGTCTATGTAAACCCTCGTGGGAGTACCAGCTACGGCGAGGAGTTTGGCGACCTGATCCACCACAATTATCCTTCGCAGGATTACGACGACCTGATGTCTGCCGTGGATGCGGTGATTGCAAAAGGATATGTGGATGAAGATCAATTGTATGTCACAGGCGGCAGTGGGGGAGGGGTGCTCTCGGCCTGGATTGTTGGGCATACAGACCGATTTCGTGCTGCCGTGGTGGCCAAGCCGGTCATCAATTGGTACAGCTTTGTGCTCTACTCTGACAACATCGCCTTTTTCTATAAATATTGGTTCCCTGGCCTGCCCTGGGATCATCTGGAGCATTACATGGAACGCTCGCCGATCTCGTATGCCCACAAGGTGACAACACCAACCATGCTGCTAACGGGCGAAGTGGATTTCCGCACGCCCATTGCAGAATCGGAACAATTTTACGCGGCCCTGAAACTCGCTGGCGTGGAAACGGCGATGGTACGTTTCCCACAAGCTTCGCATGGGATCGCCAGCCGGCCCAGTTACCTCATGTCAAAAGTGGTGCATATCCTGGAGTGGTTTGAGAAGTACAAATGAGTAAGGCAGATTAATAATGTACGCACCTAATTGGTAGTTCAGGTGTCGGACGCCCTTCGAGGCGTCAGATACCAAGGTGACGAACTGGTGTCCGACGCCTCGAAGGGCGTCCGACACCTTGCTTCAAGTGGTTCAGAAGAAAAGAATGCCTAAATATTTTGCGAAATAATAGTTACTCGTTGTTCATTATTCACTGACTTGTCACATTCATCATCACACCGCCTGTATCACATCATATTGCGTCAGCACGTGCATGTTCCCTGCCCTGTCTTTTGCTAGCACCGCATGGATTTCTTTGTTTAAATATTTGCCCAATTGGCGGAACGGTAGCTCCTCATCCACAACGGGGAATGGATTGCCCATGATGCTTTCTATCGGCTTGTCTGAGTGGGTCAGTGGATTTTCCAGCAAGAACTTCAGCACAATCGTTTCGGTGATGGAACCGACCACATTGTTGCTGTTGTCCATGACGGGCATTTGGGAAATGTCCTTCTGGCGCATAGTATCGAATGCGCTCTTTACCGTGTCGCGGGTTTGCACTGCCAGGAACTCCTTGTTTTCTTTTCTTGAAATAAGGTCTTTGACTTTGAGCGATTCCTCTAAAAAACCGCGTTCACGCATCCAATCATCATTGTATATTTTACCGATATAGCGGCTGCCGTGGTCGTGGAATACGATAACGACGACGTCGTCTTTTGTCAATTGGTCTTTTAATTGGCGCAGGCCCGCCAATGCACTACCTGCTGAGTATCCCAGAAGGATCCCTTCTTCTTTGGCAAGCCGCCGGGCCCACACGGCACCGTCTTTATCGGTTACTTTTTCAAAATGATCAATGACGGAAAAATCATAGTTTTTGGGAATAATATCCTCACCAATTCCTTCGGTGATATAGGCGTAGATTTCCTTTTCGTCAATCTTCCCAGTTTCGTGGAACGCTTTCAAGGTCGAGCCATAAGTGTCTATTGCCCAGACCTTTATGTTTGAATTTTTTTCTTTCAAATATTTGCCCGTGCCTGAAATAGTACCACCGGTGCCTGCCCCGACCACGAGGTGGGTAATCTTGCCCTCTGTCTGTTCCCATATTTCCGGACCCGTCTGTTCGTAATGTGCGAGGCGGTTGGCGAGGTTGTCATATTGGTTGAACCAATAGGAATTGGGGATTTCTTTTGACAACCTTTCGGCTACCGAATAGTAACTGCGGGGATCATTTGATTCCACATTGGTCGGGCAGACGATGACTTCGGCGCCCAAGGCTCGGAGCAGGTCAAATTTTTCCTTTGACTGTTTGTCATTGGTCGTGAAAATACAGCGGTAGCCTTGTACGCAGGCTGCTATGGCGAGACCCATGCCCGTGTTGCCGCTGGTGCATTCGATGATGGTGCCACCGGGTTTTAGTTTGCCTTCTTCAACGGCCACTTCGAGCATTTTCAGTGCCATGCGGTCTTTGATGGAATGGCCGGGGTTGAAGGTTTCTATTTTACCTAAAACCAATGCTGGAACATCGGCCACTGTTTTGTTGAGTTTCACCAAAGGCGTGTTGCCGATCGTCTCTAAAATATTTTGATAGTACATGTTTTGATTTATGATTGATAATTTATGAATGATGTATCCAAAATCAATTATAAATCATCAATCATAACTTTTTGCAGCCGCAAAGGTAGGAGGATTGGAGGGGAGGTTTTATTATTTTGAAAACCTTTTGAGGCAGCTTCAAAGCTGGGGTAGGAGGTTGTCTATTTTCCTGCAAAACGTTTTTCGCAAGACAATTGGTTGGGATAAAATGAACCAGTTCGGCGGCATGTCTGCTGTCTAGCATCCTCTTTTTAAGAAAGTACTTTAATTGAACAAGTATCAATACACAGTGTAATAAAATAAGTTGTGTTATTAATTCCTCCAAGGGGTTTTAACCCCTTGTTTTTCATGTGATTACAAGGGGTTTTAACCCCTTGGAGGAAACCTAAAATCGGAAGAAACTTATTACACAGTGTAATCAAAAATAATAAAACCGAGCGTTATGAAAATCTTTTACTTTTTTGTCTTTGCCAGCTTTTTGTCTGTTCATTTAAATGCGCAGACAATCGAATGGCAGCACATTTATGAGCACGATGGTTATGCAGTGACCAATCCTGTCGAGGATATTTTACCACTGGATGATGGAGGCTATTTTTTGGTGGGGACTGGGCATTATCCAAATGCTTTGAATAATCGTTTTATCCGTTTGGTGCGCACAGATGCATCCGGTAATATGTTGTGGGATAAATTCTTCTTCAAAGAGGAGCAAAATAGCACGTTCTGGCAAAAGGCGCACACCATCCTTCCTTTGGACGACGGAAATTTTTTGATTGGGGGAAATGAAAAACCCTATTTCACTTCCGATAGTATTTATTTGTTGAAAATAGATTTGGCGGGAGATACATTGTGGACTCGGAAGATAATTGGTGACTATGTGCAGACTGAGTCGAACCGAATGCTCCATGTCGGTGATGATGAATTGGTTTTTGTTGGCGTGGCAACGGATTCGTCGGCTCAAAAGCACAGTCTGCTTTTAAAGGCTGACACCAACGGTGAAATCGTTTGGTCAAAGCATTTTTGGCCAGCAGAACACAAAACCCAAGGATACGATGTCATTGAAACCGTCGATGGTCATTTTGTGGTCAGCGGATACCATGAAGATGACATTACTTTGTTTCAAACTGACGGCAATGGCGACCTAATATGGTCAAAAAAATATGTGACGCCTGAATTGGCTGTGGGGTTCCGCGTACTCCAGACAGATGATGGTGGTTATCTGATTGGGGGTGGACTGATGGAAAATGATACCATCTACCCAATGCTATTGAGAGCAAACGCCAGCGGTGATTCCCTTTGGATGAAATCGTTCCCTTACCCGTTTCGGATCATTACAGCTTTGCATGCTTCGGATCAAGGTGGTTTTGTTTTTGGTACTTCGGACAGCGGTAGCCTCTACAGTGATTTTTTTGGCGCACAAGGCGTTCTTGGGCAAGTTGATGCTTTTGGTAACTTGCTTTCTGAAATGCCATTGCCCGGCAGCGGTGTGTCCATCGATACAGCATCTGATGGAGGGCTGCTGGTTGGCGGAAGTTTTACTGATTCCTATATTGCATTTATGTATTTGCTGAAAACTGATGGGTTGTTCAATGCTGTTGATGATCACGGTTTTGTGAACAATTTTTCTGTTTTCCCAAATCCTGTTTTGAACGGAAAATTTACAGTGAAAAACAATTGGAGTGGTCTCCAATATTTTGATTATCAATTGGTAGATATTTTTGGAAAAACAATAAAAAAAGGAATCCTCAGTGGAAATGAATCAAGCATTTCGACAGAGGATATCGGAAGCGGAATGTATTTTTTAGTGGTCAGCATGGAAGGGAATCCCATAACGACGACTAAGATAATCGCCTTTGATTGAGGTATAGAGAATGTAAAAAATACTGGGCAACCAAATCCTTTGGTTGCCCAGCAATAAAGCAAGGGGATGGATACACCTTGTCCATTCAGGAAATTATCCGGGGTGGACTCCCTCGTGCATTTCCCTTAACTCCATCATCATTTCCAAGGTTTCCATATTGTGTTCATATTCGTGGTCGCCTTCATCGCCGTGCTCGTCTTCCTCGCCATGATGTTCGTCCATCATCCAGCCATGACGGACATTATGCCCTCCCTCGTGGTGGTGATCGTCATCCATGTTATTATGGGTGTAGTTTTCGTGGTGGTCGTCGAACATGGCGTCAAACTGGTGGAAAAGCTCATCGAAATGGGCGATAGCGGCAGCATCGCATGTTGTTGGATCAGTCCCACAAAGCAATAGTGAATCATTGTATATCAGTGCATTATCGTATGCCTCGTCCATGCCCTCCAATGCAATGAGGTCGTTTTCTGGCATTATATCAAATAGGTCATCTGCTTTGTTGCAGGCGAAGAGCAAGAGGATGCTCAACAGGGGAATTAGCTTTTTTCCTTTCATTATACAATAGTTTTTGAAAGGTATTCTAAAATATAATACTGGACATTATACATTGACAGTTTCGTAGGTAGCTGGTTTTTAGAACTCTAAACCTTTGGAATGGCCTATTGCCCAATGTCCAGTCAAATTTTAAGAATATCTTTTATGTTAATTTTTTATGATAAAACAGCTCAATTGGCGGTTTTCAAAAAACCTGAAATTTTAACTGCTTCATTTTCGGTCAAATTGGCCCTTATCCGCATGTGCATGACTGCTACATCCCATTCGGTATCGCTGAAAGTATCAGGTGAAGGGGCATTGTGGCAGCGCAGGCAATTTTCGCCCCAAAGCTGTGCGCCTGATTTGGCATCTGCTAGGCTATTTGTAGAAGAACAACTACTGATGATGACTGTCACAGCTATGAAAGTGAATATCGAAATTATGATTGGTATCTTTTTCATCTTAATTGATTTATGTGAATGAAGAATAAGGATTTGTCATTGAAAACCAGCGATTTATGTTATTGGGTTTAAATCCCTGTAAACGTATTTTGCCATTGTTTACTAACATCTGGTGTTCTTGATTTATGAAAATTAAAACCCGATTGCCCAATGGATAAAAAAGGCATTCCCCGCAACGGCTTCACTATGCCCAGGTTCTCCTGGTTCTTCATCATGTTCTCCTGCTGAACTGTTGCTTATGCGGTAACTCACTTTGAACAATGTCCGCCAATCCAACCAGTAGTTAATTCCAATATCAATCTGGCTATCGTCAACTTCCCATTCAGAGCCTTCAGGGGTTGTTAAAGCGGAATAGCGTCCGGCAAATTCAAGGTTGCGGACGAACTCATTCTCCACGAGTGCAGGTCGTAAGGCAAGTTGTGCGAACCAGGTCGTACTGGTATTGTCGAAGGTGACAAAATCATCAGGGTTTTCGTGATCTGGAAATTTGGCGTCATCCACATTGACACCTGCGTACTGAGCTTTCAAATCGAGTACGCTACTCAAGGGCGTCAATGTCTTAACATACGATAAGTCAAATGCATAATGTACTGCAACAACATCTTCGAGATCGGAATCTTTTGCACCAACTTTCCCATACATGCCTGACACGCCCAATTCGAGGCTGGAATTAGAGAAAGGAAAAAAGCCAATTCTCCCACCAACTGTTTTTCCCTTATTGTTGTCAGGGAAAATGGCGTGGTGCAATATTCCTGCTTCCTCCGGTTCGTCTTCCCCATCGTTTAACTGCGATCCGTTAACAGCATAAAAAGAATAGTTGACCTTGAGGTTGCCAAGGTAGGAGCCACCCCTTAGCTCCAGTCCAATGTCATTGGAAGGCAATATACCGTCATGGCCTGCGCCTAAAGGAGCAGTAGGAAATTTGTTGACCCATGCTGGGTGGAGACTTGGAACAAAAATCCCGAATGGGACCAGTATCTTACCTGCCCTTATTGTGAAGTTTTTGGAAAACAAGTAGGACATGTTGGCATATTCCACTCCCAGTTCAACTTCACCCCCGACCAATTCCAATTCAAGCTCACTTTCAAACAGGATCCGGTCAGATTGTTTGTAAATAAACAATGGATTGAACGAACCACCGACAAAACTGAATTCATCATCAGTCACCTGTAGGCCTGAGTGAGCATATCCCCTTAATAGGAACCGACTCAAACCAGGCTTGTAAGAGTCACTTTCATTTTTTAACAGCTCAACCTCCTGCTTCAACTTTTGAAATTCATCCATTGATTGAACTTCCTGGGCGATTACCGGATTCCAAAATACGGCGATCATAAATGCGAGCAAGGAAACTATATATTTTGATTTCATGATAGAAAAGTTTAAGTGAAATGTATCAAGATGCAATGGTGGCTACTTCTTTAGTGATCGAATGAAGTTCACCAACTGCCATCGTTGTTCTTCTGTTAAGGCTTCTTTGTATGCTGCCATTGGAGCATTCCCCTCGGTCATCTTCCAATAGATCGCACCATCGGTCTGGCTTTGGATAAAATCCTTGGAAAAGTTCGAAGGGCGTGGCTTTAAGGCCACACCGGCTACACCATCTCCTTTGCCTTTTTTGCCGTGGCAAATGGCGCAGAATTGAGCATATAGCTCCTTACCGGCAAGGGTGGATTTTTCAATTCCCTTGTACGGGTTTTTGTAATTGTTTGCGCTTGCGGGTGCTTCCCAGCCGCCATTTTGTGCGCTAAGGAAATTTTGGGAAACTCCCAGTGCTGCGACAAATAGGGTCGTCAGGATAGTGCGAATGGCAACAGGTTTCCATTCACAAGAAATGAATATTTTACTTTGCATGATTTTTTTTTGTCTGTTAAAGAGAATACAACAAAGCCAATGCTTCTTTCGGTAACGAAAGAAAGCTACACTATATCATGTTGCATTATTTCAGGACAAGAAAGGGGACTCTAACAAAGAAAGGTCTGCAACCGCACCTGGCGGTCAATCACAATGGGCGGTGGAGCGTAATTGAATATTGAAGGGTATGTATGTCTAAAGAAGGGTAATCAGGGACCACCGGAATGAACACATGCTGGAAGGGTTTGTGTCCAAAAGATTTGTATTCAAATGTTTGAACTTCTTGGTCCTGGTCAAGTTGGTGATAATTTTTTTGACTATTGCAACAATTATTATCTTCATCCTCCTCATTGCTGCAACACATTTTATCATCCGTACAGGGGTCTGAAACGCTTCCCCCACAGCAACTTCCGAAATCCAGAAACAAACTGGATTTTACAAATTTTTTCTGGCAATAATGATTGTTTATCCAAAACCCTCCTGAACTTAGGAGTACATTGAGAACAATGATTATATTGATTAAATTTTTGATCACTTGCTGTGGACTTTTTAGTATTAAGCTTTGGTGCTGTGCAAAGTTACCGACTGTCCGGAATTTGGATCAGTGATTATTATCAACCAGAAGTGTGACTTTAGTCATTTTCAATGGTGGTTCTGTTGTCGCAGAACATGGAATGGAAAAGGATTTAGTATCAAACGGCATCATATCAGCATAATTGCGCCCTCGTTTTTTAGCAGCATCCTCAATATTTCACCCACCGCTCCGTGATTTTAGATACGCCATCAAAAACAGTTAGGAAATAAATACCCTAGGCTGCAAAAATGAAAATTTTATATTTTGACAATTCTTTCAATGCGAACTTTCCCTCTAAAAGTAAACCGCAACCAATATACTCCCGGCAGATATTCTTCCGTTGAAACCCATACCTTGGAAATTCCTTTCCACAATAATTCTTCTTCATGGAACAAGATGCTGCCACGAGAATCGATCAACTCGATTTTCATATCAGTATCCGTTGGAAAGGAAAATACAATATTGAAGTCTGTGCCTTCCAATGGATTCGGATAAACGACAATTTCTTCCCCAGCTACTTCAAAGTTCACAGCACGTACATCACTATATTCAAATTTCCCGTCATAGTCCACTTGCTTGAGCCTGTAATAGTTTACACCCGCCAACGGTTGATCGTCGATGAATGAATATTCGAGAATTTCATTGGAAAAGCCTGCCCCTGTGATCCTGGTTAAGTCTTGAAATAATGCGCCATTTACCGAGCGTTGCAATAGGAAATAGTCGTTGTTGATTTCGGAGGCAGTAGTCCAGTTGATTGACACAGATCGGGATTGCTTTTGAGCAGTGAAATTGACTAGCTCAACAGGGAGCAACAATGCGGAACAATTGATATTGGTGGCCATCAATCCAACGGCACAAACAGCTGAGGTAGTACTGCGGTTATAAACATCGGCGGCACCAGCTGTTTCATTGGCGTTGGGACTTCGTTTATCTGAAGCATTGCTAATGGAAAAATGCATAGCAGCTCCAGAATCATTGACATGCCCCAGCTGGTGTCCGTGCCCCAATTCGTGAAAGGCTACCGATTCAAAGTCAAAATCACTTCCTGTGGTGGCACCTGGGCCGTAGTTCCAGCTTGCACCATCATCAAATGCTATATCTAATTCGCTTACGTACCATTGCAATGCCGGTGTGCCAACACCAGTTTCACAATCCTTGGTACTACCAGTGGTACAACCAGACCAATAGGAGGTATTACGACCCAGCACTCCACCTGGCAATTCACTTCCATTGTCAAACCGGACTATGTTGGTGCCATCTTTAGCAACTACATCAACAGTAGTATTTGATCCTATCGTCCAATATATGTTGGTAGTATTGCACCAGGTTTCCACAGCCCTTAAAAAAGGTGGAGCACCTGGCCCATTGGCAAAATCAGTAAATCTTTGCCAAGTATAGCCGCCACTCCCATCATTGTTATAATGTTGGGTCTGATAGGAATTCAGCGGAGGCACAAAGGATGAAATGGCGTTCAATTGGGCATAAGTCACTGTCAATGCGGTGGTACTCACAATTGCACTTTCACCGCTGGGTACAACTTCAAAATTACCTGTACTTGCTTTGGATGGTACCTGAACTTTGATTTCAGTAGTTGACCAAGTGCAATGTTCAGCGACAAGTGCTTCCACATCAATGGTTGCCCCTCCATTATCTGCATTAGAGAATCTAACAACTCCCATGCTCCCGAGTCCGCCCCCAGGATCAGAAATAGTAAGAACCGCATCTGTTCCTGCCGTAACGGTAGCAGGTGTAAAGGTGAAAGACATTTTCTTGGTTTGGTTCGGCCTGTTGACCCATTGGTTGAGGTTGAAGTTATTGACCTCGACGTATTTTTTCTTTAATGCTTTTTCAATGACCTCGTAAAGGTCTGGAACAATCTGTTCGTAAATACTGAACGGATCATTGGCAGTACCATTTTTCTTATTGTATTTTATAAAGCCTTGTGGACCAGTAGCTGGTTGGTAAACTTCGAGGTCTGGCACACGGCTCAACGTAATATTTTCTTGATTTTCGATCAGGAAAAAAATACCCGTTTCGCCTTCCTTTAATTGCAAGCTTGGGTTGTCAGTTTGTCCTGCTGTACCAACAAATCCTCCGCGGGTGAGGAGTTCAACGTAGTCCATCAACAGTGCGCCTTTAAAGGATTTGTAGATTTCGATTTTATTTGCAGTAAAAATATTGCTCTTGTTGTCTTCCCAGAAGGCTCTTTGAGCAATTATTTTTCCTTCAACAATGTGGATCGATTGATCAATTCTGGCATTCAAAGAAATTTCGTCTAACATGCATTGGGCAGAGAGCCCAACACGACAAAACAAAGACGAGAACAAAATTAGTAGGATCTTAATTCTCATGATATATTGATAGATTAGAAAACATGCTTGATTAATCAAAATGACAAAACAGTGAGCATCCTTAATACAACGTGAGTTCTGGATAGCAATCTTATTGTCCCGTTAGGGACGGAACATGGGTAGCCAAGCATTTGCAGGGGCTTTTCACCGTGCCGTAGGTACGCAACGTGGAAAATGTTACGTACCTACGGCACGAAAAATACCGTTGGTTTGGCATTGCTACCCATGTCCCGTCCCTAACGGGACAATCAAAGGACAGAAACCGCCATAAGCTCTTGATTGTCAAGGATTATTATCCAGAACTAATGTTAATACAAAATTTCAAAAGTGACAGCTTAGTCCTAATAGCATGTGTGGCCTGTCAACTTAATTTTCTATTTTCATAACTTTTTTGCATCAAATCACAAAGCTTCCTCATAAAAAAAGTGACCAGCAATTGGGGTCAACTAACTCAACTATGTACTAACTTTCCAAAATGTTCCATTTTAGCCATACTCTTATCCGTTATTCAAAAACTATGAAAAAATCCCTGATTTTAGCCTGCCTTTTGTTCTCATCTTTTTTACTCATTTCACAAATAAAACTGACTGAAAACACCTTGCGTTTTGAAGACAACCAAACCCGTCAACCTGCGAATATTGGGGAAATGGCGTGGTATGCAGGTCGGTGGATCGGGGAGGGGTTTGGCGCTGAAATAGAAGAAAATTTTGCACCGCCGATGGGAGGATCAATGATCGGCACCTTCCGCATGGTCAATAAGCATACGCCAGCATTTTATGAAATGCTGTTGCTTGAAGCTGATGGTAACTCGTTGGTTTACAAGGTGAAACATTTCAACCCTGACTTTACTGGTTGGGAGGATAAGGCGGATTACGTTTCTTTTCCTTTGATAAAAATAGAGGGGAATCGCTACTATTTCAATGGCTTGACCATTGTACATGAAGGCAATAGGTGTGCCCATTATTTGGCAATGAAACAAAAAGATGGGACGTACAAGGAGGAAATGCTGACTTATCACCGTGCAGACATAGTTGACCGGTCCATGCTCGGTGATGTATTTAAACTTCCTGCGAAGCAAACAAAATTGCTCCTGCTCGGCTCTTATCACATGAGCAATCCCGGCATGGACAAGTTTAATCTGGAGGCGGACAATGTGCTCCTTCCCAAAAGGCAGGAAGAAATAGAAGAAGTGGTGAAAAAGCTGGCAGCATTCAATCCAACAAAAATTTGTGTGGAAGCACCCTTTGGCGATAGTGCTACTATTGCCCGTTATCAGGAATATGTGGCAGGGAAAATAGATCTCCGTCGGAGCGAAAGAGAACAGATCGGTTTTCGTTTGGCAAAAATGTTAGGCCACGAAACCATTTACCCCATTGATGTCAAAATGGATATTGGCCAACCCGGATTAGAAAAAGTCATAGCTGCTGATCCTGCCAAGCATGGCGCACGTATGGGAGAATTAGAGAGATTAGGGGGCGAGGTGATGCAGATGATGGGTGGCTGGCTCGCAGAAAGCACGGTTGGCGAGATGCTGTATAAGATGAACCAGCCTGTGTTTAACGACATTGCCTATCAGATGTACCTGCAAATATTCCTACCAACAATTGGAGGGGACAATTACGCTGGTGCCGACTTGGTCGCTGCCTGGAATCACCGTAACCTACGCATTATGAGTAATTTACACCAAATCGGTTGTACGCCTGATGATCGCGTATTGATCGTTTATGGGCAAGGGCATATTCCACTTTTTGAACGGATCGCAGCGGATTCCCCTTATTTTGAGGTGGTGGATGTGTTGGAGTATTTGAAGTGATTTGGAAGGTATGTATTTACCTTGGGTTTGCATTCAGCGCATTCGCATGTTTGTACATCCTGCATTCAAAAGCTGCCTCAAAGCCCAATTTCCGGTAAAACTTCTCAGCATAAGATCCTTTTGTCACTTGCAATGTAATGCCCTCCACGTTTTGCCGTAAACCATCTTCCACGGCTGCTTTCATCAAACTGGTACTCACGCCAATTTCCCGGTATTTTGAAATCGTGGTTACGGAATAAATACCTATGATTCCGTCGTGATAATAGGCCAGTGTGACCCCTGCGAGTTGCCCAACGGCATGGGCTAAATAAAATTGGTGGTTGCTGTTTTGATAGTTTTTCAAAGCACTCTTCAACATGATTGGATACCATTCGTCCTCCGTTCCTTCTTCATTGAACCCCCTTGATTGGGTAAGGCAAAATTGTTGGATGGCTTCTTCGTCTTTAGCTTTAGTAATGGTGACATCTGGGTTAGTTGACCAATTTTCCGGATCACCCGCTAATGGCATATAGATCATCGACTCTTTATATTTCCAGCCCTTTTCTTTCAGGAAACCATCATCAATATCCAACCATTCGGTGACGTGGAGGGTAAAATCAAGCGGTACATTTCCGATGACTGTTTTATCGAAAAGAAAAGCTGTTTTAAAAAAATCATGTTGGCTGTGGTACAGGTCAATCCCACGTAATTTTTCCAACCGGTCACGATGGTGTGTGATGAATTGCAGTCGGTTGTTGAGTAGTTGTTGGTGGGTCATTTATTCATTCATTCATTTATTCTAACGTGATTTCTGGATAGCAACCTTATTGTCCCGTTAGGGACGGAACATGGGTAGCCAAGCATTTACAGGGGTTTTTCGTCGTGCCGTAGGTACGCAACGTGGAAAATGTTACGTACCTACGGCACGAAAAATACCGTTGGTTTGGCATTGCTACCCATGTTCCGTCCCTAACGGGACAATCAAAGGACAGAAACCGCCATAAGTTCTTGATTGTCAAGGATTATTATCCAGAACTCACGTTATTCTATTATTCA
>JAJCYI010000235.1 GCA_029263015.1 Saprospiraceae bacterium | reverse complement strand
CGTGGAAAATGTTACGTGCCTACGGCACGAAAAATACCGTTGGTTTGGCATTGCTACCCATGTTCCGTCCCTAACGGGACAATCAAAGGACAGAAACCGCCATAAGCTCTTGATTGTCAAGGATTATTATCCAGAACTCACGTTGGTATAAAGGGAGCTCCGAAAAATCGTTAGAATCCTTGCCCGTAGAGGTATTATTTTCTGCAATAAATCTTCGACACTTCTATCTTAACTCAAAAACTCATCACTCAAAAACTCAAAAAATCACCTATTCATCCGCACAATCTTCGGCATAAAAGTACCAACAACTTCCACTAAATCCTTCTGAAACCCCATCACCCTGTTGATATCCTTGTACGCCAGAGGTGCTTCATCCAGACCTCCGCCAATCAATTCCACTTGATGTTCTTTTAAAACCTTTTTGAGTTCATGCACGGTCGTAGAATTTTTTGCTTTTGTTCGGGACATTTGCCTGCCCGCACCGTGAGAGGCGGAATTAATAGATAGAGGATTTCCTTTTCCCCTGACAATAAATCCAGGGTGTACCATGGAGCCTGGAATTACACCTAATACACCTTTGCCAGCAGGGGTTGCCCCTTTCCGGTGGACAATGATTTCGGTACCGTCTCCCTGTTTTTCTTTCCATGCAAAATTGTGGTGGTTTTCTACCCGTGCGATTGGCGTCTCACCCAAAGCCTTACTGAGTCGATCATGGATGTTGTTGTGGCAAGCAGAGGCATAGTCTCCTGCCAAGGTCATGGCCAGCCAATACTCTTGGCCCTCTTCCGAGCCCAAATCGAGCCAGGCAAGGTGCTTGGCTTCTTTTGGCAAAGGGCATTTTTCCATAGCAACCTTGGTGTAATGCCTAGCTATATTCGCTCCCAATCCCCTCGATCCTGAATGCGACAAAATGGCCAGGTATCCCTCTACCGCTACGCCAAATTCGTTGTTGTCGTCTAAAATTTCCACAATACCGAACTCCACGAAATGATTGCCAGAACCGGAAGACCCCAATTGGTTCCATGCCTTGTTTTGAAGGGTCTTCACCAATGGAATCTCTTTGAATTCACTCCTTTCCAAAACTGGATCATCGCCTTTCACTGATTGCACATCGAATCCAGAAGCCGTATTTTCAATCAAAATATCTTTCAGCTTTGATTTGTTCTTTGCTAAAAAAACTGGTTTTAGATCATAGAAAGTGAGGCACATTCGGCAACCGATGTCCATGCCAACGCCATAAGGTATAACGGAATTTTTAGTCGCCAATACACCACCGATCGGGAGGCCGTAACCATGGTGGGCATCAGGCATGAGGGCTGCCTGCACAGAAACGGGCAATCTTGCGGCAACATCCATTTGATCGATTGCGCCTTTTTCAATGCCCATCAGTCCATACGTCTTGTAATCTATGGCTGATTCGGTGAGTTTTATTTCATTAGGTTTATTGCTTCGCTTGGATTGCAAGGATTTCACGATACGCCCGAATACTTCGTGTCCAACAAATTCTTCATGGTTGTCGAGCACCTCTTTTAGCATGACAAGCACCTCGTCCTTTTTTTCTTTCTTAAAATTTTCGTGTGCCACATTAATGGCCATTCCGATAGCAGGGCCTTGTGGGTAGCCCAGTCTTTTTAAGTCTTTTCCCCTTATTTTGAGTTTTGCCATTTTTATATTGGAAATTGAGGAATTGGAAAATTGGCCGTTTGATAATTTCCCAATTTCTAATTTCAATCCTCCTCCAAACTTAAAAGTGAAAATTTTAGTTCGGTAAAACAACAAATCAAAATTTTCATCAGTTTGACCATCTCACCAAATATCGTAACACATCGCTCAAGTTTACATTTAGAAAGGATCTAACGCTTTTCATTTTTAACCAATAAAAATCTTGTGTTATGAGAAATTTCCAATTTTCTTTCCCCCTCACTGTATTACTATTCCTTCTCTTTTCTTCCTGCTCAAAGGATGAAATAGTGGAACAAGCTAACTTTTTCCCAAATGTCGCTCCCGAACTCCAGACCTATTTCGAGGAATTTGAATACCAAGGGGCATTAAGGAGTATTCAAATCAACCTTGCCGACGCCAATATAATAGGAAAAATTGAAGAATTAGGTGAAGAGCACGTGGCTGGCCAATGCACTTACGGCGCTGCAATTGACAATGAGATTACTATTGACAAAGGATTTTGGAATGACTTTCCCCAGTTGCTTGTCCGCGAAATGGTGGTTTTCCATGAGTTGGGGCATTGTTATCTAGACCGAGGACATACAGAAGGCGCAAAAAGCAATGGGGCCTGCATCAGCATTATGAGGAGCGGCTTGGGTGATTGCTTTGACAATTACAACTCAGCAACAAGAGTGGCTTATTTAGATGAGTTGTTCTCCAATTTGTAGAATTTATTTCTCTACCGTACACTTTTTTGAAATTATCAAATACCTCCGATCGGACCGCCGCCTAGGCGATCCGACCGAGCCTTGGAGCAGGTTGTTACAGGAGAAAATGGTGTGTCTGTTCAAAATTGTTCGGTCGGGTCGGCTTAGCGCCGGTCTGATCGGGCAATGCCAAACCATTTGTCACAGTTGAAAAAGAGGAAATTGAATAATTTTAGAAAGTGTACAGTAGAGAAGAATTTATTAGAACCACAAAAGGCTCAAGTCAAACATACCAGGCTTTTTTCTCTTCCCCCACCTTCTTATTTTTGCAAACCTGAATAGCACTCAATTCAAGTGGCAAAATAATGATCGAGCGATTCAAAAAATATATAGATGAAACCAGCCTCCTTTCAGATGGAGACCAGACCCTTATAGCTGCCAGTGCAGGGGTTGACTCAACTGTTCTTTGCCATCTTTTTAAGATCACAGGGTTTCCTTTTGCTATTGCCCATTGCAACTTTAAATTGCGTGGTGAGGAATCGGATGGAGATGAAATTTTTATGGAAGACTTGGCTGATGAAATGAAAGTGCCTTTTTATTCAACCCAATTTGAAACGGAAGATTTCGCCAAGGAACAAAAGATTAGCATTCAAATGGCTGCCCGGGAACTGCGATACAAATGGTTGAACCAAGTTTGCCACAAAATTGGCTTTCAAAAAATGGCAACAGCCCATCATCTTGATGACAACATCGAAACGGTGCTATTCAATTTCACAAAAGGAACGGGGATCAAAGGCATGAGGGGTATCCAACCTACCCAAAACAATGTCATACGTCCCATATTGTTTGCCTCAAAAAAAGAGGTTCTCGAATTTGCCAAGTCCAACCATATCATTTTCCGGGAAGACAGTTCCAACATGGGTGACAAATATATAAGGAACAAAATCCGGCACCAGGTAATACCGGTTCTGGAAAGTATTAATCCAAATTTTCAGGAGTCAGCTGGAGTCACTATTAGCCATTTGGCCGATGTAGAAAAACTTTACAACCATGCAATTCTCAATCTCCGCAATGACCTGATAACTATTGAAACCGACAAATCTGGCAACCCGGTTATTTGGAAAATAGAAATCAAAAAACTGCTTGCTTCCCCCGCTCCCACAACCGTTTTGTACGAATTGCTCCATGGCTTTGAGTTCAATGGTTCTCATGCTGAACAAATTATTCAAAGCATTGATAATCAGTCTGGTATCTTTTTTTATTCACCAAATTTTAGGCTTCTGGTCGATCGTGAATGTTTAGTTGTTGATAAACAAACCGACATTGATTCGTCCATAAGTATCGAGCATCACACAAATGGTTCAGTAGTTGAAATCCCAGATGGGAAATTGACCTTCCGTCCCCTGGATAACTGCGCTGATCACCTTCCCAAAAACAATTCTACGGCGCTATTTGATGAAGAAAAACTGAGTTGGCCGCTCACAATACGCCACTGGAAGAAAGGAGATGTTTTCCAACCACTAGGAATGAACGGAAAGCATAAAAAAGTGCAGGATTATTTTACTGATAAAAAATTATCAAGATTGGAAAAAGAAAAAATTTGGATAATGGAAAGCGACGAGCAAATTTGCTGGATTATTGGCATGCGATCAGATGAACGTTTTAAAGTTTCCCCTAAGACAGTCAGTTGCTTGATGGTCGAGTTTTTGCCGTAAGTTTGCAAATAAGTAGTCGAGATTAAATCACATTCCTAATCAGGGGATTTTCAGCAATTTATGGGTCTGCAAACTCAACCGCCACATTGGGTTTTTCAGACAAAATTCAATAGCCATTTTTGTGTTCTCCTCAATATTTGACCCGTCCATTGGTTGGATATAAAAGTGATCAAAATCGAACTGTTCAAATAACTGAGGTTCGACTCCAGGCTGGGGAAATACTAACTTTAATTCGTCGCCTTTTGCGATAATCAAATCTGTTCCAGCTTTGGGACTCATGCAAACCCAATCCAAACCATTTGGAGCTTCACAAGTCCCGTTGGTTTCAACAGCCACTTCAAAGCCGACTTGGTGAAATGCATCTATCAACTTTTCATCAAGTTGAAGAAGGGGTTCGCCACCGGTACAAACGACATACGGCTTTCCTTTTTCCATGTCACCCCAAATTTCACACAGCTTTTTCGCAAGATTATCGGCATTGTATTTCCCCCCATTTTCACCATCCATGCCCCAAAAGTCAGTATCGCAAAATTGGCAAACAGCCTTGCTCCTGTCTTCCTCTCTCCCACTCCACAAGTTGCAACCAGTGAACCTGCAAAACACGGCGGGCCGACCCGCATGAGCACCTTCCCCCTGTAAGGTGTAATATATTTCTTTGACTTTGTACACAGAAAGCTGTTTAGAAATTGGAAATTGAGAAATTGAGAAATTGGAGTTCCCCTTGATTGACTCATTACTCATCACTCATCACTCGTTTTCACCCCCGTTATCAGATAATAATTAAAAATGAACCCAGTTTTCACCAAGCTGGTCTTTTGGATTTTAATGTCCTGATTCAATAGCAGCGTTTGATATTCATTTAAATCCAGTTGATGTGGATGCAAAATATCACCAGGAAAAAGGCGAAATAAATTTTTGAGAAACCTGAAATTATGTGCATCAATGGAAAGGTATAAAACTCCATTTGTTTTTAGTGATTCACAGAGATTTTCAAGACTCAGTTTCAAATTTGCTACATGGTTGATGGCATTCAAACAAAACACTTTATCGAAATACGATGGCCTGGCCCAATCTTCCAATTTAGTAGATTCAAAATGTACATTTTTATACCTTTCATCTTGAAAATGAGGTAGTTGCATTTTATATTTATCAAGCAATGGGTCGATGGCATAAACTTCATTATCCTCAATCGCTATAAAAATTCCCGCAGGGCCACAACCTGCATCCAGTACTTTTTCACCAGGATCAATTTCAATTTTTTCCTTTCCAAAAAATGTGCTCCAATACGCCATTTTCCAATCAAAATAAGATTCTGCTGATTTGTTTTTCAAATACCTTTTCCACCATGCTTCCTCAAAAAGTTGGGCAATTTTCCATCGGATATTCATCGGGCGAAATTAGGTGATTTTGATGACTGGAAGTTGATTGTCCCGATCAATAATATCTAACAATTTTCCCAGCTTCTTTTCTTTTGCTACATTTGGCAGTTACATAATACACTCACAATCCAAATCTAACTATGTTATTTGCCATCGGCACAAAAGTCAAATTTTTACACACTGGCGATGAAGGCGTTGTAAAAGCCCGTCTTGACAATGGCTTGATAAGTATATACCTGCCAAAAGATGACATGGAGATTCCTGCCGCTGAAGAGGATTTGATAAGAGCCGAAGTAGCCCAACAAAATCCAGTAAAAGCAAAAGTACTACAAGGAAAAAAGGAAAAGAAGATACTCAAGCCTCCTCCAGTCAAAATCGAAACACAATATTCCATCCTCAAAAGTTTTGGCATACAACTGGCTTTTTTGCCAGTGGAAAACAAGGAAGGGCTGACCGAAAAATTCCTGCTTTATCTGCTCAACGATACGAAATCCGATGTCATCTTCGACATCAAACTACTACTCAATTATCGAACGGAATCATGGAGTGACAAACTTCCAGCAACTTCAATGATCGAATTTGGTGATCTTCAATACGATGATCTCAACGAAGCTCCTGAATTTGAAATCCAAATCAAATGGATTACTACCGAAGGAGTAGGCCAACCATATTTCAAGACTTTGAAAATCAAGGCGAAATCGTTCTTTAGAACCTTGAAGACGGCCCCTTTGCTGAACCAACCAACGCACTTGTACAAACTGTTCGAGAAGCCTTCTGGAGAAAAAACAACGGAAGCAGAAGGTCTTGAATCTTATACCAAAAGACATGCAAAACCAACTTGGTACAAAGGTGATGATTATCGATCTGTGAGTGCCGTTGACGCAAGCGGACTGGCGAATTTCACAGGAGAAATAGATTTGCACATCGAAACGCTAATGGACGATTCGGCCAAATTATCAAATGCCGAAATCCTGGCTATCCAACTAAATGCCTTTGAGGTGTACCTTTCTCATGCCCTCCGATTGGGCGCACCAAGCATTTTTGTAATCCATGGCGTTGGAAAAGGGAAATTGCGAAATGAAATTGCAACGCGTCTATTTAAGAACCCAGATGTTATGACCTTCAAAAATGAATTTCATCCAAAATATGGCTGGGGTGCTACCGAAGTTATTTTGTAAAAACCGGTGTGCTTACTTTCAACTTTTTACTTTCAACTTTTTACTTTTTACTTTTATAATTACCCCTTCAATGGTAAAAACACCTCAGCCATCATGCACCTGACGCTACCTCCCCCCAAAGTTTCAATAGTTGGAATAGCTGAATAAAGGATGGAAGTATGTTTTTCAATCTGTTCAATCTGGCTTGGGTCAAGCGACCGATATGCCTGCTCGGACATGACCAAAAAAGTCTCACCTTCTTTGTTTTTCACTTGCAGCATATTTCCAGCAAAGTTCATCATCTGCTCCAAAGTGATTTCAATGATTTCTTTATTAGTTTCTTTAAATTTATGAAGTAATAAGGCCCTTTCTTCCTTGCCCAGCACTGTCTCCAAGCATATTACGACAAAGGTTTCTCCAAGTGCCATCATCACGTTGGTGTGGTAGATTTCCTGCCCATCCCCATCCACCGAGTGAAATGGAACTGCCTCAAAATCAGCAATTTCACAAAACCGGTTTAATAGACCCAAAGAAGTTCGTGGACTGAGGCAAGCATAAGCCAACCGGTTTGGGCGGTCGAGGATCAAGCTGCCGGTACCTTCGAGCATGATCCCGTCCTCTTCATACGATTCCAGTTCAATTTTTCTTGCGATAAAATAATCTGTGATAAGCAGGTCGATGACATCCTCCCGTCTTTCTTTCCTCCTTGTCACAGATAGCATCGGATAGGTTATGACTGTTCCGTCTTGATGGAATGTGATCCAATTGTTCGGGAAGACGGCATCTGGCTTGACAGGTTCATTGGTGTCATCCATTACGATTACATTCACCCCTTTCGATTGCAATTTCCCCACTAAATCGTCAAACTCTTCAACAGCCCGCTCACTTCCTTGGCTGGTTTGTAATTCTTCATTTTTTGATTGGAATGCATTACTCGCCGCTGTTTCTTCATTGAAACCAAAATTGGCCGGACGGACCATTAGGATATTGGATGTTGTTTGAAAAATTTGATCTGACATCGTATTAGAATTATTTGGAAAGATAAAATAACAAAAAAAGTTCTTTGACAAATTCTGTAGACATGCGTCCAAAGTTGACAACTTTTAGAAAGTTGTCAACTTTCAATCTGTGCAAAATATTGATTTTCAATAGATTACACATTCTAATTATTGGGAAACTCTTTGGCGTGAAAACACCTCCACGAGAATTTGTCTAAGAATCACAAAAAAAAGCACCTGCTATGACAGCAAATGCTTTTTGGTTGTGGAGGCGCCGGGAGTCGAACCCGGGTCCAGAGAAAGTCCTCATAAGCCTTCTACATGCTTAGTTAACGATTGGATTGTCGGGTACAAGTTGGGTTCGTCAACACACCTGGCCGATACCGTATTCCCTTAAATTTCGCACGCAGGCCAGGACACTCCGTTGTGCTATCCTACAGTTGGATGATGTGCGTTACGCTATGTAGTAGGAATCAAACGCTGGGCACAATGGCTTTGTAAGTACTAAGACTTAGGCTGCCATGGCATACTGATAGTTGCCATATAAAGGTTTGATCATCATTTTTTAACGGAGTGAACAATCGTGCTCCGGCATGCTTACGTACAAGTTAACAATCCTGTCGATTCCAATACGCCCCCTTTTTGAAATGATAAATGATAATAATAAATTTAAAAGTGTTGGCAGCCTACGATTAAGCAAACCAACTGCTCATCATGGTATCATAAATTCACTTTGTTGGAAAAAAAAATTGGCAATTGCACTTTTGCAATTGATTCTGTTCCTTTTAAGGAACGGCAAATGTATAAACTTCGATTACAGGTAAAAAGTTTAAAGAGTCGAGTTTAGGAATTTATGGTAAAAGAAAAACAGTCCCCTGGAAGGAGAGATAGGTTGAAATTAGATTGAAAGGAAGTTTGAGAAGGTTTGTTCAAAGATTTGTTCAGAATAAAAAAGGTAATACTAAATTCAATATCACGAGAGGTTTTAACTTCCAGGTGTTTCGTCAGATGGAAATATCATCTTGGTCGATTTTTCACCAATAGAAATAGACTTGGCTGTCTTACTGTTCAAAACGGTAATGAACAATGCAGCCGACAGGACAAACAGGCAGAGAACAGTCATTATCTCAATTTTTCTAAGTTAGGAAAAATGGTGCTCGCATAGGGGATCGGCGATATTGGAGGGATGTGATTAGGACACAAATATAAGTTAAATATATGTTATCGTCAACCATTAAGACAATTCCCATATGTTATTATATCAATATTTTTCGATATAATGTTTAATTTATTGTATTTCAGATTTTTACAAACCATGATAAATTTTAATTCAAAATAAAAATAATTTTCTCCTGAAAACCATTTCTTCAAATTTTGGAATATGTGCAATAAAATTCAATAATTTTGCCTCTTTCATCAAAATTGAAATCATGAAAATAGGCATTATAAGAGAAGGCAAAACCCCTCCCGATTCAAGGGTATTATTGACACCAGACCAATGCAAGTTCATTACGGAAAATTTCAATATAGAAATAATAGTCCAACCCTTTGCTGGAAGGTGTTTCCCAGATAAAATGTACCAACAAGCAGGCATTGAATTGAGTGATGACCTGTCGGATTGTGATGTATTAATGGGAGTAAAAGAAGTGCCTATCAAATTACTCATGCCAGACAAGACTTACTTTTTCTTTTCGCATATCATCAAAAAACAAGCATATAACCGGAATCTCCTTTGGGCCATCCTCGACAAAAATATCCGCATGGTGGATTATGAGGTTTTGACTGATGAACAAGGTCGAAGGTTGATTGCTTTTGGAAAATTCGCAGGAATGGTTGGTGCTCACAACGCCTTATGGACCTATGGGAAAAGGACTGGGAAAATTGAACTTCCAAGAATGAACAGTTTCCTCGATTATGCTGAAGTGAAACAGTTTTATTCAAAAATGGAGTTACCAATTTTCAAGGTTGCCCTCACCGGCACAGGCAGGGTTGCCAACGGTGCAGCGATGGTACTCGATGATATGGGCATTCAAAAGGTCGCGCCAAATGCGTTTCTCAATAATGAATTCAATGTGCCAGTGTACACCCAATTAGATTGTCAAGACTACGCTACCCGAAAAGATGGCAGCCCATTTGAGTTAACAGATTTTTTCAAAAACCCGCATCTCTACAAAAGCATATTTGAACCTTATGCCCAATCTGCTGACATCATGATCAATGGAATTTATTGGGACAACAACGCTCCAGCTTTTTTCAGCCGGGCAGACATGGCCAGCAGCTCTTTTAAGGTACGAGTCATTGCCGATGTCACTTGCGATATTGCACCAGTATCTTCCATTCCTTCAACCCTGAGAGCTTCGACTATCGCCGACCCTGTTTTTGGTTTCGACCTTAAATCGGGTGAAGAGATCGCTGCGTTTTCGGAACATGGCATTGATATGATGACTATTGATAACCTGCCAAATGAATTGCCACGAGATGCATCTACAGCATTTGGGCAGCAGTTTATCGACCATATTTTGCCAGAAATAATTCAAGAAAACAGCGCCTTGATCGAACGAGCCACGGTTACGGAATGTGGTGTTCTCGGCAAACATTTCAGGTATCTGGAGGATTACGTGAACGGGGAACAAGTTTCCAAAATTGGTTAACCCCAATTGAATTTGACGTGAAACTTTAATTGGGAAGGATTTGTAACCTTGCTATCTTCGCTCCCTCAATAAACACAACCCATTTCAATGGATAAGAACAAGAAATACCTCGTCACATCTGCCCTGCCCTATGCCAATGGCGCTTTACATCTTGGCCATCTTTCAGGCGCCTATCTGCCTACCGATATATATGTGAGATACCTGCGCTTGCAGGGGTGCGATGTCGCATTTATCTGTGGCTCAGATGAACACGGGGCCGCCATTACCTTGCGGGCGAAAAAGGAAAATATTTCACCAAAAGAAATAATTGACAAATACCACAACCTCAATAAGGGGACTTTCGAAAAATTAGGTATTTCATTTGATTATTACCATCGAACCAGTGCAAAGATTCACCACGAAACAGCACAGGACATTTTCAAAAAACTATTAGAAAAAGGCGGAGAACTCGAAGAAAAAACCACCGAACAATATTACGACGAGAGCTTTGAGCAGTTCCTTGCTGACCGCTACATCACAGGAGAGTGCCCCAAATGCGGTCACTCAGAAGCCTATGGCGACCAATGCGAAAACTGCGGTTCAACCCTTTCTCCTACTGAACTAATAAATCCCAAATCAACCTTGAGTGGCAATACGCCGATCCTCAAAAGCACCAAGCATTGGTACTTCCGATTGGACAAACACGCCGACTGGCTGAGGGATTGGATCGAAAACGGCAAGCTGGACGGCAAGCTGCATCATGACCCTAAAACATGGAAAAAACACGTTGTTGGCCAATGTCTTTCGTGGCTCAACGATAAAGAAGGCCTCCAGCCCCGTTCTGTCACCCGCGACCTTGACTGGGGTATTTCCGTACCTGTGGAAGGAGCTGATGGGAAGGTGCTTTATGTCTGGTTCGATGCACCGATTGGCTATATTTCCTCCACCCGACAATGGGCTTTGGAAAATGACAAAAATTGGGAAGACTACTGGAAAGGGGACAATGTAAATCTTGTTCATTTCATTGGAAAAGACAACATCGTTTTCCACTGCATCATCTTCCCAGCCATGCTCAAGGCTCATGGTGATTATGCCCTTCCGGTAAATGTTCCTGCCAACCAGTTCCTCAACTTCGAGGGTCGGAAGTTTTCAAAAAGCAAAGGTTGGGGCATCGAGCAGCACGAATATTTGGAGGAGTTCAAAGATTTTCCGAACAAAGAAGATGCCCTTCGTTGGGCACTCATTCGCAACATGCCGGAGAACAAGGACAGTGATTTTAAATGGGACGATTTTGTAGATCACTACGATAAGGATTTGGCAGATAACCTTGGCAATTTTATTAACCGGGTGATTGTGTTAACGAATAACTATTTTGATGGGAAGGTGCCGGCGGCAGTCGTTGCTACGGAAAAGGATTCTCTTATTTCCAAGCTTAATCCTGTAATTAAACTGGTCAACTCAATTATTTCTGACATTGAAAACTATAACTTCCGGCAGGCCGCAGCTGCGTTGATGGAATTGTCCTCATGGGGCAATCAATACTTGCAAGATGCTGCTCCTTGGGCTGTCCGAAAAGCTGATCCTGATGCTGAAATTATTAAAGAAAGTTTGTTCATCAGTTTACAGGTAGTGGGTGCTTTGGGTGTACTTTCTCAGCCGTTTCTTCCTTTTACATCACAAAGGATCAGGCAGTTATTAAACTTACCTAAAGTGGAAGATGGGATCTTGGAGTTGATGTTAGCCAAATTAAATACAGGCCACCCATTGTTGCCCGTCGGTCATGAAGTCGGCAAACCAGAAATCCTTTTTGCTAAAATCCGTGATCGAAAGGACGACAGTCGTTTGAAAATCATTGAGCGTCAAAAGGCTAATTTGGATTCCATTTTAGAGATGGAAAAGGTTGCATTATTAAATGAAATAACAAAACAGGATAAAGAAATGCTTGAAAAAATTGTTACTGAGGTAAAAGAGATTGATAGAAACATTGAAAAGACCACTGACCAAATTCCGATCAAAGAAGAAATCCAATTTGGCGATTTTACAAAATTGGATATCCGCACAGGAACAGTGCTAACTGCCGAGGCAGTCCCCAAAACTGACAAATTGCTCAAGCTGACCATTGACATAGGCCTGGAAACGAGGACTGTGGTCTCGGGCATTGCGGAACATTTCAAACCAGCGGAAGTAGTCGGTAAAAAGGTTCTGTTGTTGGCAAACCTCGCACCCAGAAAACTGCGAGGAGTCGAATCACAAGGGATGGTTTTGATGGCTGAGGATGCCGAGGGGAAACTAGGATTTGTCGGCGCTGGCGACGAGTGGGCCAATGGATTGACGATCAGCTAATGAATAGATTCCAAGGAAGCAAAAAGATGACACCTTTTGAAAAGGTGTCATCTAAGTGCGATGGCTATTTCCAACTTTAACTCTTCTTTGGTAAGCTGAGTTTGAGTTAAAACTTCATCAGATATTATTATAGGCATCCTATATCGATTTTATTCTAACAAATCCCTTGATTTTGGCTTTCAGAACGGGGCTTAATAAGAAGAAAAAGTTTTCGATTGGCCAAGCAGCAAGATTTGCAGGAATATCAACATTCAAAATGCACGAAGTATTGCAAGAACAAAATGTTCCTTTGAATATATCTTCAAAAGAAGTTGTGGATGACTGGAACACCATTCAAAACCTAAAATTACCCTAAATCTGGCAGGCCACGTATTTTCGCCAATGAACAAACATGAAAAGCATTCAATTATCTAATAAAAATAAAACCTTCCTCCTTGTCATTTCCTTGCTGGTCGCAATAGCCACTGGCTGGCGGATGTTTTCCTTGTACGAACAAAAAGAACTTTGGGGTCACCTGCCACTTTTTTTCTTTATATCGATTTGGGCATCGGTTGTTTTTATTTTCTGGAAAAAATATACACGCCATCCAAAAGGCTTGCGGTGGTTGGCATTATCCACTTTGAGTGGCATCTTGCTTTCCCTGGGGTTTCCGCCCCTGCCGCTTACTTTTCTCCTTTTTATTGCTTGGGTGCCGATACTGGTCGTCGAAAATGAAATCTCCAAAGAAAAAGAATCCCCTAATGCATCCCCCTCACTTTTCCCGTATGTATATAACACGTTTGTATTGTGGAATGTGCTGGTAACATGGTGGGTGGGCAATACGGCTTTTCTGGCTGGCCTTTTTGCTTTTTTCTTGAACGCGTTGTTCATGGTTGTTCCTTTTTTATTGTTTCATAAAACCAAAAAGGTGTTGCCCAATCTCGCCTATACAGCCTTTGCAGCTTATTGGATTTCCTTTGAAATGCTGCACTTGCACTGGGAACTGTCTTGGTCGTGGTTGAATTTGGGCAATGCATTTGGCCAGTTTCCAAGCTGGGTTCAATGGTATGAATACACTGGGACTTTTGGTGGCACGTTGTGGATATTGGTAGCCAATATATTGATTTTAAATATTTTAATAAATTCAAAATTTGTCATTTCATTAAAAAAACTATGGAAGGAAAACATTGGTGGAGTAATTAAACTGGCCGTCGTGATCCTCGTCCCAATTCTCGTCTCGCTGGTCATGTACGCGCAGCATGAAGACATTGGAAGGGAGGTAGAAGTAGTGGTAGTCCAACCCAATTTTGAGCCTCATTATGAAAAATTCAAAATACCCAAAGACGAACAAATAGACCGGTTTTTAAGGCTGTCAGAAAAAGCAATTACCCCAGAAACGAAGTACCTCGTTTTTCCTGAAACGAGTTTCAATGCAGGGGAAAAAAGCAGCGTAGGAGTCAATAAATATGTTCGGAGGTTGAATGGATTTTTGGCCCAACATCCTGATCTAAAGTTGGTTACTGGTGTTAATGCCTATAAAGTATTTAAAGCTGGCGAACCGCACACCAACTCCACCAAGGAAGATGTGCGCTCAGATGGATCGCCCGTTTTTTGGGAAGCATACAACGCTGCCATACAATTGCCCCATCAGGATTCCGTGCAATTTTATGTAAAAGGAAAACTGGTGCCAGGCGCAGAAATCACACCCTACCACAAGGCACTATTCTTCCTTGAACCGATCGTGGATCAATTGGGTGGATCATTGGAAGGTCATGGAACCTCTCAAAAAAGACAGGCCTTTTCGAGCAATAGCGGAAAAATAGCGCCAGTTATTTGTTACGAAAGTGTATTCGGCGACTACCATGCAGGGTACATTCGGGAAGGGGCAGAAGCCATTTTCATTGTAACCAATGACGGCTGGTGGGACAAAACTCCTGGCCATAAGCAACATCTTAAATTTGCCTCTCTCCGAGCCATCGAAACCCGTCGCAGTGTCGCCCGCTCTGCCAACGTCGGCACCACCTGTTTCATCAACCAAAGGGGGGAAGTTTTGCAGCCAACCAAATACGGTATTGAGGAAGCAGTGAACGGCAAGGTGAGGTTCAACAACGAGATAACATTTTATGTAAAATGGGGTGACCTGATCGGCAGGCTAGGTGTATTTTTGGCGGCCATCTTGATTTTGAATACCATTGCGAAAAGCAGGAAAATGAGAATTGAAAATTGAGAAATTGAGAAATTATTGCTCCACAGCGTATTCTCATTTCTCCATTTTCAATCTACCTTCCCTACCTTGAAATAATGCTTCCGCTCCCCTATCTGAACTACCAAAATATATAACCCAGTGGGCAGTCCATGCAATTCCAAAGTCATTTCTTTTTCGTCAAAAAGTCTGTGTCTTAATACCTTACCATTGCTATCGATCAGGGAAACTTCCGAACCATTTTGAACCATCCTTTCAGAACTGATCCTCAATAAACCATTGGTTGGATTTGGTAAAATCTTTATAGCAAAAGGGGTTGTTTCATCAACTGCATTCGGCGATTCTATAATTATTTGTTGGCTGATTGTTGCGCCACAACTTTGATTGCCCACAGTCAAACTGGCATCATAAGTGCCGATGGCGTTATATGTATGAACCGGACTCAATTCCGTGGAAGAATCTCCATCGCCAAAATCCCAGAACCAAAATGTCCCGCCCACGGAGGTATTTGAAAAAGTGATAATTGGCCCGTTCACAGAATATTCAAATTGAGGCCCTGGTGTGGCAATCGCATGTATAAAATCTTGTTGCAACAGGGTATCGGCTCCCAATGAATTCTGAACGATCAGTTTCACATCAAAATCCCCCTCCTGCGAATAAGCCACGATTGGATTTGGCAAGACAGAAATAGCAGGCGCACCTCCCTCAAATTCCCAGAAGTAAGAAGTAATGTTCAGTCCTGTAGATTGATTGTTAAACTGCACATCAAGAGGGGTGCATGGATCCATGAAATCAGCAGAAAAATCTGCATTCGGAAATCCTCCAACTTCAATTATTTCAGAAAATGACACTTCACCACAAGCATTGAATGCAGTAAGCACCACTTCATAAATGCCATCTAAGGTATAGGTATGTTCAGGATCGGAAAGCGTACTGTTATTGGTGTCCCCAAAATCCCAAATAAAACTGTTTGCACCCTGGGATGAATTTTCAAATTGGATCGCTCCATTTCCCAAATCAACAAATGTGAAAGCTGCTTGAGGTGCAGGAATGATACTGAGCACAGCAGTCTGGGAAGATATCTCGGAGGTACACGGTCCATTGACCAAACACCTAAACTGAAATCCATCCATACTCACATCCAAATTCAAAACGCCTAAAGTCTGTGAATTCACCCCTGTGAAATCTGGGTCCAATAGTACATCTTGCCATCCACTACCATTATTTACTTGCCACTGGTATTCCAACAAAGTGCCTTCCATAATAAAGGAAAAAGAAACCTGCATGCCCACACAGTTTTCAGCGTTTTCTGGTTGGGAAACAACTTCCGTTTCTTGTACCTCAACTAATAAACCTGGGAAACCACCAAATGGAGTTAGTGATCCCTCCTGTCCATTTTCTGCCCCGTTGGCAGGATCGTTACACTGCCCTGATTGTGTGAGGTTTACGCCCGACATTCCGCCTAACAAATCCATTGTCACGTTATTGGAAAGAACTGAAATGAACCTCCCGCCACTGCCTCCGCCACCTGGGCCGAGGCATCGGTTCGAGGGGTTGTTGGCATTGCCACCATTTCCACCGTTGGCCTCGACTATAAGATTGTCAACCGCATTTTCAGCGTCGATCAAGATTGTCCCGCCAGCACCTCCCCCACCAGCGCCATCGCCATTTGTGGTGATCGCTGACTGCCCGTTAGCGCGGATTTCATGCCCATTGGCAACTATAGAATTTGCTACTATGATGATTATCCCGCCGCCATTTCCACCATTGGTGGCAACACCATTATTATCGTGCCCTGCACCTCCACCACCTCCAAGGAAAATGCGATTGGCTGAATTGAGGAGGGCCTTCCCTCCTTTTCCGGGAAAATCGCCATCGCAGCCAAAACCCGATACACTTTGTTTTCCGCCACTTCCTGCAGAAGTGGTATTCGATCCGCCGCCACCGCCCGCGTTATGGTCGTTGCCACCGCCACCGCCATTCGCCTGCGCTCCCCTGCCCTGCTCCTTTCCAACAATTACCGACGCAACTCCCTCTCCTTTTGGCGCACCACGCCAATTACTTATGCTGTAATGGTAGTCGTTTGCATTGGTCAAAAAGCTGCAATCACTTATAAGCGGATTGGTCTGAGCACCTCGAAAGCCTTGTCCGCTGGCATCAATGGGGGCTTCCAATGTCAATTGATCCTGTACTTCAAAAGCGATTATGCCGCCAGTTTCTCCGTCCCAGGATTTTGCAAACAACGAGTCGGCGACCATGGCCGAACTGAACTGTGGGAACGAAACCAGTTGTACTGCTTCCACAACATCAAAGTCAGCTGAAACAAGGTATTTCAGACTTATCTCCATGTCATTTATGTCTATTATTTCATTCTTTTCAAAAAGGCCCGCTCCTCCGAGTGCAGTCACATCGCCAAAGCTGCTTGAATTCGATTCATTGATTGAGGCGCCTTGCATTTGAACCAATAGAACCCAGTCCCCAACTTCAAAACCTGAAGTATCAGTAACTACTAAAATACCTTCGCAAACATCGATGGCAGTTATTTTAGTGTATTTATTGATGACCCCTGAAAGTGGGGTTTGTGCGAAAAAAATGTGTGGGAATAAAAGCAGAAAAACAACTTGGTTGGTGAATTTCATTTTGATAGGAAATTTGCGGGGCATAGGCGTGGGCTTCGGACTGCTAAGTTGCAAAATTTTTACTATTCACCCTAACTTAACGTGAGTTCTGGACAGCAATCTTATTGTCCCGTTAGGGACGGAACATGGGTAGCCAAGCATTTGCAGGGGTTTTTCGTCGTGCCGTAGGTACGCAACGTGGAAAATGTTACGTGCCTACGGCACGAAAAATACCGTTGGTTTGGCATTGCTACCCATGTTCCGTCCCTAACGGGACAATCAAAGGACTGAAACCGCCATAAGCTCTTGATTGTCAAGGATTATTATCCAGAACTCACGTTCAATTTAGTTTAGGTTCTCTACCGTACACGTTTTATTTTGACCTCGTTAGAGGTCTAATAAACTTGCCTGACGGCAGTAAGGTGGGTAGAAAAAAATGAAACCAGCAGTTGTTTTGATTTAGCCAAATAACGAATTTTTCATCCTCAAACAAAAACCAAAGACTGCTTCCTATAAAAAAGGGTTCTTTGACAACTTTTGCCATAAAGGCCGGAGGATATAAATCCTCCTGTGTCGAATGAAATGCAACTGGTGGTGGGCCATTGGAATAGGACTCCAACAGCAGAGGATTTATATCCTCTGAATTTCCCAATTGCAAAAATTGCCAAAGAACCTAAAAAAGCAACATGAGAATATCTGTTTAATAATAAATAGCATACTTTTGCGCCCGCTAAAGCCCACCGCTTGTTAATCAAAGTAAGTGGGGATGTTTCAAGAATCGCTGGATATGTCGTTTCTGGAAAAAAAATTTACAAAAACGACAAATTTCAGCTACTACATTTAAATAATGGCAGTTAAAATTAGATTGCAAAGAAAGGGTAAAAAGAAAAAGCCCTTTTACCACATCGTTATCGCTGATGCAAGGTCTCCACGTGATGGACGATTCATTGAAAAAATTGGATCCTACAATCCTTTGACTGTGCCGGCCACCATTGAGCTGGACAGGGACAAAGCATTTGATTGGATAAATAAAGGTGCCCAACCTACTGAAACCATGCGGGCAATCCTCCGCTTCAAAGGACTTGGATACCGTAAACATTTGCAAAGAGGCGTTACCAAAGGTGCACTTACCCAGGAGAAAGCTGATACCATGTACAATGAATGGATAGAAGCTAAAGAAGTCAAATTTGCTAAACGCCGTGAAAAAGCCCTTGCGGAAAAACGGGCATTCCAAGCTAAAGTAGCAGGTTTGGATCTTCCTTTTACAGCACCTGAAAAAGTGGTTCCTAAAGTTGACATCAAGGAAGAAGCTGTGACAGAAACTACGGAAGATGTAACTGAAACTGTAGAAGAAGTTGCTACCGAGGAAGTAACTGAAGCTGTAGAGGCTGTGGCAGAAACTACGGAAGAAGCAACCACTGAAGCTGCAACAGAAACCGCCAGTGAAAAAGAATAAATAACGGAACTTATAATAAAAAAGCCTTCATATCGAGTTGATATGAAGGCTTTTTTTATGGCGTGAATTAAGGATCGTTTAAAAGATCCTAAGTCAATTTTCAGCCCTAAACAGTTTCATGATTTTATCTTTTCCATTTAAGGACATCAATAAAACAAGGGAATCTTCAGTAATGGCTGTAATTTTCACTGCCTTTTCAGAAGATGCTGTGTTTAGCGTATCAATGGTATAGAGGAATGGCCCACGAAGGCAATAAGTACCTGCTTCCTCATAATTGACTGTACTTGTAAAGTGGTAAAATCCATCCGTCGAAAATTCAAACCCAATAGGGCTTAAATCAATTTCCAAAGCAGAACCGTTTTCTAAAATCTCAGAAGCTTGCCATTTCCCCACCAGCATATCAGCATCAACCCCGCCACAACCAATAACGGCAAATAATAAGAAGATCAGAAAGGAGTATTTCATTTAGACAAAATATTCAATTGCAAACTAAAGTAGCAAATTTAACCAATCAGATGTTCAGCCTCTATATTAAGACTTTGATTAGTATAACCTTAACTTTCCAAACACTATGACATTAAGAAGCTATGCCACAATAAATAAACAATCCCACCTGCCACAAAGCCAATTGCAGCCAACCAGGTTATCTTCCTTAAGTACCATATAAAGTCGATGCGTTCCATGCCCATTGCTGCTACCCCCGCAGCAGAACCAATAATGAGCATACTGCCACCCGTACCTGCAGCATAAGCGATGAACTGCCAGATTTTATCATCCAATGGCGCATCGTACATCCCCATGGAGGCTGCTACCAATGGCACATTATCAATGATCGCTGACCCCACACCAAGCAACATGACGACTACATCACGGTTACTGAAAGTATTGTCCAACATCTCAGCCACATAGCGCAAGGTACCTACGGAATCGCCATTAACTACGCCATAAACCAAGCTCTCCAAAGCTCCTACTGCCATCAATATTCCAAGGAAAAATAGGATACTTGACATTTCGATCCTCGACAAAGCTTTATGTGCTGAATATTGAACAGCCCTTTCTTTGTCGAAATTCTCTTCGGGATGAATGTATTCAGACACCAACCAGACCACGCCAAGACTTAGCATCATTCCAATATATGGAGGGAGGTGGGTAACTGTTTTAAAAATTGGTACAAATACGATCATTCCCAATCCAAGGAATAGCATTGTCCTACTGCTCAGGAGTCTATGTTCTTCTCCGGCCCCACTTACATTTATGCTAATTTCGCCCTTGAAAGGTTTCATAAAAGAAGCGATAAAGAATGGCAAAGCAAAACAAACAAGGGATGGGATAACCAACTGAGAAACAAGCCCAAATGATGAAACCCTATTCCCGATCCATAGCATTGTCGTGGTAACGTCACCGATGGGCGACCAAGCTCCTCCAGCATTGGCAGCGATAACAATCAGACCTACAAACCACAAACGTTCTGATCTGTCTGGGATAATTTTGCGGAGCAGAGTGACCAGGACAATGGTCGCTGTGAGATTGTCAATAATAGCAGAAAGAATAAAGCCTAGTATGCCCACAATCCAAAGCAGGTTCTTTTTTTTCTTGGTACGAACATACCCTTTGAGAACATCAAAGCCCCGGTGCAAGTCAACAATTTCGACGATGGTCATCGCACCGATCAAGAAAATGAGTATTTCGGCAGTTTTGCCCAAATGGTGCAACAAAGTAGCATTGAACCCCTCTTCTAATTCGTGATCTATTGTACCTGTAGTCAGTTGAAAAACGTGTTCATGTCCATCAATAACGGATAAAGAACCTCCATGGAAACCTAAGGCCAACAAAGCCCAACAAATGGCTGCCATCAAAAGGGCGGGTACCGTTTTATCAAGATTCAAAGGGTGTTCGAATACGATCAACAGGTAACCGATAACAAAACAAGCAATAATTGTGGCAATCATAATAAAATTGGGTTTTCGTTTCTATAAACAATTTCTTTATCTACAGCAGATTGATCTTAAATAAATCCAGTTTTTGTCAGCGGCGAAAATAGCCAAACATTAAAAACATAAATAGCATTAAGCCTGATTTTGTAAAAACAAACAGGTGATTTTTGATGTTAATTCTTCCATCAATAACTAACAGGCAGGATTTTGCAATTCTGACGTTAGCAAGAACGCCGTACTGGATTCCTTTCCAGTACGGCGTTCAACGAAAAGTAAATCATTCATTCTTACTTTCGATCAGACTCAATGATCATATCACTAAGGTCTCGGGTAACAAACTTGACACCTGCCTCCTCGTGACGGACAGGAACGACGTCCACTCTTCGATTTATTTGATGGTCAGCTTCTGGGCAAACAATATTATCAGCACAGTTATTTGCAAGCTTTTCTTCTCCAAACCAATCTGTCGAGAGGCGACCTTCGTCGATGCCTTTTTTGATGAGGTATTTTCTGGCACTTTTTGCACGGTTGGTTGAGAGTGCCACATTGTATTTATGGCTACCTCTTGAATCCGTATTACCTTCCAACTGGATATAAAGCGATGGGTAATGTTTCATAATTGATGCAAGGCTATCCAATGTGGGCACAGCATCCTTGTTCCTGACATAAAAACGGTCAAAATCAAAAAATATAGGTTCAAGGATTACTGGGGCTTTCAGACGGACAATCACGATTACTTCTCCATCTTGGCAATCAATTTCATAATTTTCCAAAGTCTCGGAGTTATCTTGATATGGCTCTTTACTTGCTGTAATTTCGTAATCATCATCGCAATCTATTTGGGTTGTGGCCTCTCCTCCATTATCACCAATTAATGGAACTATGGCACCCGTCCTTTTATTAATCACATTGATATTTGCCAGTGGGATTGGGTTCCCTGAAGGATCTTCAACAACCCTTACAATTAGTTTTGCAAAGTGCTTGTCTTGCTCCAATGGAATAATATAAACAGGGTTTTCCGTCAATTCCTCATCTGTTGGGTTCCGGGTTGCTGGTTTGTATTCAGACTTGGCAGCAGTAATCGCAAAAGTGGCAGGTGACAGAATTCTTAATTTAACCAACCCCTCGTTGTCAGTCTTCAATTTCAATGGTTCTAACACCAACTCTCCTTCTCCACCTCCACCATATAATCGTTCTATAACTGGGCCATATTTAACCATGGATTCATTTTTAAACGCTCCAGGGTCTATTGAAACATCAGAATTGGGCAGGGGGAGACCAGTTAGTTTGTCCACGACCTGGATCACGGCATCCTGAAAATCAGGTTCTCTATTCCAGTAGTATATATCATCCCTTCCTTTTGCATCAGAATGAGATCGGTCAGAAGCCATATACCCTTCTGTTGCATTGTTCAGCGGGACGAAGTGCATGTCATCACTACTAGTATTAAACGGTTCACCAATGTTGCCAAGCAGTTCCCACTCATCGCCAGTACCAAGAGCGGCAGCAAAAATATCAAGTCCACCTTCCCCAGGATGACCGTTGGAGGAGAAAAATAAAGTGCCTGTTTCACTATCAAGTGTCGGGAATAATTCATTCAAACCTGTATTGACCGAAGGCCCAAGATTAAAAGGAATGGACCAAACGTCATTTTCAAATCTTGATCCCCACAGGTCCATACTTGGTTCACCTTCCATGTTCAAAGTAGAACCTGGCCTGTTGGATGAAAAAATGAGCAACCTGCCATCGCTTGATAAAGCTGGGTGGGCGGTTGACCAATCATCGCTATTAAATGGCAGGGGGCTCGTTGTATTTACCCAAGTTTCATTTTCAAAATCACCAGTGTACATCTTGAGGTCAATAATATTCTGGTCATTCCTTCCATCCAAGTTATTTCTAGTGAATATCATTTTTTCACCATTTGGATTAAATGCGGGGACACCATCGTTGTATTTTCCATTTACTTTTCCTTTCAAGGCAACTGGTTCTTTCCATGTCCCGTCTGGATTTTTTTCTGCATAATATAGGTCAACGTAACTGTCTTTGTCTCCATAACTTGGACAACTGAGAAAGCGGTCGCTCTTGGAAGATGTAAACATGATTCCATTGCCAAATGGCGTGGGACTGAAGTCAAGTTCCTCGGTGTTTATGACTTTCAAATTCTCGAATTCAACATTCTGTGAAACAAGGTTGCCACAGAAAGCCAGACTCAGAAGAAGAAGTAAGGGTCTAAAATTTTTCATCTTATATCTTTTTAAAAAAAGGATTGAAATATTGATGTCAACTTATCAATCAATACAGCTATATTTTTAGATTAGAAATATCTGAGGTTAACAATTTCACAGTCTTCGCAAGGGAAGGTATAACCAACCATTACTTCAAAGCTACCAGTCGTTGCCTGATTCAATTCAGATGCAGTGAAGTCCATGGCAAAGCCAAGTCGGAACCCACTATCAAATTGGTACACAACCAATCCATCAATCGAATCCTCATACCGGTACATCACGCCAAACATGAGTGATTTATTGAACATGACATTGGCGTTGAGGTCAAAATCAAATGGTGAATTCGGATTGTAACGAACTTGCGCGTTAGGCAAAAATTCAACATTTGGAGCAATGTCAACAGAGAATCCTGTTTGCAAAAAATAGGTGTTAACCGAGCCGCCAAACTCATCCCGTTCTTGATATAATGAATTGGCCAACATACGTGGGACAGATATTCCTGCGTAGAATTTTGGTGTTTTGAAATAGACGCCTGGTCCAATATTGAAGGTTGATTTCCCATCACTTCCGGTGCCAATATTTACATCGCCTGGATCATGTGGATTTGCTTCGCCCCAATCGGTATTAGCATTATCGAACTGGGCACCAATGCCAAGGGCAAGTACTTTTCGATTGGAAAAGTGAATCCGGTAGGCGTAGTTGATTCCAACCTTTATGATGTTATCCATCCCGATGTTATCAGAAATAATGTTCAAACCAATGCCATTCCGCCTGTTTGCAAAAGGCATATGACCCCAAACATTAATGTCTTTGGGTGAGCCTTCAATTCCAGACCACCACTGGTCGCGATAGATCGCCCCAGCATCCAACACCTCTTTCGATCCTGCGTAGGCAGGGTTAAAGTTGAGTTGGTTGAACAGGTTAAAGGTGAAAATATCTTCACTCTGTGACCACCCGGCCACTGAAATGAAAATAATCAAAAGTGTATATGTTAGCTTTTTCATGTTCACTTTTTTTATTGATGATATACAATCAATTATTTTATTAAAATGAGAATAGCCAGTTGGTTTCATTGTGAAACCAACTGGCTAATGTTTCCTATCGCACTACTTTGATATAGCCTGCAACATGATCGTCATTATTCTTGTCTTCCTGGAATATATAGAAATATGTTCCAGCAGGAACTGGGTCTTTATCTGAACCAGATGTGCCATCCCAAGTATTCCCATAAGGTTCGAACACCTCTATTTCATCACCCCACCTATTAAAGATTCGGAGGCGATTGTCTGGGAACGCTGGTGCACAATCTATGATCAGGAAGTCGTTGACACCATCACCGTCAGGCGTGATTATATTCGGTATTACACAATCGACCGGGTTAACAACAATCGTTACAACTGCATCGTCACACAAGTCTGGGCAATCGATCAGGCAAAGCTCATAAGTGAATTGGTCAGTCCCCACAAAACCAATGTTGGGTGTGTAAACCATTTCTCCATTTGGACCAATAGTCACAGTCCCATTGGTAGGTTGCGTGAGTTGGTTCATAATAGAACCAGAAGCCAGGTCGTCATTTGTGAGGATGTTTCCAGAAATGTCCTGTCCAACTTCTCCTTCAAAATTATCGTCATTGGCAACGGGGCCAGCCGGGAAGCTGACACTGACAGGGTCAGACATCTTAGGGCAACCGTTCAAGGTCACTTCCACCGTATATTCCCCTTCGGACGGATTCGGCACATCTAATGTTGGGACTGTTGTCAGTTCTATTAAAGTACCATTTACAAACCAACCATAAGTTGCACCAGGCACATCTTCTGTTGATAATGTGATGGTTTCACCAGGACAAGGATTTGTAGGGTCAACAAATAAGGTTGGCTTTGGAACGTCAACAACTGTGACCGTTACTTCAACTGGATCAGCTTCACACCCCAGATCGGAAACCGCAGTAATGGTAAAAGTCATATCATCGGTAACAAGAATGTCGAATGAGAAATCAGTGAGCACAGTTACCGTACCACTTTCGTTTAAACCAGGACCAGAAATCGTCCAATCCACGCTGGCTGCACCATCTGGGTCAATGGTAAACGAAAGCGGGAATTCTGTTCCCTCACATTCAGCACCGCCACTTGAAACATTAATGATGTCAGGTCTTGGGTTGACAACTATTTCCAAAGTGGCTGGATCTGATACACAATCACCTTTAGTGACAACGAGGGTATAAGTGCCTGAATGTTCAACATCCACATTGTCAACAGTAGCAGGATATGGGCCGCCGCAAGGTACAGGGCCTCCTGAAAACATAAAGCCATTCGGGCCTGTCCAGGTATAAACCACATCGCCAGGGCCGGTTGGACCTGAACCACTTAGTTGAACATCGTCATCTTCGCAATAAGTGCCATCGCCAGTAACCTCATCAATGATAGGTGTTTGATTTACCGTAATTTGGGTACATCCTAAATTCTCGTCCGCACATCCCGTTTCAACGCAAGTCAGGTTCAAGCAGTAATTCCCCTGCTCGTCCATTTCGATTGCACCTAAGTCATAAAGAATGGTGGATCCACTTGCGACTGTTCCAGTATCAACTACATTTCCATCTTGTGTTATCTCATAAAATATATCGCCACCCGATGGATTTTCGACAGTAGCGGATAATGCGACAGAGTCACCCTCACAAAACTCTCCGCCCCCATCAATTGATCCTCCCACTATAAATGGTAATTCCAATACTTCAACTATAAAACAAGTTGGGTCGCTACAATTGGTTCCCGCTCCTGAGTCCAGGGATAAACAATATTCACCAGAAGTAGGATTTGGATCTTCAGCAGGGAAAGGTCCTTCACATGGAGCGGTGGCCGTGAAACTGAATCCCCCCGGTCCTGTCCAAGTGTATATTACTGTACCTGTACAAGTGGAATTGTTCAGACCATCCAATTGCAAGGATTCATTTTCGCAAACAGGACTATTGGAAGTTATGTCAGGCGTGAAATTTGGATCAAACATGACCTCGGTTTCCGACAAACTTGATACACAGCCATCAAAAGATTCAAGTGAACACATTATAGTTGAAGGCTCGGTTATTTCAATACAAATTTCGTTTGTGCCTGTGCCAGTTCCAGTCTGTGGGACTTGGTTAACCAAACAAGTGTAAAACCAATCCTGAACGGCTGGATTTGTATTTGAAAAACAAACGATGGCCGTATCGCCTTCACAATAAGTTCCCCCACCTGAAATAGCAGACGTAACAGGATTTGGATTCAAATTGATGTTGATACTGACAGGATCGGAACAACAATCACCCGAACAAATAACTAAGGTGTAAGTACCTTCACCAAATGTTACCATCGGATTTAAGGTATCACAGAATTCAGTTGTTCCATTCCCAACACCCATTATTGTTTGACCATTTGGTGTGCTCCAAGTATAGATAAAATCATCAATATTCGGATTCAGGTTTTGGCCACATAACACCAACATATCCAATTCACAAAGAGTAGTATCGTTTGCTGTTAAGATATTTCCCTGGGGGACTTCATTGAGATTGACTTCTGTTGTCGCTGTATCTCCACACCCGTCGAGAGAAGTAACGGTTAATGTATAAGTTCCTTCAATTGGGTTGGCATCGCTGGCAACAAACGGTCCAGCAGGGACAGTTGTGCCCATGCCAATAGTATCTCCATTTGGATTTGTCCAGACATAAATTACTGAATCAGTATTGCTTGTAGCAGAACCACTAAAATCGACAATATCTCCAATACAATAGGATCCTCCACCAGTAGTTTCGGTAATGGTAACCCCATCAAATACGCCAATGGTGACAGTAACTGGATCAGCTTCACAGCCATCCAACGAACTTACAGTCAAAATGTAATCACCCGCATCAGATGGAGCAAGGTTATCGATCGTACAAGTAAGCAAAGTGCCAGGTGGCACAATATCACTGCACAAAGGAGTACCTGCTGGCCCCGTCCAAGTATAAACTACATCTGCACCAAAATTGGTCGAAGCATTAAGGGTGATACTTTCGCCTTCACAAATACTTGTATCAGGCGTGACATCAATAATATTGATGCTCGGTAGCACATTAATATCTATACAAGCTTGGGCAGAAACACATCCTGTTCCTTCATCAGTAATAGTAATGCAATACGTCCCTGAATCTCCATCTTGCACATCAAGTACTTCACATTCAAATGGACCATTATCGTTATTTGTACCAGAACAAAGATTATTGCCACCTGGCCCTATCCAAACATAGCTGATTGGACCGGTCACACCCAGTTCGCAATTAGATGCAAGAAGTGTCACAGTTTGACCAACGCAAGCATCTCCCCCACCCGATACATCACAGATCATTGGGTTTGGATTAACGCCAATGACAATTGATTGAGCAGTCGAAACACAGCCAGCCAATGATGTTAATACCAAAACATACTCCCCGGCATTACTCAATTGAACATCCGTAATTGTCGCATTAAAAGGCCCTGCCTCTACTTGCGAGGTATCGGTAAAACTAAATCCAGGTCCAGTCCAAGTATAGATGATAGGTCCAGTTCCTGAAACAGAATTGCTCGCAGTCAATTCAACACTATCACCGACACAGAAATCATCATTTGGGCTGATGCCATTGATTTCGGGCGTCAACGCAACACTAAGTGTAAAAACAAGTGGATTGGATTCACAACCATTTGAATTACATACTAGTGTGTAATCGCCTTGCATCGAAGTTAAAACATTGGTCAGATCAATGCAGATTTGATCGGTTCCATTCCCAGAGCTTTGTTGGAAAAAACCATTTGGCCCTGTCCAGTCACAAGTCAATGCTCCAACACCAGGAGTGACATTTGAGGCACAAAACTGTGCATTGCCATTTTCACAAACTTGTATATTGGATTCATTTGTTTCAATAACTGGTGTTGGATTAACCGTAATCGTGATTTCTGCGGTATCCATACACATCGTTGCAGTTGATGCAATTACTTGGTATGTTCCAGAATTAATTAGTTCCGCACTATTGGACACGTTTGCAATTGAAGTATCAGCTGGATTCAAGCCCAGATCATCGAACATGAAGGTATCTGGTCCAGTCCAAGAATAATCCAAATCACTCAAGCCAGAGGTTGAGTTGGAAGCACTGAGGGTAAGTTCCTCCCCTACACATACATCCATACCGGATACCGCTAAGTCAGGAGTTTCATTTTCATCACAAAAACAATCTAAAACCACATTCAACACAATCGTTGTCGGATTAATAGTTTGTTCTATAAAAAACCACTGATCTATGTAATCATCATTTCCTTCAGGTAAGAAATAAGTATAAGGAATATTGGTGGGTAAGGCATTACCAGGCGTTCCACCACCACTCACACTGACCGGAATATTTGGGTCAATATCTGAGTGGTCGTAATAAAACTCATCAGTTGGAAAGCCACCAGGTGAATTCAACCAATCAAACGTCACCCCTCCTTCATTACCTTCCACATCGGTCATGGCTATGTGCAATTCCCCAAAGCGAACGGTACCTGTATAATTGAGCACAAATGAATCTTGAGCAACTATTGGTAAATCAAGTCCATCAATACCATCCCAAAACAAGGAATCTATGCCTTCGTTCAGCGTCCCCGTTAAAACTAAATCCTCCGGATCTCCAAATACGCCATTGCCATTTAGATCGAGTTGCAGCGTCACCACACCTCCAAGGTTTGTATCAAAAACAAAGAACCCTCCCTTGTCAAATTCTATTGTTCCGGGGTTACAAGGCGATCCAAATTCATCTTGTGCTGAGAAATAAATGCTGTCAATACTCAATATTTCAAGGTCATCCAACAACCAAGTTGTGTGTGTATTATTCCTGAAAATATCAGTTACGGTTGCTGAAAGCGGAAGGTCAGCATTTGGAGGATTGAAAAATATCTTGTTATTTATGAGAGGTCCCAAATCTTCTGCTTGGGGTTCATATAAATAAAGATCATTGGGCAACCAAGATAATGGGTCGTCACTCCTAGTGAAATCATTTTCAGGCTTTGATTTGTAGATTGGATTCCTGTTTCCGTCTACCAAACCAAACGAGTTGGATGAAATTGGGAATCTGAAAGGATCCGCTTCATTGATGTTTACCCGATACAAATAACCATCTTTTGTAAGTACATGAAACCTTGGAGAAGTGTTAATCGGTGTGGAAGGTGTACTATTCCCGTTAATGAGTGAAATGTGCTCATTGGTATAAACCCTTCCGTCCAATAAGTTACCGCCCATATTTCCAGCACCAGCATCAGAAATGGTAATGTCCCAGGCCAATACAACCCTTCTGGAAACTGGTTGGTTGGTTGCCCGGGTCCAAGGCGTATTGTTCAATATGTTGGCAAACTGGGCATTACTATATGACGGGTAATCAAAAACCACCGTCCATATTCCATCCATACCGATCGGAATTGGGACAGTCGCTGGAACATAGCCAGAACCATTCACGGTGCCACCTCCAGTAGGTCCACCCAATTCTTCAATGTTGTTGTTTATAATTCCGAGGCCAGTTGTAGCACCAGTGTTATTGAATGTTGCAACAAGCACCCCATTAGGGTCATAAACTTCTATAAAGCCTCCTTCTATTCCGATATGGCTTGAACCTAAATTTATGGTTTCGCCAGCGTTGGCATAAACCTTCAATTGTTGTGGGTCCCTAGTGTCAAGGAACATCCGATGACCATCATAATTGACAAAATCTTTGGAGCCTTCAGCCCAAAGAGATGATTTTATCCCGACCGACAATACCACTATAAACAATAGCAGGGCATTGTGCTTTAATAAGCCAAGAAGTTGTCCATGATTCTTAAGTAAGTGAACTTTCATGCTTCCAGTTTTTTGTAAAAGTTGTAGGAATGGTAGTTCAACCATTCAATATTATTAAATGAATGAAAGATTTAATTTAATGTACCAACAAAACTCCAGCTACAAATAGAAGGTAGCCAAGTTCAGAATGGTTTGGCAGTAAGTTTTCTCACGTGTTCAATATACGTCCCCTTTCTTCGATTGTTACTCGTTTCTCTAATGGGCATTTGATAGGTGTGTGGAAAAAATTGGCAGAAATAACAGGGTTTGTCAAATTGGAATAATTGAAACCTGAAGAAAGGCCGGAAAGATTTGTAAAAAATGGTTGCATACAGGGAAATCGGTTAATAAAGAACCCCAAAATTATTTATCTATTGATTCAATACAAAGGCATATTTAAGCTATTTTATTAACACTAGGTGACAAAAGAGTGATTTTTTATTAATCGGTGCGTCGGCTTATCGTTTCATGGGTAGGGGTTATTCATCATTTTGGAATTGTAGCGTTACTTTTTTTCAAATTCAACGCCGGGACAACCAGTATCCTTTGGTCAACCTAAACCTTTCATATCTGCGTTTTTATCATTTCAAGAATGGACATGGAAAGGAACAATTTTTCCTCTTCCTCTTCCATATCTGATACTACATGGAACGCCCTTGGGTTGGAACTTTCTGTTTTTTGAAGATCAACTAGGCGGCCCAATTCTTTTTGATTGACCAAGATGGGTAGGCCCAACTGTTCGGACGACCGGTTTATCTGGGCAAGTTCTTTTTTTCCCTTGTACTGATACAAAATCCCATCCTCCTTTACCTGACCGATCAATTGGTCATCTACAACTACGTCAGTGATGTTTTTTTTCATCCGGTAAATAAATTCATGGTGTGAGGTTTTAGCAAATATCAATACATTTTCTTTTGATGAAACATATCGCCGGTAGGCCCATGCAATCAATGGCTCATGGTAAACGGTCGTAAAGATTCCTTTTATCGTGGTGGTAATATTTTTTGAACTTTTCTTTTTTACCAGGTTTAACGAAAGTTGTTCCATTTCTTCTTCATTCCATGGCACAAGGTCACTGATCAATGGTTGCAGTTCTGCTCTTAATATCTTCAAATCTTTTTGGATCTTTTTTTTGCCAGGATTGTAGTTTTCCAAAGTTCTAAGGCCATAATAAATCCCAGTACCTGCAAGTGCAATTATGCCCAACATGGCGATGGTGACACCCATAATTCTAATCTGTTTGTTTAAGAATGATTAAGTATGGAATGAGTTCTAAATAAAGTAAACAACTATACTTTATTTAAATCTCATTCAACATTCAATGTTAGCACAATTTAGCCGTAATCCCAACATACTTATATTAAAAAACAAACGCCCCGGACAAGATGAAATGACCGGAGCGTTTGTCCTATAAAAAAGAATCAAATTTATCCAAGATATGATTTTAATGCATTCCTGTTGTACGATTTCCTAAGCCGCCGAATGGCCCTTTCTTTTATCTGCCGAACCCGTTCACGGGTAAGCCCATACATATCTCCGATTTCTTCCAAGGTCAATGATTTATAACCATTCAATCCGTAGTAGGCAGACAGCACCTCTATTTCCCTTGGCGACAAAATAGACAAACCAGCCTGAACCTCATCTTTCAAGGATTGCTCCATCAATGCATCATCTGGCCTGGCACCTTGCTCACTTGAGAGGAGATCCAACATCGTGGAGTCGTTATCATCACCGCCAATTGGAGCATCAACTGATAAATGCCTGATACTCCCCTTCATCATATTGGTAATATCCTTAGGCGTAACTTCAAGGATTTCAGCAAGTTCCTCCTCTGTTGGTTCGCGCTCAAATTCTTGGACAAAAGCGATAAAAGCTTCATTCACTTTGTTGTAAGAACCTACCTTGTTAAGTGGAAGCCGTACAATACGGGAATACTCCACAATGGCCTGGAGAATGGACTGGCGTATCCACCAAACGGCATATGATATAAATTTAAATCCTTTGGTTTCATCAAATCTTTTTGCAGCTTTCATCAAACCCACGTTTCCTTCATTGATGAGGTCGCTCAAAGACAATCCTTGGTTTTGATATTGTTTTGCGACTGAAACAACAAAGCGTAAGTTACCACGAGTCAATCTATCAAGTGCTTCCTGGTCGCCCTGCCTAATCCTTTTGGCCATTTCCGCTTCCTCCTCTGCCGTCAACATATCAATCTTACCAATATCGTTGAGGTATTTATCGAGGGCAAGGCTCTCGCGGTTGGTAATTTTATTGGTGATCTTTAATTGGCGCATAATCGGATTGTTAGTGTTCAGGTTACTAACCGTGTAGTTTTTTAATTGAGATTTCGAACCCGCTCCCCTTCATTTGAAATTAGTTTGGCAAACAGGCCGGGACTAAGTTAAATATATTATCCCAAACTAATCAAAAAAGTTGCCATATATTGAGATAGGGTATTGACTTTTTAAAAAAAAGTCCTTAAGAGGTTACCACAAATTAGAGAACGTGAGCAAAACATTGAAGGTTTACATATTTTATTTTTAATCATTTTATTTTTTTACGATCTAACCGCTTCGGCCCGTTTCGTCAATCTTAGTTCTTAGTGCATTCGATCACCCCTCAATTCGAGGTTCTCCATGATAGACGATTCATGGATAAGGTATTCCTGCCAACGCATTTTTACTTTATCATCATCAAAATACAGCTTAGCCAATTCAATAAAAAGATGGTAATGTCCAGCCTCTGACACCATGAACCGATGGTAAAATTCTTTCATGGAATCTTCCTTCATGTTCAGTGACAACAACCGGAACCTTTCGCAACTTCTTGCTTCGATCAGGGCACAAATCAAGAGTTTTTCCATAAGCCTTTCATCCCTGCTCCCGCCCTTTTTTTCAAATTTGAGCAATTGGTTGACATATTCGTCTTTTCGTTGCCTACCTAGTTTTAGATTCCGCTTTTCAAGTTCCAGCAACACCATCCTGAAATGCCCCCATTCCTCTGTGACGATCGGAGCTACCTGTTTCACCATTTCAGTTCTTTCGGGGTATTGTTGGATCAATGAAATGCAAGAGGTAGCTGCTTTTTGTTCGCAATAGGCATGATCCGTCAATATCTCTTCCAGGTCTTTTTCCGCAAGGTTGACCCATCTGGGATCTGTTGGTAATTTTAATCCTAACATAGATTTCGGTTGCACATTTTTATCAAAAGCATAATTAAGGCTAATCATTCATTTTCCAAACACTGGAACTGGTTAATGAAAAAATCCAATTCAAAAACTTCAAACTCGTCCTCCAATTTGCTCCACCTGATAAGAATACTGTCAACCTCTTGAGACCGTAACGATCGTTCCTCTTTCAACCCAATCAAAAATTGCCCACTGTAGAAAATCGACTGAACAGCTGGAATCCATACCCCTGGATCCGATACCTTATTATATAAGCGTATTTTTGTTCCGTCAAGCAATTTTATTACAATAAAATCATTGGCCAGTAACCCACCAAAAAGCGAGGTTGCCTTTGGCGATGCGATCGTGACGTCCAAAGTAAGTATCCGAATCCCTCCCTCGATGGAAGTCAATGATCCATAGCAGGTTATAAAATCTCTTTTAGGGAAATGAACTTCTAAATTGGGGTCAGTTTCGCTAAACAGAACCTTTGCTTTGGTATCCTTCCTTGCCCTTTGAATGGTTTCATCCCAACCATTGTAGGCAAGTTCACATGCTGGTCTGGGGGGCGAAAGCATCACATCATTTTCCGCTGAATATTCTAGGTAGCTTTTTTTATCAATGGGCTTCTGGAAATATTTTTCATTCTCCTTTACATTTTCAGCAGTACCATTTGGGTTGTTGTGTTCCTCTTTCCAATTGTTCATAGCCTTGATCCTATTATCTTCTGGCCAGTATTCAACCCCTATCAACAGTTCAACCCATTCTTTATTTTCTTTCAATTTCTCAATTATTTCCTGTTCCTTTTGATTAAGAATAATTAAGTACTCGGAATTATTTGTCAAAATATTCGAACCAACCGTTTTTGATTCAAAAATTGCTATTTCTACCCTCAGCCTTATTAGTTCCAAGGTAATGACAGCCTGCTCTTTCTCCGCCATTTCCATCCTCTCCCGATGCAATTTCTCACGTTCAACGTGCAATTTGTGTATTTTTTTTATACTAGCAATGTCTACTGAATCTATATCTTTAGCCTGCCCGATAGTCAGGTTAATACTTATCAATAAGGTGAGTAAAGTTGTCAGGGTGGTAAATTTCATCCTAATTTTGTCCGTTTGATTTTCATTGAGAATATTATCAATACAGCACATCAAAAATAGGCGAACTCCGCGTTAATCAAAAATGATCTATTTATTTGAAATAGGTTTTATTCCAGTCACTTTTTGGGACATTCTCGACATCCTCATTGTCGGATACCTTATTTATATCATTTACAGAACGCTCAAAGGCAGTATTGCTTTCAATATTTTTATTGGTGTAGCCACCCTCTTATTGGTTTATTGGCTGTTGCGCCTTTTGCAAATGGAAATGGTATCGAGCTTACTCAACCAAATAGCATCCTTAGGGGTGATAGGCATCATTGTCATTTTCCAGCCAGAAATAAGGCGGTTCCTATTGATATTGGGAAACAGAACATTAAAAAGCCGTACTAATATTGTTGGAAGATGGCTGATAAAAAACCTGAACTTGACCGACCCAAGTACTACTGAATTTAAACAAATCAAGTCTGCACTATTGCAGATGAGCAAAGAAAAAACTGGGGCTTTGGTGGTAATGGCACAAAACCTTGACAGGGAAATCATCAGTGATACGGGAACAACTTTAAATGCCAATATCAGTCATGCCCTTCTCCTCAGCATATTCAATAAATTTAGTCCTTTACACGATGGCGCAGTAGTAATTGGGCAAGGGAAAATAATGGCTGCCGGTTGTGTATTGCCGCTATCTGACAGCAATTCATTGCCTTCAACTGCAGGTCTTCGACATCGTGCGGCTTTGGGTATTTCGGAAAAAACTACCGCATCCACGTTCATCGTTTCAGAAGAAACCGGGGCAATCAGTTATTCTTTTGATGGCAAGATGGAATTTGCATTGTCAGAAGCCCGCCTCAACGAACTGTTGCACGAGCAGTTTGAGCAAGAGTAGCGAGAGAAAATCAATTTGTCAACTGTATAGTGAATAGCTATATTTGGCCTCTTTTGTAAACTCCTTTTCATCAATATTAAATATTATCAAAATGAATAAAGCACAAGACTACATTAAGGAACATAAAGACCGCTTTCTCGAAGAACTACTGGAATTGTTGCGCATCAAATCCATAAGCGCTGATGCCACTTATAAAGAGGATGTACTCAAGTGCGCTGACTTTGTAGCCAAAAGCCTGGAAGATGCAGGTTGTGACAAAGTTGAAATTTGCCCTACCGGTTATAAAAAGAATGGGGAATCAAAGGAAGGCTACCCTATCATTTATGGTGAAAAATTTATAGATGAAAACTTGCCAACGATATTGATTTATGGCCATTATGATGTGCAACCACCTGACCCGCTTGACCTTTGGGATTCGCCACCATTTGAACCTATCATTAAAGAAACAAAAGTACACCCACAAGGAGCCATATTCGCCCGTGGATCATGTGATGACAAAGGCCAAACCTACATGCATGTAAAAGCATTTGAGGCAATGGTGAGAACAGGATCACTTCCTTGCAATGTCAAATTTTGTGTAGAAGGTGAAGAAGAGATCGGATCACCAAGTTTCCGACCCTGGGTAGAGGCAAACAAAAAGAAACTCGCTTGTGATGTTGTACTTTGTTCTGACACATCTATCATCGCCAACGATACGCCATCTATCACCACAGGGGTCCGTGGATTGGCATACCTTGAGGTTGAAGTGGTTGGGCCTTCCCGTGACCTGCATTCAGGTGTGTACGGCGGCGGAGTTGCTAACCCCATCAATGTATTGGCTGACATTATTTCGAAATTGATTGATGATAAGGGACATATTTCGATCCCTGGCTTTTACGATGATGTTCAAGTAGTGAACAAAGAAGAAAGGACTGCCATGAACGAAGCCCCTTTCAACTTAGAGAATTATAAAAGTGACCTTGGAATAGAAGAAGTGCAGGGTGAAAATGATTACACTACAATCGAACGGACATCCATTCGTCCATCACTAGATTGCAATGGAATATGGGGTGGGTATACTGGTGAAGGTTCAAAGACGGTCTTACCGGCAAAAGCCTATGCTAAAATTTCCATGCGCCTTGTGCCGCACCAGCGTCCTGAAAAAGTATATGACCTGTTCGAAGCGCATTTTAAAGCGCTTGCTCCCCCTTCAGTAAAGGTTAAAGTAACCCGTATGCATGGCGGTACGCCAGGTGTCACGCCTACCGATACACCTGAATACCGGGCTGCATATTTAGCGATGAAAGAGTCTTTCAAGAAAAATCCGATCCCAAAGAGGGAAGGTGGATATATACCGATCGTTGCTTTGTTCAAAGATGTACTTGATGTGGACAGCATCCTGATGGGGTTTGGACTGAACAGCGACGCCATCCACTCACCGAACGAGCATTATGGCCTGTTCAATTTCTACAAAGGCATCGAGACCATTCCTTATTACTTTAAAAATTATGTTGAACTGAAAAAGGGATAGGGTGATAGATATTGGGTATTATGGTATTGAGTTATTTTTATAATCCAATACCATAATACCCATCTTTTTCAATTCTCGCTTTCCACATAATACATTTCTACTTCACCAACATTTTTAGCTGGGACTTTGCCGCGGTATTCACAACTAAAGTCATTTTTTATTTTTGAAAAAGTAGAGGCCGAAATATTCACCTTTCCTGCCTCGCAACTCGTCTCCATTCGGGATGCAACATTGACGGTATCTCCCCAAATATCATAGGCGAACTTCTTTGATCCTACCACTCCTGCAACAAGTGGCCCCGTGTGTATCCCGATCCTGGCTTCGAACAATGGTTCTTTCTTTTGTCTTTTCTCTTGATTCCATGTTACCAAAAACCTTTGCATTTCTATTGCTGCTTTTACCACATTGAGAGGGTGGGGTCCACCTTCTTGGGGGACACCGCCGGCACACATGTAAGCATCACCAATGGTCTTGATTTTCTCCAAGCTGTATTTCTCTATAATAGCATCAAAATTTTTGAATGCATAGTCGAGATCGGCAATTAATTGCTGAGGGGTCAGCAGTTTGGAAATCTTGCTAAAACCAATAAAATCAGCAAACAAAACCGTAGCATTTTTATAATGCTGGGCCTCTGCCTGCCCGTTCAACTTAAGCTCTTCCGCAACTGTTTTTGGGAGTATGTTGAGCAACAATTCTTCCGAGCGTTTCCGCTCCTCCCCGATGATATTGTTTTTTTCTGCCAGCACAGCGTTGTGACGTTTGATTACATGGAACCGATGAAAGAAACCGATAGCGGTCAGCACAAATAGCCCTGCCATTGCAAGCAGTAAATTGCGTTGGCTTTTTTGTAAATCTATTTCAGCTTCCTGCTCCCTCAATTCAGACTTCTGCTGTTCTACGAGCAATTCTGATTGTGACAACTCAAGCGAGTCGAGGATACTAGAAAAGGTAAGGGAGTCGAGCAGCCGCTCTTGTTCTGAAAGCAACAGTTCCCTTTTCATTTGTTCATCAGACATGTTCAAAATTGCATTCTCTTTTACCACCAGGAGGCCGACCAAGGCTTCTTGCTGATCTCGCAGCGCATCCTGTTCCTCTGTCAATTCCGACAGTTCTTCAGCAAGGTTTTGTTTTTCAGCCTGAACGATTTGATATTCCCGAATTGCTCTTTTCCTTTTGTTGAAAAACCCAGTTCGTTCATCACCTGGAGGGGGAGTTGGGTTTTCACCTTTCAACACCCCTATGTTGTAATTAATATTCGGGAGGTCTTTTTCCTTTCCAAGAATAGCTGCTAATACCTTCATATTCTGAAGATTCTCCAATTTCAAATTATTGTCAGCCGTGTATGAATTGCTCTCCACAAAACTCTTGTAAGCACGGTTCAAATACACCCGCTTGCCTTTTGCAAACTCCATGATGGCCATGCCACGTCGGTTCAGGGCAGTAGCAACCATTTCGCCCAGATTTTCTTCTTTGGCTACATTATATGCCTCGTCTGCTCTGCGGCCAGACATTTCAAACCTGTTTTCGCGATAGTACAGCTCGGACAAGGCAATGGCATCGGTAACAAAAGCAACCCCGCTTTTAGCAGGTAGCCCAGCTTCCAGTTCTTGAATTTTTTCTTTTTGGGAAAAAGAAAAATTTGTAAAAGAGAATAACAATAATAAGGTGTAGATCAATTTCATTCAGATAATCAATTTGAAAATAAAAGTAACCCATGTTCTTGAAATAGAAAAGAACGGGAAGAATCTATTTCCAATCAAAGGGAAAAAAACATATTTGTTTCGTCCGCAAGAATAAAATTGAGAGAATGACCAGATCACCAGCAGATCGAAATATGTGGTTCAGGTACTTAAAAATTGGGCACGATTGACCAGAGGCTAAAGTGAGATTTGGTATTTTCGCTCCTCTTCTCAAATATCATACAATATGAAATCCAAAATTCAATTTTCTTTTAACCTAATTCTCTTTTTCATACTCACTTCACAGAGCCTTATGTCACAAAAATCGTCTGTAAATAATTTTGATTGGCAAGGCCACCGGGGAGCTAGGGGGCTGTTGCCGGAAAACACTATCCCAGCTTTTCTCAAAGCTTTGGAATATCCCGTTACGACCCTCGAACTAGATGTCGTCGTATCAAAAGACCAGCAACTGATCATCAGTCACGAACCTTGGATGTCCCACCATATTTGTACTAGGTCAGACGGAAGTCCGGTAAATAAAAGCGAAGCTAAGTCACTGAAGATCATAGATATGACATGCGATGAAATCAAACTTTTCGATTGTGGCCAACGAGGAAATGAGCGTTTCCCAGAACAAAAGCCGATGTCCGTCCACAAACCTTCTTTTGTCGAGCTGGTTGACGCTATTAAAAAATATTGCATGGCACAAAAGCGTGAATTGCCTTATTTCAATATTGAAATAAAAAGCAGTCCAGAAAATGACGGTGTGTTCACACCATCACCTCACGAATTCACCAAATTAGTGGTTGCTGAAATCGAAAGGCTGGGAATAATGGACAAATGCATGATCCAGTCATTTGATATCCGCCCATTGCAGGAACTTTATAAAATGGATGTCAAAATGCCGCTCATTTTATTGGTAGAGAACCTGAACGGCCACGAAAAGAACTTAGAAAAACTTGGGTTTACGCCTGATGGTTACAGTCCTTATTACAAATTGCTGCGGAAAAAACACATCAAGGCCCTCCACAAAAAAGGGATCAAGGTTGTGCCCTGGACAGTGAATAATGTGAAGACCATGAAAAAGTTACGAAGGAAGGGAGTGGATGGGATCATCACAGATTATCCAAATCTCATTTTGGAAGTGGAATAATATTGCCCTATTTTCTTTCTGAACCACAAAAGAAGTGTTGCTTATGTTTCCTTTAAGTAGGTGGAGTTAAATAATCGACACTTTTGACGAGGTTACCTGCCTACCGGCAGGCAGGTTTTTTCGTCAGACAAGGCAAAAAAAATTAGCATAGCCATAGCTACGGTCATTTTTTTTAACAAAGTATGGCGGAAA
>JAJCYI010000234.1 GCA_029263015.1 Saprospiraceae bacterium | reverse complement strand
TTTCCGCCATACTTTGTTAAAAAAAATGACCGTAGCTATGGCTATGCTAATTTTTTTTGCCTTGTCTGACGAAAAAACCTGCCTGCCGGTAGGCAGGTAACCTCGTCAAAAGTGTCGATTATTTAACTCCACCTACTTATGGTTCTTTTTTTAAGTGTTTTTAGAAGGAAAAAGAACGAACCAAAATGGGTAGGTTATTTGTTGCCTACTCCCTGAATTAGTCTTTGCTTTTTTTGTGAATACCAATTAAAACCCAACAGTAAAAACCCAAGCATAAAAAACCCTCCCGGTGGCAATATCATTATTACCCAAGGTTCAAAGCTCTCACCAAATAATGGAATATTAAATAACGAACCGCTACCAAGAATTTCTCTCGGTATTCCAATACACAACATGGCAAACGTAAACCCCACACTCATACCCAAAGCATCCAAAATGGATAACCCTACTGTGTTTTTAGAAGCAAATGCTTCTTGCCTACCAAGTATCAGACAATTTACCACGATCAAAGCAATGAATGCTCCCAACTCCTTATGAATGGCAGGAGTAAAAGCTGCCAAAGCAAAATCCACCACCGTAACAAATGTTGCGATTATAATGATATATGCAGTAATTCGAACTTGTTTCGGAATGATAGACCTTAATGACGAAACCAATATGCTCGAACACATCAGCACAAAGGTAGTTGCCAACCCCATTGCCAAACTATTTATTGCAGTATTGGTTACAGCCAATGCCGGGCACATGCCAAGCACCGCTACAAATACAGGATTTTCATTCCAGAGACCTTTTAAAAATTCCTGCGCATTTTGATTATTATTTTCCAACTCACTCATTTTTATTCAAAACCCTTAAATTATTTTGTTTAATATAATCATCAATAGTGGTTTGCCAAATAGCCATGGTTTTGTTTAACAATCTCACGATTGCCTTAGACGAAATAGTAGCTCCGGTAATTGCTTCTACTTCGTTTGCTTTTTGCTTCTTTCCTTTTTTGACTGCGACAATTTCCGGTTCTATTGCAAGAGAAGTGAAGTTCGTTTGAAAGTCGGCATCCTTAAATATTTTATCCCCTAACCCAGGTGTTTCTTTACTTTCCAAAACCTCGAAGCCAATAATTACTTTTTTGGTATCATCATAACCGAACATTGTGGCAATAATATCTTGAAATCCTGGTTCACTACCCGGTATCGCAAATCCAATGAGTTCCATGTTATCGTTATATCCTGCATAAATCAATAACTCTTCTTTGTCTGATTCTTCTTTGTTGTCGTCAGCAATATTCTCGATCAACTTGCCTTCTTCTAATTTTAGTACGGTATAGGAATTACAATTTGGCAATACTTTAAAAATGGCCCTTTGTATAGCCGCTTCTTTATTGGCTATGATAAAAGGATTGGTATAAATAAATGTCCCAACCAAAATGATCCCAGACAAAAATCCCGCAATTCCTAAAGCCGCAACCAGTTTGAATGAACTTGGTTCTTTTTCTTCAATTATGCCGGCAACAATTTTATTTTCTTCGTCACTCATTAATTACTTTTTTTATGGCCATAGGTTCTGATCTTAGTAAATCGATTGAGTAAAGGTGTGGCGGCATTCATCAACAATATTGCATACATCACGCCTTCCGGCAATCCGCCCCAATTCCTAATCAAAACAATTAGGATACCAATGCCAATCCCAAATATCCAGGTTCCTTTTGGCGTCAATGGCGAAGTGACAAGATCGGTAGCCATATACACCGTCCCCAATAACATCCCTCCTGAAAGAATCATAAATATAGGTGAGGGATATATTTCGGAGTCGATCAAGTAAAATACACCAGACATTATGCTGACCGTGAGAACAATGGACAATGGAATTCTCCAGTTTATTATTTTTTTTGCCAATAAATAAATTCCTGCCAGTATTAAAATAATGGCACAAGTTTCACCTAATGAACCTCCAGTACTGCCGAGCAACAAATCCAATGTATCGGTTGGCAAATGGTCAAATTTCATCTGAGCTAAAGGGGTAGCTCCCGTAGTTCCATCAATATTTTCACCCTGAAAAAATGGCAGAGCTGCATTGCTCCCTCTTAACCCAAAATACCTGCCATCAGGAGGAGACCAGGTGGTTATGGCTGTTGGAAATGCTGCCTGAAGAAAAGCCCTCCCTAATAAGGCAGGATTAAATACGTTTTGCCCTAATCCACCCCACATCGCTTTCCCCATTCCTATGGCAACGAATCCTCCAACAAAAACCATCCACAAAGGAAATCCAGGTGGGAGTGTTAATGCTAAAAGCAACCCAGTTACCAAGCCGCTTCCATCTTTTAATGATTTAAAACGTTCATCTGATTTATTGAACAACCACTCAGTAAACATACACGAAAAAACAGCCATTAGCGTAACTAACAACGCGCCTAACCCGAAGTAATATATTGAAACCAGTATCACAGGAATTAAGGTATAAACCACCGTCATCATAATCTTCGGGGTGGTTTCCTGATCCTTTAAAAAAGGAGCGGTTGATACCAATAATTTTTTACTCAAAGTCCTCATGTTTTTGTATTAGACATCTTTCCTAAATAACTATAAGTCAGCTAAACAGTCTTTTTCCGTCATACTTCGTTATTTTTTTCAGCAATAGCTTCGGCTATTCCTTCAAAAAATGCCTCGTCTGACAAAAAAATCCTTGTTTCCATGCCTT
>JAJCYI010000233.1 GCA_029263015.1 Saprospiraceae bacterium | reverse complement strand
TTCCGTTTTTATCGGCTGCTTTTTCCATATAGCTGCGTTAATAAAAAGTTCACGTAGCCAGGCTATGCTCACTTTTTTTGCCTTGCTGTACGAAAAAATCAACTCGCTAAAATTCGGAAATTATTTAATCTCGACTACTTAAAAGTTCAAGTTACAAATATTAGGACTTGTTCATTGCCGGTCTGTATTGCGAATTCCCAGAATCGCATTACAAGTGCTGAGATCGCCCAAAATTCAATAAATTCGTCAATAAATTTTTTGGTTGTTTCACTAAAATTTAATTTCACGACCGTACCTCCCGAACCAATTTAAATAAGGCAGATTAAACTAATCACCAATCACGATTCACCAAATCATGCTGCAATGTAGAAAATGTAGAAAAGAGATTCCTCAAGGCACGAAATATTGCTCCTACTGTGCCACACCTGTTATCGAAGAAACATTTATTTGTCCATCTTGTGGTTCGGAAAATGACCTTTCAGCACATGGTTGTTCCAATTGTGGGTTCCGTTTTTCAGCAGGAAAAGAAGAAACCAAAGTTGACGCGAATGATATTTTTGATACTTCCCAGATGCAAGGGCTGCAACAAGAGGTCGCTGACATATTCAGCTTGCATTTTGAAAATAGATTGAAAGAAGAACACCATCCAAACCTGCACGGGACATATATCGACCGTTTTTTTAAATCGGAATTCAGGACGAGCGCCGACTACCGTATCAAGCAATTGACAGAAGTTATTCCGGGCCTGATGGGTGAAAAGAAAGATGTCGAAAAAGAAAAGAGGGAGATTTTGTACGCTGCCTTTGAGGAGCTGATCGACTATTTCACCGTCCGTTTTTGTGCTGATTTAAATGAAACGTTTTTCCCAGAAGCCATTCTGAAATACGCTGGGCTGGAAAAATCCCAAACTAACCTTGGCCAAATGGTGCTGGACTATCTCGATTTTGAAAATGAAGATGAATCAGTCTATCTTGACTTCGTGGCTATGCCTGCCAAAAAACTTAAAAATGCAGCGGACTCCTATCTCTTCCCAAAAAAAGGGGAGACGCTGTTTTTTATTTGCGACCTGTCATTGCTCGGCACTTCTAAAGATGGGTTTGCCATGACCAATGAGTGTATTTATTGGAAAACGCCACTGGAAAGAAAGCAACAGGTTTTTTATAAAAAACTAAAGGAAGTGAAACGAGAGGAAGATTGGATAACCATCAACGGCATTTTCTTTTCGGCTAATAAGTCACTGAATTTGAAACTAATACGGTTGCTTAAAAAATTGATGGTGTTGGAATTGTGACCTATAGTGAACTTCGTGGGAGTTCTAAACTTCCACGAAGTTATTTGAAGTTATTTATAAACCCGTCATGAAAATATTCACTACCGAACAAATACGAAGGCTGGATCAGTCGACTATCCAGAACGAACCAATCGCCTCCATTGACCTGATGGAAAGGGCTTCCCACAAGTTTGCAAAGTGGTTTATGGAAATGTTTCCAAACCGGGAAAAAACGATCCACGTCTTTTGTGGGCCGGGCAATAATGGAGGGGATGGGTTGGCCGTTGCTCGCCTTTTGAGCCAGGATCATTTTCAGGTGAATGCCTATTTATTGGTGATTTCAGAAAATTTAAGCCCTGATTGTGAAGCCAATCTCAAGCGGCTAATAAATGCAAGGAATTGCTCCCAAATAAAATTGGCTAAGGATGATCCTGTTCCTGAAATCCAAGCTGGCGATATTGTGATAGATGCAGTGTTTGGCTCTGGGCTTAGTCGTCCAGTTGAGGGCTATTGGTCAGATTTTATTGAAAATCTCAACCGCCAGCTAGTGACGCGGGTGGCTATTGACATTCCCTCCGGCATGTTTGCAGATGCTCCGACCAATGGGGTTTCGATATATGCTGACCATACTTTTTCTTTTGAAATGCCCAAACTTGGATTTGTTTTCCCGGAGAACAACAAAAGGGTAGGAGAGTGGGCCTATCGCAGCATTGGTCTTGACCCCTCGTTTATCGATAATGAGGATACTGAATATTATTACACCACTTCCAAGACTGTAAAAAAACTTTTACGGCAACGTAATAAATTTGACCACAAGGGCAGCTACGGCCATGCATTGCTGGTGGTTGGCAGTTATGGCAAGATTGGAGCGGCGGTACTTGCTGCAAGGGCTGTGTTGAGGAGTGGCGCCGGCCTGCTCACCGTGCATGTTCCAAAATGCGGATACGACATTTTGCAATCCACTGTCCCCGAGGCGATGGTCAGCACCTCGGCGGACGACCATCTTATTACTTCTTTGGATTTTGATTTAGCAAAATACAGTTCTGTAGGAATCGGCTGTGGCCTGAGCGTTAATGCGTTGACCAAAAATGCATTAGGGGGCTTGATGGAGCAGGTGAGCGCTTCATTGGTGCTCGATGCCGACGCTTTGAACCTGATTTCTGCTAACCCCGACCTTTTGAAGAAAGTCCCCAAAAACAGCATCCTCACGCCACACCCAAAAGAATTTGAGCGGTTGTTTGGCAAAACATCCAATAATTTTGAACGGAACAGGTTGCAGTGCGAAAAGGCCGGGGAGCTGGGAGTCTATATTGTATTGAAAGGCGCAAATTCCGCCATTGCTTGCCCAGATGGAACTTGTCATTTCAACAGTACGGGCAACCCTGGAATGGCTACTGGCGGCAGCGGCGATGTGTTGACCGGAATCATCACTGGACTTCTGGCTCAGTCCTACACTTCTTTTGAAGCTGCAATAATTGGTGTTTATTTGCATGGCCTGGCGGGGGATTTGGCGGCGGCGGAAATAGGAATGGAGGCTTTGATAGCTGGAGATATTTCCAACTATTTGGGGCGGGCATTTAAATCCCTAACAACCTCTTTGTCGTGATTAAAATTAGGTAATCAAATAAATACACACTTGATTGAAAACTGAATTTTGGCAAATTGGAAAAACATCTTTTCCTTACCTTGTGGAAGGGATGAAAATTTATGAGAAAAGGCTCGGACGTTATTTAACGTTCCAATCATTGGTTTTGCCAAATGTCAAAAATGCAAATAAACTACCTTCAGAAAAATTGAAATTAAAAGAAGGGGAAATGGTTTTGAAAAAATTAGTCGCAGGAGACTATTTGGTTTTACTTGACGAGCGGGGAAAGCAGTTGTCTTCCATCCAGTTTTCAAAGTTCATGGAACAAAAGTTAGTCTCTGGGCCAAAAAGAATAATATTCTTAGTTGGCGGCGCATGGGGTTTTTCGGACGCCATTTACCAACGAGCCAATTATAAATTGTCACTTTCAAAAATGACTTTTTCACACCAAATGATCCGTCTTTTTTTTCTTGAACAATTGTTCCGGGCCATGAGTATATTAAAAGGCGAACCATATCATAATGAATAACAGTGGGCAGTTTTCAGTAGGCAGTTTTCAGTAGGCAGTAGGCAGTGAGCACTAGGTTTCAATCTGCCAACTGCCAACTGCTTACTGTAAACTGCATACTGCTTACTGTCAACTGAAACCTGAAAACTATAAATAATGTCAATAACAATTATTCTTTGCATTCTGATCGGACTCGTTTCATATCAATCATTCCAAAACGGGGATTTAAGGTTCAAGTTGCTTCATTATCCCTTTCAAGAACATAGACATAAGGAATATTATAGGTGGTTGACGGCCTGCTTTGTACATGGCGACTATACACATTTGTTTATTAATTTGTTTGTATTTTATCAATTTGGGGAATCGGTGGAGGCACGGTTTGATTTAGAATTTGGGACCACTATGGGGAGGGTATATTATATTTTACTGTTTGTTGGTTCAGGTGTTTTTGCCAATTTAATAACCTACCTGGACAACAAGGACAATCAGCAATTCCGTTCGGTGGGGGCTTCTGGCGCAGTTTCTGGAATATTGTTGGCATTCGTAATTTTTGCTCCTTGGAATTGGTTATTACTTTTCTTTATTATTCCAATTCCTGCATTTATTGCAGCAGTCCTTTATATGGTTTATTCTTCTTATGCTGCCAATAAACAACACGGAAGCCATATTGATCACAAAGCACACTTTTGGGGGGCTGTATTTGGTTTTGGATTTACAATGATTATTCAACCAAGCTTATTTTCAAAATTCATTGCCATGCTGTTGCAACCTGATTTTTCATTTTAGTAATTATGTTTTTTATCGTTTCTAAAATACTTTATTTTTTAATTCAACCAATCAATTGGGTGTTGGGGTTGATGTTATATTCCCTTTTTGCGAGGCATAAAAAGCGAAAATACAAGTCGTTATTGCTTGCAGTTATTTTAGGTTTTTTCTTTACTAATAAATTAATTATCAACCAAGTTATAAAATTATGGGAAGTGAAAACCATTACGGCTGACGAAATAATGCAACCTTATAAAATAGGAATCCTTTTAGGCGGGTATTCCAATAGCCGCCTCTTACCCAATCACGATCGGCTTAATTTTAGCGCTCGTGGCAACCGCTTTTTCAATGCATTTGAATTGTACAAATCTGGCAAGATTGAAAAATTATTGCTTACGGGAGGGACGGGATCATTGCTGAATAACCGCAAAAGCGAGGCTCCATCTGTATCTGATTTTTTGGTAAAATTGGGTGTTCCCGCAGAAGATATAATAATCGAGGGAGAGTCTCGGAATACTTTTGAAAATGCCATTTTTACTAAAAAAATATTGGATAAAAACTATCCCAGAAGCAATTTTTTGTTGATTACTTCTGCCTCGCACATGCGCCGATCCAAAGCTTGTTTTGATAAAGTTGGATTGTCCTATACGCCATTCAGTGTTGACTTTATGAGCGAAGAGCAAGAATGGTATCCAAACCAAACCATACTGCCAGACCGCAATGGTTTCACCAAATGGGAAACGTTGATAAAAGAATGGGTTGGTTATCTAGCGTACTGGTTGAAAGGGTATATTTAATTGATAATTGATAATTGATGAATTAGATGCGCCAGCAAATTGGGCGATCAAAACCTATTCAATTCCCGATATACGGATTCCATTGGCAGCCCCATGATATTGGAGTATGTTCCTTCTATTTTTGAAATTTTGCACAGGCCGATCCATTCTTGGATGGCATAGGCACCAGCTTTGTCATACGGTTTAAATTTGTTCACGTAATACCTGATTTCCTCATCTGTCAACACCTCAAAATAGACTTTTGAAGTTCCAGAAAACACTCTTTTCTTTTTTGTTGACAAAAGGCAAACACCTGTAATTACCTCGTGTTCGTTGTCTGATAATTCTTTTAAAATATTAAAGGCGTCATCAAAGTCAAGAGGCTTTCCATATATTTTATCTTTGAAAACAACCACACAATCGGCAGCGAGTAATATCTCATTTTCATTGGATAAAAAATCTGCACACTCCGTTGCTTTTTTTTCTGCTAAATATGGCGCAACTTCAACAGCGGGCATGTCACTTGGATAATCTTCGTTTACTTCTCTGGTTCTTACTTCAAATTCAAATCCAGCTTGCTTCAATAATTGTTGCCTGCGGGGTGATTTAGATGCGAGAATTATTTTTTTGTTTAAAATTTCCATATTAGTATTAATAATACCAAACCTGAAAGCATGATCGCCTTAGTCAATTTACTAAGCCTTGAATAATCAACTTTTGATTTAGATTTTTTTATTATGTTCAACAAATAAGTGAGCGGTACAAATATTCCAACAATTAAAAAAGCAAGTGCAATAAATTTGGAATTAACAGCCAGCCAATATGAGCTGTACAATAGTCCAATAAATATTAGATAACTGATTATTGAAGAAAGCGATTTTGATTTGTTTATTCCAAATACGATCGGGAAAGTACGAAGTCCGCTGAGCTTGTCGCCTTCCACATCTTCCATGTCTTTCACCACTTCCCTTAATAAAGTGGATAGAAATGCAAAAACAATATATCCTACAAAAATTTCTGTGATATTAGCTGTTAAAGCTGGTCTGCCTGAGTGAAGTTGAGAATAGGTCTCCCGCTCTGCAAAAAGAACAATGCCTGCCACACCAGCGCAAAATATTGCGACAATGATATTTCCTGATAACGGCATTTTTTTAAACCACCCTGAGTATAAATAAAGCAAAATAACGGCAACTGGGTAAATAAAAAACAACGATCGGTTATTTACATAAATTGCTAAATAGTAAGCTATTATAGCACCTATAATACAAATAATTCCATAAATGAGGAGGGCTGTATTTTTTGATAGTTTATTGTTGACCACCACCTTTTCAGGTTTATTTACAAGGTCTGTTTTGTAATCAATAATATCGTTCACCACATAACCTCCAGTGGCAATTAAAACTGTCGTTGAAACTAATAGAAAGAAGTGGAAATTATCGAGTAAAGGATTTAGGCCAACTTCCGAAAGGGCAGGAATCAAGACCAGATATTGCAACAAGTATTGCGTGATGGCAACAATCAGCAGATTTATTGGACGGAATAGTTGTGCCATTATTTGCGATTGGAGGAAGAATGAAAACGGAAGTACTTATTAACCTTTGTTACTTACCACAAACCCTTCAATTTTAAAACTTTCTCAAGAACATCTCTGACACACCCACTGCCACCATTAAATGGAGAAACATATTTCGAAATTTCAAGAATCTCAGGGGCAGCATCGTTCGGGCAACATGGTAGGCCAACCCGGCGCATTACTTCGTAATCGGGTATATCATCCCCCATGTACAAGATGCCTTCCTCATTAAGGTTGTGGTCGTCCAAAAGCTTTTCGTAATGCTTTAATTTATTTTGGGCACCAGAAATTATTTCTGTTACGCCCAGTGCTTTCAACCGGTCAATTGTTCCTATTGAACTACCGCCTGTGATTATAATAACCTTGAATTTTTCAGTCAGCGTTTTTTTCAGGGCATAACCATCCCGAACATTCATTTTGCGAAGCAATTCACCTTTCTCCGTAATCAATAAATCGCCGTTGGTCAATACGCCATCCACGTCAAATATAAACGTATGAATGTTTCTAAATTCTCCTAATACGTTACCGACATTGGTGAATTTATGGTCTTGGCTGTGATGCATCTGTTAATTATTGTGATACTCCGTTCCTTGCGAGGGAGATCGAGATTATTCTGAAATTAAGAAATTGGAAATTATAGAGGTCTTGAGAATCAATGGGTGCTAAATTTCCGATTTCCTAATTTCTCAATTTCAGAATCTCCCAATCAATTATTATCCCGCCACTCATACACCCATTTGGCTTGGATTTGTTCCAAGTGACCTTCATTGCAATTTTCTCTTTTACCTTCAAAATTAGGTATTTCAAGTACCTTTTCAATTAACTCAGTAAATCGAATTCTGTATATTTTACCCTCATTGAATTCTTCGCCAAATCGTTCGTATAACTTAAAGGCAATGTCTTCGTGGTCGGGCCAACTGATCGGCATGTTGTCAAAATCTTCAAAAGCCATATCTTTTTAATGAATAATGAATAATGAATAATGAACAATTATAAGCGGATTACTCGTTGTTCATTATTCTTTATTCATTAGATTAATGTTCGTGTCCGATTATTTTTGATTGGTCCGGGATCTGTACTTCGATGGTCGCATCTTCTTCAAGGATGATGCATTGACAGCCAAGCCGTGATTCCAACCGAGGGTTGATGGCCCGGTCAACAAAGTCTTCTTCTTTGTCAGAAATCTCCTCCAAGAAACCTTCTCCTTTTTCCACATAAACATGACAGGTGCTACAAGCACAAACGCCGCCGCAGTTGTGGTTGAGGTGGACATCGTTTTCCTCCGCCACTTCTAAGATGGATATGTCTGCTTCTACATCTTCCACCGTTATTGGTTTGATAGTTTTATCTTCAAACGTAAATTTTACCGTTGCCATAAATTATTAATGTTGATTCCGGACCAATGATTATTACCAGAATTATCTAAGAATTGCGCAAATGTAGAATTTGTCTAAACAAGAAAGTAGCGGATAGAGGTTTTTTATTCTAAGTACCGATGAAATACTAAAGTCTCTCTTCAAGAAGCTTACAACCCGCCGTACAGAAGCAATTTGAATTCTTCTGACGTCAAATTGATGGCATTGGAATAACCAGTTCTCAGGTCGGTGAGCGTGTCAGCTCCATCATAGATCCGGATTACCTTAACTTGCTGGTTTTCAATTGGTTTTCCATTTTTTTTCAGCATTACTTTGATTGGGACAGGGATATTGTGAGAGATGTAAAACATGTGGAGACCAGTTTCCCCTTTTACAAGGTTCCTTAAATTATAACCTTCAATATCAAGCTGATAATTCTTGTCGCTGGCTTGGATGGCTATATCCATTTTCTCAAAAACTTCGGAATATTTTTTTATCAGCCACTCAATTTCTTCATTTCCAGAATGGGTGACACAAGATTCAAAAGTGATGGTCATCTTTTCGGTTTGACCACTCAAAAATCCTTTGAGCATCAATTCCATAAAAGCCACATCTATGAAACTGGTAAGGTAATCAGTTTGAGAACTGCTGAACTGAAGCCCGCCATGCCTGTATTCTTCCCGCAATTCAAACAATGCTTCCGTTTGAAAAAATTTGTCTCGCAGCGATTCTTTTCTAGCCTTGCTGGTTTCCCAGTCCTGGTACACGCGTTTCAAACGGAAGGGTATGATCGGGGAAAGTGCACGTTTTCGTTGCCGTGATTCGAGTTGTTTGAGGTTGATGTCTTCTTTTAATTGGGTGACGCGATCCTTAAAACCAAAATGCTGCCAGTCGGCTTGGTCAATGATCCCATCCTCGTTCTCCCGTTCGAACCGCTTTATTTTTTCTTCGATTGATTTTATTTTCTTCGATAATTGATAGAAAAAATAACCAATGTTTTCTTCCCCTGGCAATTCAGGCAGCCATTCTTCTCCTTTTGGTTCGGCATATTCGATGGGGTTTATTTTGGGGACCAGTTGATTGTTTTCAAAAGAAATATCAAGAATAACAGGTGTTTCAGAAGTAGTTTGGATCAATTGATTTGCAGAAAGCAATGTCAAATCTTTTTCTATTTGGCGCTTCAAGGCCCTTCCGCCCATTCGAGCATCGAACCCCCTTTTGGCAACCCAACTCAGCGCTTCAGGTTCTACATTTACAATAGTTGTGCGGCGCACAAAGCCATCCCGTTGCAGCAATTCTTTGATTTGAAGCTGGGCTATTTTTTGGATTTGTTCAAAATTGAGGGAATTAAAAATAGAAATAGTTTCGATCCGGTTGACCAGTTCTGGACGGAAGAAATTTTCTACCGCTTTGCGGTAAACGGCGCCATCGTCTCGGTTGCTAGTCTGAAATCCCAGCTGGGTAGCTGCTTCCCTTGATCCCAGGTTTGAGGTCATAATAATAACGGTGTTCGAAAAATCAACGGTTCGACCGAGGCTGTCGGTAAGCCGGGCATCGTCGAGCATCTGCAATAGCAGGTCATGGATTTTTGGGTGCGCTTTTTCTATTTCATCCAAAAGCACGACACCAAAAGGTTGATAACGGACTTTACCGGTCAGTTGGCCTTCTGGATTGTCCGCATCGCCGATTAACCTGTGAACTGCCCCGGCATCAATGTATTCATTCATGTCAAATCGGATCAATTGGCGGTCGTTTCCAAGCAGGCATTTGCTCAACAACTTGGCTGCATGAGTTTTACCGACACCAGTCGGCCCGATGAAAAGGAAAGAGGTGAGCGGCTTGGTACGGTCAGTGAGCTTGGCCTTTATTAAATGGATGGTATCGGCCAACACATTCACAGCCTGGGGCTGGCCGACCAATTCCCGTTCCAGCAACTCCCGTATTTCGTCTTTGTCAAGTTTGATCTGTTCATCAAAAATCTTTTCTTCCAGGCCGCTGAAGGCTTTGAATTCTTCCCGTACTTCTGGGGCATCAATTTTTTTCCTGGAATATTTGGTGGCCAATTGCACCAATAATTTCATCACACTGCCAGGTAATGCTTTGTTTTTGAGGAAGTTACGTTGAATGGTAAACAATTGACTGATCGCCGGTATGGTAATGTTGCATTCATGCTCGACTTCAAGCCGGCGTCTGTTTTCCAAAACGATTTTTATGGAAGTAGCCAGTTCGGGTTCGGGCATTCTGATTACTTGAAAGAGGTCAGAAAACCCTCGATCAGACTCCTGCACGATTTTCCATTCTTCAGGAGTTGCAATCAGGACCAGTTGCAGCATGCGTTTTTCCAAATAAGGTTTCAGCACCTTGCTCAAGGTCAATGAACCGGAAGCAGATTTTCCGATCCTGAGCAAAGCCACTGGATTGTCGATGATAATTTTGTCCGGAAAATTTTCACGGGCCTGTGGTTTAATCACATAATTCAAAATGGCTTCAAAGCGCTTTTCCCAATGCCCGACTACACTCATTCCGGCGATGATCCTATTCGGGTTGATGTGCCAAACGTAGTGCCGTTTCCAATTTCCCCCTTTACCTCCATCTTTGTCCACGTACTGGTAAACAACTTCTTCGATCAAGGTATGGCGACCTGTTCCTTCTTTGGCAACAACCGCCAGGGGAATGTTTTCTTTCTTAAAAACAAGGTTATAAACTTGGTCAACCAAATCCCCTTGGTAAAATGCCCTTTTTAGGGAATCGGGATATTCATTGGTGAGTTCGTGGCTTACTTTTTCAAGTTCTTCGCTGCCATCAAAAACGACTTCCTGCCGGAACAAAGCGAAAAAATTGGTGATGCTTTGTTCCTCGAAATCAAAACTGGGATCTTTCACCCCAACTTCCTGCTTGACAATACTTATGAATTCTTTTTTACTGGAATAAACCCCCTCCGGATTGAAGCTGTCGCCAAGATTGCGTTTGTATTCCTTGGTCAGTTTTTGAACGATTTTGAAAGCTGTGTTTTTGACGTCGTACCTTCCCGATTTGTCTTTCGGGACCAGGAACATAAAATTTCCAAAATTGGGAAGGATGCCAAATTTCAAACCTTGGTGTTGGAAAACGGCCACGTGAAACCGGCCTTTCATGAAATTGGAACCAATGCTGAATTCGAAATGAAAATCTTCCAACCGGACTTCTGGCGAGAATTTGAACCAAAACAGATTGTCCATGCTGTTGCGGTTCAGCACATATCCTCCAAACCGCCGCTTTACCTCTTCCTTGAACATGGATATTGCCTTAGCATACCTCCGGTTGGTCGCAACAGGATGCTCCATGAACAATGGCCGAACATAGTACGCACTATTCCCGTCGGTTTCAATGGGCCTAATAAGTACAGGTATGTTGAGAGTGGTGTTTGGCATTGATTGAATGTATTGCGGATCCCCAGATCCGCATCTGTACGAATCTGGGGATTCACACTACGTTCCCAAAAGAAAAGAGACAAATGTATAAACATCGTGATAATATCCCTTGCCGGAAATTCATTCCTTTTACATTATCTTTGCCCGCATGACTGAGAAAATATTAATCCTTGATTTTGGCTCTCAATATACGCAGTTGATTGCCCGTCGTGTGCGGGAGCTGAATACATACTGTGAGATAGTTCCTTACAACAAAATGCCTGAGTTGGACAGTACTATTAAAGGAGTGATACTGTCAGGAAGCCCGTTCTCGGTGAAAGAAGAAAACGCCTTAAAGTTGGATATTGAAGCTGTGATCGGGCAAGTCCCAGTACTCGGGATATGCTATGGTGCCCAGCTGATCGCTGATTTTTATGGCGGACAAGTACAGCGTTCAGAAAAAAGGGAATACGGAAAAGCCAGTTTGAGCAAAATCTACCAAAACGGTATATTTTTGAAGGATGTTTCCTCTGATTCTCAAGTTTGGATGTCACATGCTGATACCATTGTAAAACTGCCAGAACAATTTGAATTATTAGCCAGCACGGACAGTGTGGAAGTGGCAGCTTACCGGGCAAAAGATAAATCATTTGGAGCGCCAGTTTATTGCATCCAATTCCACCCAGAAGTCTATCATAGCTTAGATGGGTTGACTATTTTACGAAATTTTGTCTATCATATTGCTGGGTGCAGCGGAGATTGGACACCAGCTCATTTTATCGAAGAAACGGTTGAATCACTCAAAAAGCAAATAGGTGGGGAACGTGTGTTAATGGGATTGTCGGGAGGTGTGGACTCGACTGTGGCCGCCGAACTTTTGCACAAGGCCATTGGCGATCGGCTGATTTGTTTTTTTGTGGACAATGGTCTGCTCCGCAAGAATGAATTCGAAGAAGTACTGGATTCTTATAAAACAATGGGGCTGAACGTGGTAGGCATTGATTCCAGAAAGGAATTCTACCGGGAATTAGCAGGGGAGAGCGATCCTGAAAGGAAGCGCAAAATCATTGGCAGGGTTTTCATCGAAGTATTTGAGCAGGAAGCCAACAAATTGGACGGCATCGCTTTTTTAGGACAAGGAACAATTTACCCAGATGTTATTGAATCTGTATCGGTACACGGGCCATCTGTGACTATTAAATCCCACCACAATGTGGGAGGCCTTCCCGACAAGTTAAATATGAAAATTGTTGAGCCACTGCGGATGCTTTTTAAAGATGAAGTGAGAAGGGTAGGGCGGGAGCTGCAAATTTCAGAAAGCATCATTGGCCGACATCCATTTCCTGGACCGGGTTTGGCGGTACGGATTTTGGGCGATATAACTCCAGAGAAAGTAAATCTGCTGCAAGAAGCAGATACGATTTTCATTAATGGTCTGAAAAAATTTGAACTGTACGATAAGGTTTGGCAGGCCGGAGCCGTTTTATTGCCCATCCAATCGGTAGGTGTTATGGGCGATGAGCGAACTTATGAACAACCTGTTGTTTTGCGTTCTGTCAACTCAACCGATGGAATGACAGCTGAGTGGAGCAGGTTGCCACATGAATTTTTAGCCTATGTGTCCAACGAAATAGTCAACAATGTAAAAGGTATAAACCGAGTGGTTTATGATATTAGTACCAAGCCGCCAGCAACGATCGAGTGGGAGTAGGGGGAGTTATGAGTTATGAGTTATGAGTTGTTGAGTAATAAAATTTTATAATCAGAATTTCCTTTTAACAATAGTCGAGAACATGAAAAATTTCAAGACAGGGAATCAGTTGTTTTTTACCCTAATTTTCTTTTCGTTTTTTGTCACTTCTTGTGAATGGTTCAAACCGGCAAGGGATTCTGACAAGGAAAAAGTTTACACGGAAGAGGATATGGGCGAGTTGCAGGGAACTAAAATATTTGACCCTGAAACTGGCGAATGGCGCACTGTCAGGGAAGTGAATGGGGAAACCGACACCATAAAATGGACTGATTTATCAGAAAAAGATTATCCCCCGATCATCTCGGATGGCTCTTGGTCGGGAACCGACAATACCAATACTGGTAATGAGACAACAGGCGGCAGTTACGACGTTTCCATGATCTTACCTTTTCTTGCCAATCAATCTTCTATTGGAGAAATAACTGAAAATTCATATTGGGCCATCCATTTTTATGCTGGTGCAAAATTGGCTTATGATGATTTGGTCAAGGACGGAGCTAACCTTAAAATCACCGTCTCAGATTCAGATGGGACAACAGGTAAAGTGAACCGCCTGCTGTTTGAGAAGTCTGCCAAAGATGCAGAATTGATTATTGGGCCTTACAAACGAAACAATGTTCGTTTGGCGGAATCATTTTCCAAAAGAAATCAGATTCCACTTGTTGTTCCGTTCACCGCTCAACTGGGCATGGCAAATGGAAATCCCAATTACATTCAAATGAACCCTTCTTTGGAAAGTCATTGCCGGGCGATTACCCGCCATGCGAGGGCTGTCCACGACACCAAAAATATAGTTCTTATAGCGCAGGATCGCCCTGAAGAAAAGGCACGGTTTGCATATTTTCAAGGTGAAAATGAGCGTATCAATGGATCGATCATAGGTTCTCGATTCCGGGAGTTTATAGTTGGGCGTGGCGACGAAAACCAGATAGAAATAGATATTGCCCCATATATTACTCAAGGTGAAACATCGGTATTTTTGGTTCCTTCCTGGTCGGACGAGTCTTTCGTTTATTCCCTGTTGCGGGTGCTGATGATCGAACATGCCAAAGGCGAGGATATCGTTGTTTACGGCATGCCTATGTGGATGGACTTTGACCAGATAGACTACGAATTTTATCAAAAACTAAACGTTCATGTAAGCAGTGCTTCCTTTATTGATAAGGGGGACGAACGGGTACGCCAATTCAAAAACAAGTTTTACCAAGAATATGGGGCGATCCCCAAAGAGGAGGCCTATTTGGGTTACGATGCGATGCTCTATTTTGGTAAAATGCTCAACCAGCATGGGCCTTCATTTCCTCAAAGCATTGACCGTCAACCATTTGATGTGTTGCATGGCCGGTTTGAATTTGAACGTGTGGTGAAAGAACCTGAGAAGCACAAAGAAGACCTAAATTACTTCGACCAACTGGAAAATACCTTCGTCCACATTCTGCAATTCCAGGATTTCCAGTTCCAACCAGCGAGATGAACAGCGTGTAGTGTAGTGCGGATTTCCAAATCCGCACTACACTGCCGGATTTTGGAAATCCGCACTGCTTACTGCCGGATTTGGAAATCCGGCCTACCTTCTTACCGACATGCAAAATGCCAATAGAAAAATGACTCCACAACGATTGGATAAATTCAAAGAAGTGGTAGCCTGCCGCCAATCTGACCTGACTGTTATTTTGGAGAATGTGTGGGACTCGCACAATGTGGGTGCGGTGCTCCGCTCCTGCGATTCCGTGGGCATCAGGGAGATATTTGTGCTGAACACGGAGGCCAAATTGGTGGACAAGCAGAATCTCGTTGTTGGAAAACGCACTTCCGGTGGCACATCAAAATGGGTAGATGTGCATTTTTATACAGATGCCGAAGCTTGTTTTAAAGAAGTCAGAAAAAAGTATAAACAAGTCTTCGCAACCCATCTCAGTGAAAAAGCCAAAGATTTATATAAGCTTGACCTTAGTCAGCCAGTTGCGCTTTTGTTTGGAAATGAAATGCTCGGCGTATCTAAGCCAGTACTGGAAATGTGCGACGGGAATTTCATTATCCCGCAAATGGGGATGAGTGAGAGCCTAAATATTTCAGTCGCCTGCGCCGTTTCTGTTTATGAGGCATACCGACAGCGGAATGCAAAAGGGTTTTACGGCGACAATCCCCAAATGCTGCCTGCGGAGCAGGCCGCTTTGCTGGAAGATTATGTGGAACGGCATGACGGGAAATTGGGTACGAAACGGACTTATTTTAGTAAAGACTGAAAAGGGTGGAAATTTAATTCTCACCCTTTTGGAAGGAACTTTGTGCTACTAAAAGGACAGACATGACAGGTTTCTAAAACCTGTCATGTCTCCACTCTAAAATGAAAAAAACCCTCCATTGGTAGAAGCTTATCTGCTCGAACAATATTCGGCGCATATGAGCAAGGAGCAGTTCATCGGCAGGTTGGATGTGGTACTTGATTCTTTTGAAACAGGTTATTCAACGGTTCAGCAAAATGTTCCAAATCTCATCATCGAATCTGACAATGACCCTCTGGTAGAACCAGTTTTACAAAATCAGTTAAAAGAATTGTACCCTGAGGCCGAAGTATTTGTATTCCATGGGAAAGGGCATTTCCCATATTTAAATGAGGCAGAAAAATATTCGGAAGTGCTATTGGGCTTTTTGGTAGAATGACCTGTTCCAAATAACGATGATGCTACTTCCAAAAGGGTGGGAATTAAATTTTTGGAAGGAGCATTGAATTCGATTCATCACCCCTCCACTGTCTCCAAGACCGCCTCGTGCTGCAAACTCCTGAAGTCCACTTGTGTCAAAGCTGATATACCTTGTTCTTCCATGAACACGCCATAAATTGTGTCCACCGCGGCCATGGTTTGTTTGTTGTGGGTGATAATGATGAATTGGCTATCTTTGGAAAACTTGCGGATGATCTGGTTGAATTTTTCGATGTTGGCATCGTCGAGCGGGGCATCTACCTCATCGAAAATACAGAAGGGGGCAGGTTTGAGGAGGTAAAGTGCAAAAAGGAGGGCAGTGGCAGTCAGGGTTTTTTCGCCCCCTGACAACTGACTGATGGTCACGGGGCGTTTGCCTTTTGGCTTGGCCACGATTTCAATCCTGCTTTCGAGCGGATCGTCGGGGTCAAGCAGGATCAGGTCAGCGTTGTCTCCTTCACTGAAAAGGGTTCGGAATACATCGATGAAGTAGAGCCGAACCTTTTCAAATGCATCGATAAATTGGGCGGTTGCAGTTTGTTCTATCTCCTTAATGGTTTCGAGCAGGTGCTCTTTGGCTTTCACAATATCGTCCCGCTGTTCAGTAATGCTGTCGTGGCGTTCTTTCATTTCATCATAAGCTTCCACGGCAAGGGGGTTGATTTCCCCATAGTTATCGAGCCTGGATTTCAGGCGCTCGACTTTCATTTGTAGCTCAGTCTGGTTGACGGTGTCGGCGAGTTTGGGGTCGATTTTTAATGTTTCGTGGTCGTTTATTGAAATACCAAATTCAATGTTCAGCCTTTCTGACACAGCTGTAATTTGGTATTTTGTATCGTTGAATTTGTTTTTAAGGTTGTTGATAAGGATTTGGATGTCCTGGCCCTTTTTGCCAAAGGCCCGTATTTCATCTTCAATTTCGTGGATGCCGCCGCGGGCTTGGAAGAACAATTGTTCAGCTGTGCTCAAACTGCTTTCTTGTTCCTTTCTAACTTCATACGAAGCCAAAAGCTCTTTTTGGAGCCGTTCAATATTGTCATTGATTTCAGCCATTTCGCCACCCGATTCCTCCAGGGATTGCATATTGCTGGTGAGCGATGTCTGTGCTTCATCCAATTGTTTTTCCCGGAAAGAAAGCTCCCGCTGAAAGGCGCTCACCTTGTTTTGTTGGCGAATGAATTCAATGTTTTTTTGATTGAACTCAGTACTGGCTTGGCTCAGTTCTTCTGCAACTTTGCGGAACGACACATCGGTATTGGAGATGTTGTTGCGGGCCTCATCTGCTCGGTTCACTTTTTCGCTCAGTTCTTTTTCAATGGTTTCATTGGCAGTTTCAAGCTCCTGGATTCTGGTCTGTGATTGCTGGTTTTTCGTATTGCTATCCTCGAGGTAGTTCTCAAAACTCTCCAATTTGGCTGCCAAAGCAAACCGTTCTTGTGAAACCTTGTTCAGGTTGTTTTGCAGTTCTTGCAGTTCCCTGCGATTGGTATTGTTGCGCAGTGATTCAAGCTCTGCTTTGAGGTTGTAAAGCTCCGTTGAAAGTTTATCTTCTTCCCTTTCGGCTCCTTTGATGGCTTTCTCCAATACCTCCAGATTTTTCTTTCTTCCAATTTTTTTGCCTTCAAACAATCCAACACTTCCACCACTTAAGCTTGTTCTTTTCTGAATAAAACGGCCACTTTTTGCCAAAACGGTCAGGCTGTCGTTGGGCAGTTCCCTAGCAGATTCATCGCTATCGGTTACTACCACATTTTCGAGCAGGTAACCGATAAGGTTCCGGTGTACGGTGTCGCACTGCACGAGGTCAACGGCCATTTTATATCCTCCAGGAATCATCGTTATTGGAGCAGCATAGTCTTTGAATGCATCCAAGAGGAAGAAATTGGCTTTCCCTTTTTGGGCATTGTTCAATAGCTTGATGGCTTCATAAGCTTCCTCAATATTTTCAACTATATAATAATTAAGGTATGGTTCTAGGAAATTTTCAATTGCGACCCGGTACTCAGCTTCTACATAGATGAGGTCGGAGAACAGTGGTGCTTTCCGTTTCCAGTTTTTTGGATTGCTAAGGAAACGTATACTCTCTGGAAACCCCTCCAGGCTCTCGACCATGCTCTTGGTCAGCTTGTACTCATTCCGTTTTGAGTCGAGGTCGCGATGTATTTTTTGGACTTTGCTTTGTAATGCCTGGTGTTTTTCTTCACCAGTTTCAAGTGCTTTTTGGCGTTTTTCCTCAGCTTGTTCAAGCGTTTCAAACTCTTTTGTCAATACACTTTCTGCTTTTTCCTGCTCCGCAATTTTATGTTTCAGGCTGGCATTTTCCGTACCCTTCAATTTTATTTCTTCTTGGCTGTGTTCAATGTCCCTTTTCAAGTTCTCGATCTGATTGCTGTTGACCGCTTTTTGTTTTTCCAGCTCAAATAACTCCCGCTCTACCGCCTGTTGTTTGGACATGATGGCATCCAAACCAGCTTTCAAAGTTCCGTGACTTTCCTTAATCTTGTTCAGTTTCACTTCTGCCCCATCGAGCTGATCTTCCAATTTCGTCTCCAGCCTTTTATCCTCATTTACAGTCTGCCGGTAATCTTCGATCTCTTTTTCAAGTGAATCGATCCTGCTCCTTGCGATCAGGATTTGGGCATTGGCTTTCGACTTGTTCTGTTCAATGAAATTGATCCGCTCCTCAAAAACCCTGCGCTCATTTTCCATGTCCCTGATTCGCCCAACTAATTCGTTTACCTCTTTTTGTTTGGCAGAAAGGTCTTGTTCTTTATCGAGGTTGGCTTTGCGTTCACTTTCAAGGCTTGCCTCCAAAGTCTTTTGATCCACTTCCACTTGTCGGTAGCTATCTTCTTCCTGGGTTAGCTTGGCCTGTATTTCTTTGTACTGTTTTTTCAGGGTTTCCGTTTTCAGCGCCGCAAGTTGGATGCTGATTTCTTTGTACTGGTCTTTTAATTCAAAATACCGCTTGGTTCGTTTTGCCTGTTTTTCAAGTACACTTAAGTTATTGTTTATTTCAAACAACAAATCCTCGATCCGGTTCAGGTCCTCGCTGGTGCTTTTGAGTTTGTTGAGGGTTTCCTTTTTCCTTCTTTTATATTTTGAGACGCCGGCAGCCTGTTCAAACATGCGGCGGCGGGCGTTGTCTTTATCGGCAAGTATTTCATCTACCATACCCAAAGCGATGATCGCATAAGAATTGGAGCCGATGCCCGTGTCCATGAACAGGTTAGTGATGTCCCTTAAGCGGCAGGTTACACCATTCAGTCGGTACTCGCTTTCACCGCTGCGGTAAAGCCGCCTTGAGATGGAAACCGTGTTGTAGTCTGTGGGAAGGAGGTTTTTGGTATTCTCAAAGGTGAGCGTAACCTCTGCCAAACCACCTTGTTTGCGTTTTTTTGTTCCGTTGAAAATGACACTCGACATGGTATCGAGACGCAATTCTTTACTTTTTTGCTCACCCAGCACCCAGCGGACAGAATCTACCACATTGCTTTTGCCTGCGCCATTTGGCCCGACAATTCCGATCACGTCTTCGTTAAAATTGATGACGGTGTGGTCAGCAAAGGATTTGAAGCCTTTTATTTCGAGTGTTTTGAGTCGCATAAAATTTAGGGGTGCGAAGATAACTATGTCTTTGGCAAATTGAAAATTGAGAATTGAGAATTGAGAACCATTGAAAATTTAATTTTGTAAATGTTTGAAAACCAATTGAATACACACTTATTTTTATATGGGTGTTTATCCTGAATTTTCAATTCGCAATATTGGCGAAGAGATTCGAAGAAAAGAAAAGCAATTGATTTCGACTTTTGAAATTTTCAACAATTTCGGACAGGCTATTATTACTTTTGCGTTATACGGCGGCAAGAAGGTAGCCCGGATTTCCCAATCCGGTTGTAAATAGGACGGATTGGGAAATCCGGGCTACGTTTCCGCCGACATTTTGAAATACACCCGTTCAAACTGAATAGTAAGTGATCCGAAAAATTATCCACATCGATATGGACGCCTTTTACACTTCGATTGAGCAGCGTGATGACCCTGCATTGAGGGGCAATCCTGTGGCCGTAGGTGGTTCGGCAAAACGGGGAGTAGTCGCTTCGGCAAGTTATGAAGCACGGCAGTTTGGGGTTCGGTCGGCCATGCCATCGATTACGGCCAAACGGCTTTGTCCAGATTTGATTTTTGTAAAACACCGTTTTCCAGTGTACAGAGAAGCTTCCAGCCAAATCAGGGAAATATTTCATCAATACACCGATTTGGTGGAGCCGCTTTCGTTGGACGAAGCTTATTTGGACGTGACAGAAAACAAAGTTGGGTTGGCCTCAGCTACCATGATCGCCGAAGAAATACGGCAAAATATTTTTGAAAAAACCCAATTGACTGCCTCGGCTGGGGTTTCGTTCAATAAATTTTTAGCGAAGGTCGCTTCTGATATCAACAAGCCAAATGGCACTAAAATCATTACTCCTGAAGAGGCGATTGAATTCATCGAAAAACTACCAATAAAAAAGTTTTTTGGCATTGGAAAAGTCACTGCCCAAAAAATGGAAAAAATGGGCATTCGCACGGGGGCTGACCTAAAGCGTTTCTCTGAAATAGATTTATCCAAACGCTTTGGGAAAGCTGGTCGGCATTTTTACCGCATTGTCAGAGCGGAAGACAATCGTCCTGTAAACCCAAATCGGATTCGCAAATCAATTGGGGCAGAAAGGACCTTTTCTGAGGATTTGACCAAAATGGAAGACATGCGGGACCGCCTTTCGCATATTGCTGGGATTGTGTTTGAATATATGGTTCAGCACGAAAATTTTGGACGGACGGTTACCCTCAAAGCAAAAACACCTGACTTCAAATTGATTACCCGGAGTAAGTCTTTTGGAAGCGAAGTAAGGAGCCTCGAAGCATTGAATCGGGTGGTATTTGACCTATTGGAAGAAAGCAAGGAAGAACTCAAGGAAGTTCGGTTGTTGGGTGTCACTGTGTCAAATTTGGAAAAGGAAAACGAGATGGAAGACCAGCAATTGGAGTTTGATTTTTAGTTTAAGTAACAAAGGTTAATTATTTGGGTAAATTTTGAGGGTAAGGTTTTTTCGATAGTTTTCATGAAAAAATCAGTGCATAGCCTAGTTAGTATCTGACCGAAAAGCCATAAGTTACAGATAATGAGATAATTAGAGGGTGCTTTGTAGGTAAAAAAAGAAAACAATTTCGTATCTTTAATGCGTAAAATACTGATTGTTAACCGCTTGCGGAAGTTGGTTTTCC
>JAJCYI010000232.1 GCA_029263015.1 Saprospiraceae bacterium | reverse complement strand
GGAAAATGTTACGTACCTACGGCACGAAAAATACCGTTGGTTTGGCATTGCTACCCATGTTCCGTCCCTAACGGGACAATCAAAGGACAGAAACCGCCATAAGCTCTTGATTGTCAAGGATTATTATCCAGAACTCACGTTTTATTCAGAACTCATTCCTTAGTTGGTGTTGATGCAAATTAAAAGAGGTTTGGGTGAAACATCACCCAAACCTCTTAGTTTTATGAGAATTCCAAAAGCTTTACTCGATCACCAATTTCAGTATATCATACCTCTTTTCGCTTTGTAATTCAATGAAATAAATGCCTGCTTTCAGATTGCTGCTATTAATTGAAACGACACTTTTGCCTGAATCAATAACTGTTTTATTTCTCATAACAATTACCCCACGAACATCAATGATTGCAATATCCAAAGCCTCCTTACTATGGGTTTCAAGATGAATCTCGAAATTACTATCTGCAGGATTTGGGGCGATGAAGTTTGAAACTTTATTGCTGTAGTCGTTGGTGTCGTTCAAAATAATTTCAATTTCAATTTCCTGGGTTGCATCTGTTCCGCACTCATTGGCAACGGTAAGTTTTGTATTGTAAATCCCGGGACTATCATAAGTATGGATTGGATTCACAGCAATGCTGAAACTCCCATCCCCTAAATCCCAGAAAAAGGAGTCGGCAAATTTGGAATGATTAACAAATGAAACCTCCAAACCTTCGGTATTGTAGTTAAAACCAGCGATTGGTTTTGGCAATACAATTATGGTTTGAGTATAAATGCTGGTGTCAACACCTGACGAAACAGTCAGGGACACATTATGTATTCCAGGTTCTTGAAAAACCACATCGACCAGGCCTTCCTCCGTTGAGGCATTGGGTGAAGCATCATCACCAAACCACCATGAGAAATTCAATCCAGTGCCTTCTGTTTGATTTTGAAATGTGATATGCTGGCCTTCGCAAATTTCATTTTGGAAAACAGAAAAGAAAGCATCAATGGGCGTGTCATCTTTCACCTTTATATTGTCGATCAAAAGGGAATTGCCGTAACCTGTTATATTGGTGAATTTGACGACCACAGAACTTCCAGAAAATTGTTGCAAGTTGATTTTTTCGCTTCTCCACTCAAGGGCAGAATTAGGAGAAAATGGACTATTTTGGTTTTCAACAGTAGCGAGTTCGTCGCCGTGTTTTTCATAAACAACTTCATTGAACGTGCCGCCACAATCTCCTGAAACCTCAATCCTCAGCCCATCCGAAAAATTATTGCTGTACTGTGCGTATGCTAAATCGAACAACAATTCGGGCTGGGAAGCATCAAATAGGTCCAATGGCACAACCAAAAAATCATCTTCTTCACCGATGGAAGGGTAAAAGAAATTGTCCATAAATATGCAATGAGATAATTGTCCATTGCTGCTGACCACCTCCCGTTTTTCCCAAGTTTTGTTATCGTCACCATTGTTTATGGCATAATAGGCTGGCGGGAATACTGGGCCATCAAAGTTTTCTTCATAATAAATAGATTCCCCATTCCCAGGATAAATCGCCACAGAAAAATCCACCCTGCTGGTGTCATTGAAGGTGGTCACGTCGCCAGCTAAAACGGTGAACGCTTCTAACTGGATTTCAGCTGATCCCGACAAATCCATGGGCGCTTCAAACTGATATATTTTGGTTTGACCTGGTGTAAGCAGTCCTGGAACAGTTTCAATGGATGGGGAGCCGCCATTTATTCGGTAACCAACTTGGATGTCATTTTGCGGTAGCAACCCATTGTTCTTAAAAGTAATGGTGACAGGCATGTTGAAACTTCCACAACCAAAAAGATACCCCGTTCCAGGCGCATCTATTGACAACAGTTCGAGATCGTCTGGGTGGGCGCAATCTAACAGGCCATCATTATAAAGTATGGCGACTGACCTTTCACTTTGAATGCCGTTGGCAGCAACGGCTTTTACCGCAATCCAATAATCGAGGGTTGGGTTTTCGTTGGTAGTGGGCAGATCAAATGCTGTGTCTGACGTAGCGCCAACGTATTCCATGTATTTTTCACCCAGAATATACACTTCATAATTCGTTGAACTCGCTGATTGACCGAAATCAACAGCATCCCATTTCACGCTTAATAGATCTGGGCAGGCTTGAATTACTTGAATATTTTTAGGGGAAGGTGCAATTGAGAAAGGAACCTCATTTTGGCCTGAAAAACCAGTGCCGTCTTTTTCGACCCGTATGATTGCCTGGCCGGTCACTTGATTTGGCAAGGACCAATCAAACATCCTTTTAGTGCCGGGCAAGGTGGCCATATTTTCAAAATTATCGCCACCATCAATAGAGTAGGAGAGTGCGAAGGAGGAAGGGGTACCTTCGGTGTCCCAATGAATTCTCAGCATTTCACCAGGTTCAAATGATTCCCCACCGTAAGGATGGGTAACTGTTATTTCCTCAGTCCTGAATTCCCAAACTATAAAATAATCATGTGTGCCGAATGGAAGTTCAAATCCCTGTACCTCCATTTGATAAAACCCAGGTTCTGGGAATTCAATGCTGACTTGTTCCACATTGTTCAGATTGTCGATTCCTTTCTCCGCAGGGGTGTTTAATGAAATTGGATCATGATTGGAATTTAGCAACCAAGGTTCAAAGATGTTTCCAGCGGCATTCTTTACCGTCAGGTTCAAGTCGTTTACCAATGCTTTTGTTGCTATTGGAGAGGCTTCTTCATCAGTCCAATAAAGCATGATTCTCGCTTGGACTGTTCCTGGTGGAATGGTCAATGAATGGGTATTGATTTGGCCGGGATTTACCGATGAATGTAAAAACCGTCCTTTTTCAATGGTCATGGCAGCCCGCAAGGCATTTACTTGCCCCCAACCAAATTTATAATCAGGCCCTTTGTTGCCTAAGTCAGTTGCGGTATTCAAAAGACAGGCTTTCAGCAAAGCGGCATTTGCCGTTTCTCCGTTGTGGAGTTCGCGATAGGCTTGATGGAGTTGTGCCAAAATGCCAGCTATGCCAGGAGCGGCAGCAGATGTGCCACCAAATGTTTGATATGTATTTTCGTGGCTGGTAGATATTTGGCCTGCTCCGTTTGCTGAAATATCAGGCTTGATTCTCCCATCTTGGGCCGGTCCTCGACTACTGGTGTTGTGGAGTTGGGAATCAGCGAATAAATTGGCTGTGGTGATACAGTTTTTTGATTGTTTGTGGCCACCAGTGATATTGCCCCATTGGTTGCCTGCTCCGTAACCACATTCTTGGTTGTTTGAATTTCCCGCAGAAAAAACGTGCATCAAAGTAGGATTGTCAAACAATTGCTGATCGACCGTCGCCGTGATATTGGTATAACCACTGTTGCAACCATTGCTGTAAGAAGTATTGGTTACCAAAACGCCATTATCATAATGCAGGTCCATCGTTTCATCTAAAAAATCGGCCTCGTAATCCAAAACGAATATCTCGGCGCCATTTGCCATGCCTTTGTTTTTTGGGTCAATATTTCCGGCACCGGCCATGATGCCGCCGACGCCGTCCCCATGAGTTCCGCCAACAGCGTTTGGGTTTTCAGTAAAACTATTTTCGAGCCTTCCGCAGAAATCAATATGCGGCCCGATGGAACCATCATCGCGGCAGAGTACTCCCACACCTTCTCCATTATTATGTCTCCCAGCAGAAAAAGAAGCGTCAATGGTGTTGGCTCGGTGCAACGATCGACCCAGCATATCGTCGGGTGTACCTGGCGGCGGCACAAGGTCAAGATAGGCAATGTAGGGCAATGCCGCTATTTCCACGATACGGCTTTCTTTGATGTTTGCCCGGAGGAAGTTGTTGTACCCATTGGTTGAAAGGATTTGGATGTCATCATTTTCACAAAGGCTTTCGACCGTTGCATGGTCAAGGTTTTTGTGGTATTTCAATATTACTTCGATCCGGTTTTTGTGTTTAGCCCAGGTCGGGATTTGTTTGTTTAACAAATCAACTGACTGTTTTATGTTTGGTGAAATTGGCAGGATGGAGCGGATATTTAAGGAAGGCAATTTTTGAAGTTCAAAAGAAGTCCGCAAGGAAACAATATAGGTTCCATCCGATAAGTATTCCAGCAATTCTATCCCTTCCTTTGAAATGGATTTGTGCAATTCAAGGTCAGGTATTTCATGGAATTGGAGTAATCGGTAATAATGCCCGTCGATTATTTCCTGCTGCTCTATTTCAACATTTTGGTAATAATTATTAGCATTGGCTGGTAGGTTGAGGGTGCTATTGTTCAGCACCAGTGCCCTGTTTTCTTGTGATAAAACAGAAATGCTAAAGCACACGGCAAGTGCCGTGAAGATTGGGTATAGTGTTTTGTTCATCGAAGTTTATAAAATGCTGACTGTCAGTTTCTAATAAAAATTGTTGTAAGTGGATATTGAAATAATAAATGAGTGAGAAGGAGCAAAAGAGTCATGCAATAGTCAAGGTTCATGCAGATGTACATGCTATAAAATCAACCCACAAAATTTTAAACTAAATAAAAAAGGTAAGTCAGACCAGTTGTTGAAGATTCAGACCACAAGGTAGAAACTAATTTTTGAAATAATGGTAAGAAGCGATGCTTTTTAGAAAAGCATTTCTCAAGGTAGAGCAAAATGTAGAGCGAATCCCCAGATTCGCCAACACAAGGGCTAAGGTACAGCGAATCTGGAGATTCGCTCTACGGCACTATCGAATAATATCCACAGCACCTATTCTTTGTTGGGGCATGGGACGCCCGTTGTTCATCAAATCGTACCGGATGAGATAGGTATAAGTTCCCAGATCGGCTTTTTGACCTTTGTGGGTTCCATCCCAAGACTCATCTGTAGCGTAACTTTCAAAAACTAGGTTGCCCCATCTGTCAAATATCTGCTGCTGGTAGTTTAACAGGTCACAGATTGGGAAAGAGCGGAACACATCGTTGAAACCATCTCCGTTTGGTGAGAAGATATTAGGCGTGTACAAGCAACGCTCACATGATATGAGTTCGGCTTCTTCCTCAAAAACACAGCCATTGATGCTGACCTGCACGGAATAGTTGCCTTCTAAAACGGCCTTGTACCGAGGCTCGACCGAGCCATCTTGCCATAAATAAGTGGCATCGGGAAATGATGCGTCGAACCAGATGCCCTGATTTTCACAGATGAATTCATACTGCATAAAAATGCTGTCTGGGCCAGGTTGGAAGTCAATGGAGATCGTATCTGAATTATTGCATCCACCAACCGTAACGGTCACTGAAAAAATACCTGGGCCATTTACCAAAAAGGAAGGTTCAGTACTGTTGTCCTGCCACAAATAAGTGGCCTGTGGGTGTTCGGCATCGAGGACAGAATCATCACCTTGACAGATGAAAGCATTCTCATCGAATCCAATTTCGATCTCTGTAAAATCAACTTCCAGCGTGTCTTTTTGCTCGCACCCATCTTTGGTGACAGTTACCCAATAAGTACCGGGAATGGTGACCAGGAAGGTTTCTTCAATTGTACCATCCCGCCAAAAATATTGTGCATCCTCAATTTGTGGAGCAATCAGAAGCGTTTCACCTTCACATAAGATGGTATCGGTGCCAAGGTCAACGGTTTCATGGGAAAGGTAATCGACTTGGATCGTATCCCTGGCCTTGCAGCCATCTTTGTCGATTTCCAACCAGTATGCTCCTTCTGTGCCAACAGCGAAGGCGGGAGCAGTGGAACCATCCTGCCAGAGATAGGTGATATCGTCAAGGTCAATATTGAGCAAAAGGCCGTCATTACTGCACAGCGTGGTATCGTTTCCAAGATCAATTGAAAGTGAATCGGGCGAAAGGCTCACCAGCCAAAGGTCTTGGCCGCCCTGGTTGGCAGGAAGGTGGTTGTTGTCAGAAGCTGAAAGGCCCGCTCCTAAAAAGCCTTGTCCATTGCGTTCGATGATGGCAAACAATCGATCTTCTTTGGTGCCGCCAAAATTATTTTCCCAGATTACCTTCCCATCCGTATCGAATTTTATCAACCAGGCATCCTTGCTTCCATAATTGCCTCCTACGTCCCCATTTACAGAAACGGAAAAACCAGTGACCAAATAATCACCATCACTGGTTTCGGCCAAAGCAAAGGCCCTGTCTTCTGCTGACCCACCAAAGTTATTGCTCCAGATCAAGTCACCGTTGGTGGCGATTTTTATCAACCAATAATCATAACTGCCATTATTGCCAGGCAAATCCCAGTCGCCGGAGTTGGAAGTCCCTGCGATAATGGCTTCTCCATTTTGGGTGAGTACTATGGAGTATGCCCTTTCCTCCAATGTTCCGCCATAATTCTGCTCCCATTCCATGTTGCCATTGGCATCTGTTTTAACCAACCAATAATCGTAAAATCCATTATTACTGGAGACATCACCATTGTCAGAGAAGGTGGAGCCGGCCATCAGGTAGCCGCCGTCAGGGGTCTGTTTTACATCAAAACCCCAATCGGAAAAGCTGCCACCAAAATTGTTTTCCCACAATAAATTGCCATCGGGGTCAATCTTTACCAACCAATAGTCAAAGTCACCGTGGTTGCTGCCAACGTCACCATCTTGTGAATCAGAATAACCTGCCAAAATATAGCCGCCATCAGTAGTCATTTCAATGGATTCTGCTCTTTCATTGGAGGAGCCGCCATAAGTTTTGGTCCATTCAACCACACCGTCTGGTGTTAGTTTCAATACCCAAACATCTTCATTGCCATTGTTTCCGATCACTTCCAGGTCAAAAGAGACGGAACCACCTGCGACCAGATATCCACCATCGGGTGCTTGCACGACAGAAGAAGCAATGTCGTTTTCACTCCCGCCAAAATTTTTCTCCCATTCCACATCTCCGATTGAATCAACTTTAAGCACCCAGTAATCTGATTTTCCATAGTTTTGGGAGACGTCGAAGTTGCTCGACCTTGAAAAACCGACCGCGACAAAACCTCCGTCGTTCGTCTGAATGACGTCATTGGCTGAATCGTTGAGGAATCCACCATAGTTTCTGGACCATTCTACCGTGACGCATTCTTTTTGTTGGGAAAACAGGAAGGACGGAGCGGCCAAAAGGCAACATATGAAAAGGGGTATTTTGAAATAGGCTTTTTTCATACTAATTATTTTAGGAATGAGTTCTAAATCAAAATGTATAAGGGAGTTGGAAATAAATAACCTACCCGTTATGGCGAAGCTATTTTTTCTTGTAAAGGTGTTTGAAAAATTAAGCATAGCTGGGTTACGGTTCATTTTTAAAGCATCTTTAGAAGGAAAAAGAGCGAGTCGGAATGGGTAGGTTATTTGTTTCCAACTTCCTAACTATGCTTTTTAAACTTCGTTCCTTATCGTTCCTAAGGCTGGCAAAATTAGGATTATAAAGAGCCAAAGGTCGATTGCCTGTGATTAATTTGTGTCAAGAACCTGCCACGTTTTGGAAATAGAAGAAAATCGAGCAAAGTAACCGTCCTGCCTTTTTGGTCGAATAACCTTTTCTTTTCAGAAGCTTCAATTACAACAAACTCACACTTTGTTATATTTGCCCGAATCTATTACTACACCATGAATAGGTTTTATTCAATTCCTGTTTAGAGGTTGAATTAGTTGAGAAGGTCGAATTCTAAAACCCTCCAACTATCTCCACCTCCCCAACATGAATTTGTAAATGGATAAAACCCAAAGTGGTCGAGTATAATATAACCCGATATGCTAAACGAATTAAAAGGAATTTTTGATAATGGGGAAGGCATTGATGAAAAAAGCCTTGATTTCCTCATTGGTGCATTGGATAAGAATAACCTAAAAGGGTTTGATTACCTGGAGTACAAATTATCATTAGGGCGATTGGCACAAATAGGTATGGATCAAGAGGTGGCATTCAAATCTGCATTTGCAACAGCTACCACAGTTGGTTTGACCAAAGAAAAGCTGGTCTCTTCAGCACAACATTACAAAGAGGTGTTGGGCCATGAAAAGCAGCAATTTGATAAAGCTTTGAAAAACCAGCTTGAAAAAAGGGTCAAGTCAAAAAGAACGGAAGTAGAAAAGCTGAAAAATCAAATTGCCGCATGGAAAGACCAAATTGATAAGTTGCAAAACCGTATTGCTACTTCCCAAGCAACCATTGACAGTGCCGACCAGAATATCCAAAGTGAAATGGATAAAATCGAAAACACAAAGGCAAGTTTTGAAAATACACATCAAAGTATCTTGGTGCAGATCGATGAAGACTTGTCCACCATCCAACAATTTATCTGAAAAGGGTACAGGGGATAAATAATCTAAGTAACAAAGGTTAATTATTGCTTTCCTGTAGCCTAACCTCATCCACGATTAATTTTATTATGAACTGCAAACAAGGAACAGAACTTATCATAGAACAAATGATTGATCTGTTGAATAAGATAGACGAGACCAGCTATGCAAAACCACTTAAGTTGTTTAATGGCTCTACTATAGGTCAGCATTTCCGTCACATCCTTGATTTTTATTCCTGTCTTTTGAAAGGGGTCAAAGAAGGGCGAATCGATTATGCAAAAAGGGAACGTGATGTTTTGATTGAAACAAAGCCTGAGTACGCAAAGGACATTTTCAATACCATACTTTTGCAATCTTCTCAACTAGTAGAAAATGTCCTAATTGAAATTGTCGCTGATTTTTCCTCTGAATTGAATGAGGCCCGCCCAGTGGTACCATCTTCAGTGGCCAGAGAGCTGATGTATGCCTACGACCATGCCGTTCACCACCTGGCCATGATAAAAATGGGGCTTAAAGAAACCTGTCCTACCATTGAAGTCAACAAGGAAATCGGTGTGGCCCCTTCTACTGTTAAACATTGGAAACAAGCCGGCATCACTGATCGTGAATAAAGTGCTACCATCTCACCTTGATCGATTTCATGCAATCATTGCTTATTTACAAGCAGGGCTTTCCAGCAATTCTCGCTATTAGCAAAAAATAAATATGAGAGCTAAAAGCATAAAATTTTATTTTAGCCGTCAAAAGAGACGGTTTTATGGTTGACAAATTAATACAAAGCATTAAATCAGCATTTGGGTCGGTGTCGGAACACC
>JAJCYI010000231.1 GCA_029263015.1 Saprospiraceae bacterium | reverse complement strand
TTTCTGTTTGGAAATCCTTAGAAACCTAATAAAACAAGGCGTTTGAGCAAACCCGATTTTAACTATCAATAAGGCTTTAAAAATACCTTATCGATAAATAAACCAGGGTTGCTTCCAAATGTCATGTTTTACTGGTATTCTAAAACAAATCCCCGGTTTAAAAAGTAGTAAAGTCGAGCTAAGGCCTCTTAGTTTTAAACAAACCAGAGAAACAGCAAAACCATGTCCCAATACAAATACGATCTCCGTGGTGTATCCGCAAGTAAAGATGAAGTGCATGCCGCCATCAAGCACCTTGACAAAGGGCTTTTTCCGATGGCTTTTTGTAAAATATTACCTGATATCGCAGGCGGAAGCGACGAACATTGTAACATCATGCACGCTGATACTGCTGGCACCAAAACCAGCCTTGCCTATCTTTATTGGAAAGAAACAGGCGACTTGAGTGTCTGGAAAGGCATTGCCCAGGATGCCCTGGTGATGAACCTTGACGATATGGCCTGCGTGGGTTGCACCGATGGCATCTTGGTATCCTCTACCATTGGCCGAAACAAGAATTTAATCACGGGCGAGGTCATTGCCACGCTCATCCAGTCTGCGGTTGATTTTACCAAAAACATGGCCGACCACGGTATCGGGCTCCACCTTGCTGGTGGGGAAACAGCTGATGTTGGCGACATCGTTCGTACCATTGATGTGGGCTATACTACATTTGCCAGATTGAAGCGCAGCGAATTGATAGTCAACAACATACAAGCAGGTGACGTGATCGTTGGGCTGTCTTCTTCCGGTCAGGCAACTTACGAATCGGAATACAACGGCGGAATGGGCAGCAACGGACTGACCAGTGCCCGCCACGATGTCTTTTCCAAAATATATGGGGAGAAATATCCCGATAGTTTTGATTCAAACACACCGGAGGAAGTCATTTATACTGGGGAAAGAAAACTGACTGAAACCATTGATGTGGACGGCCAGCGCATTTCCATTGGCAAACTCGTGCTCTCCCCTACCCGCACCTATTTGCCCGTTTTGAAAAAAGTAATGGAAGAATTCCAGGGCCAGGACAGAAAACGTATCCACGGCCTCATTCACTGTACTGGTGGTGGCCAGACGAAGGTTTCGCATTTCATCAAAAACAAAAGAGTAGTCAAGAATGCGCTGCTCGATGTCCCGCCGCTCTTTAAATTGATCCAAAAAGAATCAGGCACTGGTTGGAAGGAAATGTACCAGGTATTTAACATGGGTCACCGCCTGGAATTTTACCTAAATGAAAAAGACGCATCAAGCATTCTCGATATAGCTCGCACCTTTAATATTGATGCACAAGTCGTTGGATATGTGGAGGATGCAGATGGTGAACAAGTGCGAGTGAATAGTCCGTTTGGGAGTTTTGAGTATTGAGTTTCTGAGTTATGTGCATCGGCAACTCTAAATTGATTTTGGCAATATCCAGGTGATTCGTATTCGGCCCCAACCCTTCCTTCCAAAAGGATGGGAATTTAATTCCCATCCTTTTGGAAGGAAGGGTTGGCTCATTGAATTCTAACACCTGTTGGGTAATATTAGCCGCTGTCCCAAAATCAAAAATCAATTATTCTTTTCAATGCTTGCAAATAATTTCAACATTAGCCTCCCATAAACAATTGGCAATCAATTTTTTATACTAATAATTTACGCTACCAGTTGTTTCCAATCGTACTTTTGGCATTATTGTCTTTGTTATTTATGTTCAATTATTACTTTTTAAACAACAAAACCATGCGGAACAAAACCATCGCCATTCTCTTATTTCTCCTATCACCTGGCTTCCTATTTTGCCAATATAAAGACCTGAAAAAAGATAAATCCATCACTTGGATAGCAGAATTTGAAATGGATTTGAGTTTCGATTTACAACAAGAAGGCGACAACACCAATGACATCACCCTCAAAAAATTCCTGCCTCCCGATGATGTCGAACAACGTTCTGATGGTGATTGGGTTACTCAATATTTGTACGGACACATCACCAAAGGAAAAGTACTTTCTTATGAAACTTCTTCCCTCGAAAGGCCTTACACGATTGACGAAATCCTGAAGATGGTGTCCACAATTGACACCGTGATTACGTTCAATCCTGAAACTTTTGAAGAAAAAATAGTCGTGGTTAAGCATGAACTCAAGCCTCAAGATATCAAGACTTGCCGCACCAGGCAGGTCATTTATTTCGATAAATCGACCGAATCGTTCCATTCGCGGTTAATCGCTATAGCTCCTTTGTTGAGTATTTCAGATGCAAATGGAAATCCCATCAAAAAGAAGCCATTGGCCTGGGTACGCATGGAAGACGTATTTGGTCACAGAGTAAATGAAAAAAATAAAGCAATTGCCTGGGCTGCAACGATCTACACCAATGCGACCCCACTTGAATTTAACCAGCTAAAGGTGGTGAAAGGAGATCTTGATTTCCGCCGCCAACTTTATGATACTGCCTTAAAAGGGAAAAGGCCGATCGAGCGCATGACCAATGCAGAGAACAGGACGACCTTGTCAAAAAAAGACATCCAATCCATTTATAATAGTATCGACACCGTTATCACTTTTGATGCCCAGACATACGAAGAAACAATTCAGGTCATAAAAAATGATTACGATTATTTAGATGTCAATGCCTGCCGCTTGGTGCAGGATTGGTATTACCTCCCTGAGAAGAGGATGATCATAAACCGGTTAAGATCGATCGTCCCGATTGTTGAAGTAAAAGACAATAAGGAGAAATTCAAATACTGGAAAGCTTTGTATTATATCAAATATTGAAGTACGCTAGGCTGCGACTATCATTCTGTAAAATGCCAAGAAGCGACGCTTTTTTGAAAAGCGTCGCTTCTTTTTTCCAGTTGAGCTTTAAGTGTAACCAGAAGTTGCACTGAATCCTAAAAATATTCCTTATGAAAGGGTGGGAATTGAATTCCCACCCTTTCATAAGGAATATTTTTAGGATTGCTTTTTATGCCACCAAATTGGGATTTTGTGACATAATTGATTTAATACCCGCCTCTTCCTCTCTGCTCATTCCCACCATTTTACATATTACATATTTTATTAATTCTGGCACAATCTTAGTTATATGTAGAAAAATAATAATTTGTTTCTGCGTTTTAACCATACTATTAAAAAACTACCTTCCTCACAAACACACCTGTTCCAAACACAAAAATTTTCAGGTAATAGTTGGATTGTACTACACTGAAGGTGCTTAGCTGCGCCACATTGTGTACAAACCACTCATTGCCAGTATTTTAATACAATCCAATAAGAAGGCAACTGTTGGTTCATCCGTATAAAAGTGCTGATGGCCAGTTGTAGTTTGCCAACCGAAAAAGGGCATTCCCATGAAAAATACTGTACGTCAATTATTGACATTAGCATTCTTCACATTTTCATTGCTTTTGAAAGCACAAGTGGGTTTTCAAGTCGATTCAATCCATCAATATACTTTTGATTGCAATACGGAAATGGATATCTGCTTACCGATCTCCTCTTCTGAATTATCCAATTATTCCATTTTCATGGATGGGAATCCATTCAGCTCTAACATTAATGGTTGCGACTTCGATACCACTATTAACTATTCTTATAATACCCTTTTTGGCCTGGGGAACCTCGGCCCATATCACCTCGATTCTTGGAAAGTTGACAATTCCACTTTCAGCGGCATGTTTACCAACATTGATGACCTGGTGGGGAAATTGAACGCCTGGGACCCTGGGGGCAATTGGGTACACAATCCGGCTACTTTTAGTTTTGAAGGTGGCGCACCTGGCAGCAATTACAGTGATATTGAGGTGACCGTAATGGCCAACCAAACACCATCTACTATAGGACTCAATTTTAGTTTGCTGCCGCAAGGCACTCAGATGTCGTTTGGTGAAGGAATGCACTCGCTAATCATTTTTGATAATGTGACCAACTTCAGCGATACATTGGCGGTCATGGTTCAATGCCTATTACCACTTCCTCCTACTACTTTCGTGGACACCGTTCAAGCAGATGGGCTGCCGTTTACCTATTGTCTTGATTTGACCTCATTGGTTGGGGTCATTGTTTCAATAGAAAACATCTGCCCTGACGAAAGTGGCCAGTTTGTAAGTTTTTATCTTGATGAAGATGAAGGTTGCGTGAAATATAGCGGGCTTGCCTGCAATGGTACCGAAACCGCCTGCATTGTTGCTTGTGATGACATTGGGCTTTGTGATACTACTTATTTGGTAATCACTGTCGGTAATGACCTTTGCACAGCCATTTCACAGAAATGGACAGATAGCCTTCTTATCAATTTCACGGAAACAATATGTGTGGACACGACTTCCCTGCCGGGAAATATTATTTCGGTTGAAAATATCTGCCCTGACGAAAGCGGCGAATCTGTGGTTTTTGAATACGACGAAACTACTCATTGTGTAACCTATACAGGAATCGCCCCTGGCCTTGACCAAGGTTGCTTTTTGCTCATGGATAACTTTGGAAACGTTGATACTGCTTATGTCTGTGTGAATGTTTTGTTGCCGGAGGTTGGTACAATTATTGACACGATCCTGATCGGTACAAACGAGTCCTATTGTATTGACACTATTGAATTGGCAGGCAATATTTTAAATATAGAAAATTTTTGCCCTGCTTTATCAGGTGATGATGTTGCATTTGCAATAGATAATGTAACTTTATGCGTCGAAGCCCAAAGCCTCGACATTGGAACCGACACAGCTTGCATCGTCATTTGTGATGACTATGGGGTATGTGACACCACTTACATTTACATCACCGTAGTGCCGGACATTAGTGATCCGTGCTTCAATGCTCCTCCCCCCATTGCCGTTGATGATGCGGCCACCGCACCTTTGAACACCCTCGTTAACATTGACATATTAGCCAACGATACCCTTGGCCCTTGTCTTGACGTGACCCTCACCGTACTCGACCAGAATTCTGGCGGGGACGGCCCATACAACGGACTGACAGTGCTGAACCCAGATAGAACGGTTGACTACCTTCCAAATACGGATTTCTGCGGATTGGATTCTTTTGAATATGTCCTGTGCAATCCCAATGGTTGTGATACCGCCACTGTGTTCTTGGATATTGCTTGTTTCACCACGGATACCATTATTATTTACAATGGTTTTTCACCCAACGAGGATGGGATAAATGAATTTTTCACCATCTTCAACATTGAAAAATTTCCAGACAGTGATTTGAGTATTTACAACCGGTGGGGGAATATGGTCTTCCAGACAATAGGTTACCAGAACGACTGGTCAGGTACGTATCGAGACAAACCTCTTGCAGACGGTTCCTATTTTTATTATTTAAAACTGGACGGCAGAAGAGAGTTCTCTGGCTATATACAGATACATAAATGAGTGATGAGTGATGAGTGATGAGTTTTTGAGTTGTAAGAACCAAAAACCAAAAACCAAAAACTAAGAACTAAGACCTCTCAATAGCCTAACGTGTTTAAACATTTTCCTTGATGATGAAAAAAACATTGACTTTCCTTGCTCTCATTCTTTTGGTCGGACAAATGGCCTTTGCCCAGCAACGACCTATGTTCACCAAGTACATGTTCAACAGCCTGATCTTCAATCCCGCTTATGCAGGTTCAAAAGGTCACATGTCTGTGGGACTACTCCACCGCACCCAGTGGCACGAAATTGAGGGAGCACCTATAACTCAAACACTAACTGCCCACACTCCCTTGCGGAACGATAGGGTGGCTGTTGGGTTCAGTTTGACCAATGATGTGATCGGCCCTACAAACACGGTGGGCGCTAATATTATCTATGCTTACATCATCCCATTCGGTGAAAAAATCAAACTTAGCATCGGAATGCAAGCTGGGCTTGAAAATTACAAAGCAGACTGGACAGAGCTAAACCTGGAAGACGAACTCGATCCTGTCTATCAAATGCCAGTAAGTAGGTTTTTGCCAAATTTTGGAGCTGGGTTTTATTTGTCTAACGATAAGTTTTATGTGGGCGGTTCTGCACCCCAATTGGTCGAGTACGACTTGAGGCCAGAAGCCGTCACCCAGATATATGCACGGGAAGTCCGACATTATTATTTCACAGCAGGTGTGGCTATCCCCATCAATGGTGATGGGATTATTTTCAAACCTTCTATTTTGATGAAAAACGTTGGTTTGGACAAAAGGGCTTCTAAGATTGCTGCATTCCGTGACATCGGTGCTCCCAACGAAATCGACATCGACATTTCATTCCTTTTCCAGCAAACATTGTGGCTGGGTGCATCTTTCCGCACATCTTATGCGAAAATTCAAGATGGACGCAGCTCGCACGATTCAGCTGACATCTGGTTTTCATATTTGCTGAAAAACGGTATGCGTTTCGGAGGTGCATATGATTACCCAGTAACTGAATTATCAAATGTAACCAGCGGAGCTTTCGAGATAATGGTTGGTTATGAATTCAATTTCCAAGAAAAAAGAGTTGTTACACCAAGATATTTTTAAAGCTGAATTTACATCTTGATAAAATACTATTTAACCAAAAACCAAAAACAAAGAACCAGCAACCAACTACCATTCAGACTTATTAACCATTTAGATATGCGCACTTTATTTTTCCTTCTCACACTTTGTTCCTTTTCCTCCGTGGCTTTCGCCCAGACAGGTAAATTGAAACAAGCCCAACAAAAGATGGATAACCTGGACTATATGGGGGCCATCGAATTGTACAATCTAATATTGGAAGACGGCGATGAAGCTGCCGCCAAAATAAATTTGGCTGAAGCCTACCGCAAAGTAAATGATACTCCAAACTCGGAATTTTGGTACGGACAGGTAGTAAGATTGCCAGAATCCGAACCCATCCATAAACTTTATTATGGTATGATGCTCCAGCGCAATGGCAAATGCGACATCGCAAGGGAGTGGTACCAGCAATATGTTGACCTTACGCCAGATGACCAGCGCGGCCAATTATTGCTCCGTGCTTGTGATTATGAAGATGAATTGATGACCAAAAGCGATGGGACTTATGAGGTAAAAGAAGTAGATTTCAATTCACATTCTGACGATTTCAGTCCTCAATTTTACAAGGGAGGATTGGTCTTTTCATCAGAAAGAGACACCAATCCTATCATCCGCCGTACGCACACTTGGACTGGCAACCCTTTCCTTGAACTGTATTATGTTGATATGCGGGAGACTGGCCATGAAGATGGTTGTGGCAATTATGTATTTGGTCGGCCAGAAAAATTCTCCAGTGAAATCAACTCAAAATACCACGACGCTGGAGTGGCATTTTCCCGCAATGGTGAAGAGATATTTTTTACCAGGAACAATTTCTTGGATGGTAAAAAAGGATTCGACGATAATGACATCATGCGCCTGAAAGTTTTTTATGCGCGGGGCGAAGGCGAAGGCGAATGGGGCGACCTCCAGAGCCTGCCTTTCAATAGCAACGAATATTCGGTAGCCCACCCCGCCCTATCTCCCGATGGCTCTAAGCTCTACTTCACTTCGGATATGCCAAGTGGGTTTGGAGGGATGGACCTTTATGTTTCGGAAAAAGAAAATGGCCGCTGGGGGCCACCGCTCAATTTAGGGCCAGAAGTAAATACGGAAGGACACGAATTATTCCCTCATGCTGCCATGGATGGCCAATTGTACTTTGCGTCCGACGGGCACATTGGCCTCGGAGGGTTGGATATTTATTTCACCTCTCAGGACGAAAGTGGAATTTGGAAAGGCCCTGAAAACATGGGTTACCCAATCAATACACTTTCTGATGATTTTGGGGTGATGTTCAACGAGGAAGGTACTTGTGGATTCTTCTCTTCTGACCGGGAAGGCGGTATTGGGAATGATGATATTTATAGTTTCAAAAAGACCGCTATCCCCGTGGAAGTATTGGTCTATGATGAAAAAACCGATTTGCCAATTGAGGGTGCGCTCGTCTATGTCTCCTGCGAAGGAGACTCCGTGTTGACCGATGCGGAAGGATTGGTCAGGTTTGACATGAAATTAAACGACTGCTGCGATCTATTTGCAAGCATGGAAAGCTATCAACCCAACAATACAAAGGCTTGTGCCAATGATATAACCTTGGCGGACCAATTGGAAATTAAGATTCCACTAAGCCGCAAGGCTGAATTTGAAATTGAAGGTATTGTGTTTGACGGCCTGACCAAACTACCATTGAAAGGGGCATCCGTTACCATTGAAAATGATTGTGGCCAGCCATTGGTTGCCCCATTTGTCACTTCTTCAACTGGTCGTTATTATTTCAAATTAGATCGTGACTGTTGCTATAAAGTGAAAGCAACCCAGAACGGGTACTTCGCAGGTATTGCTGAAGATGTGTGTACAAAGGGATTGGAAGAATCTGAGACTTTGGTGGAAAACTTGTTTTTGATGCCAACTACCACTGCGCCGTACAATCCTGACGACATTACTTCCACCATTCCTGGCGGCCCGATAGATGGCAATACAGAAACTGACCATACCTATCTTGATCCTTCTACACGGTTGTGGATGGACAACGATACAAGGTTGCCAGCCGATGGAAAATACGACGATGATAGAACCTATGAGAAAGGTATTTTGATAGAAGATGGATTTCCAGTGGGGCATATCCCAACTGAAAACCCAGAAGATCCTAATAACGCTGGAAATCCTGGAGAGGAAGTGGCAGGTGGCTCGAACGAACCTGTTCAAATTCCTTACCTCCTCCACATATATTATAATTTTGACCAAGCCTCTTTACGTGATGATGCCATCCCAGAATTGGATAAACTGTTAAACCTATTGGTCGAAAATGAGCAGTACATCATTGAAATTGGTTCGCATACCGATGCCCGAGGCAGCTATCATTACAACAATCGACTTTCTCAGCGCCGTGCTGATTCTGTAGTTCGTTGGCTGGTAGAAAGGGGACTTGACCGCAGCCGATTGGTAGCCAGGGGTTATGGCGAAAAAGTAAACGTGAATGATTGCGTGAACAATGTGCCATGTTCGGAAGGGCAACACCAGATGAACCGCCGCACAGAGTTTAAAGTAATTGGTTGCCGTGATTGCGAAAAGGCTGATGAAATAATTTCAAAAGCCAACCCAAGTCCTAAAGTTGACCGCTGCAAAAGCTGTCCATTTTAGAATAGGATCGGTGAAATAAAAATGAAAAAGCCCCATGGGACCTTCCATGAGGCTTTTTCTATTTAACGTGAGTTCTGGATAATAATCCTTGACAATCAAGAGCTTATGGCGGTTTCTGTCCTTTGATTGTCCCGTTAGGGACGGAACATGGGTAGCAATGCCAAACCAACGGTATTTTTCGTGCCGTAGGTACGTAACATTT
>JAJCYI010000230.1 GCA_029263015.1 Saprospiraceae bacterium | reverse complement strand
TAGCTATTGTTCTAAATTATTCTCCTGCCTCTACCTTCGATTTATCCCTTTCAATCTATGGATTGGCCGAAATCAAGTAATTTGAGGTGAAAACCTAAATTTCGCCATGTAAACACTCTACTTATGGGATGACTCATGTTTCATGCCTAGCAATCAATTTCAAACGGAAGACACAAACCAACTCAAATAAGACTGAAAACGTCTGCCTTACAGCTTGATGCAATTTTGGTTTTAGCATCAAACACTTTACTTTTGCGCAGTTTTTTTGAAGGGTGATTTTTTGAAATATTAAAAACAAAACCCTTTAGCCGTAACCCTTTTTTAACCAGTTCGTTACAAATTTTCTTTTTTCTTTATTCATATAAATAGTATCGGAAAGCCCGTGTCGATGAGATGGATTTTCCGCCGTGTTTTATCCAAAAAAATAATAGTCCAGATGAATGTGTAAATGATGATAAATATATTTACAATTAGCTCATAGCGAGGTGTTTATAAAAACCATCATTCATTATTTATTATTCGTCGTTCAATAAAAGCTTATTTCAAATGGCTCTGATAGGAAAAATTCGCAGGAAAAAGTGGTTGCTGATCGGTTCACTGACATCAGCATTGGCGCTCTTTATTTTGATGTTGATGTTCGACAACCCTAACCAAAGCTTTTTTGGTGGCAGCCAAACCATGGTTGGCGACATTGAAGGCAGGAAAATAGAATATCAAGAGTTCAACCAAATACATGACATGCTGTACAGTAACTCTCAAACAGATAGTTATTCTGGCCGCAACTTCCTCTGGAACTATTTTGTGGACGAAGCAATCGTGAAGAAAGAGGCGGAGGCAATCGGACTCGGCATCAGCAAACAAGAACTGATAGCCCTGCAATTCGGGCCAGACCAAAACAGGCTAAGTGGTGTTATCCGAAGTCGCTATCAGGATCCTAACACCCGTCAGGTTGATATGACCCAGTTGAACCAATTGAAAGACATTATCCTGAACAACCAAATTGACCAAATGATCGAGGATCAACAATTGATCCCAGATTTTAAATACCGCTGGGCACACCAGGAGAAGGAAGTGGTAAAAGATGGCTTGCAGAACAAGATGGCGAATCTGATCTCTAAAGGCATGTACACCCCTAACTGGATGGCTGAAATGATTACTGAAGGCCAGAATCAAAAAGTGGATTTCTTGTATGTCCAGGTGCCTTACGATGAAATTGATAACTCAGACGTTTCTCTGGAAGATGCTGACTACGAAGCATATTTCAATGAAAACAAGACCCAGTTCATTCTGGACGAAGAAACCCGCAAAGTCGAGTATGTCGTTTTTGACGTATCACCTTCCGCCCAAGATTCTGCTGATATCCGTGGGGAAATCGCCGCACTTATCCCAACTTTTGAATCTGCTGAAAACGATTCTCTATTTGTTGAAAACAACCTGGGTCGCATTGATGGTGCTTATTTCAAAAAAGATGCGCTATCCAGTGCTATCGCCGATACTGTATTTAGCATGGCTATCGGTTCGGTATATGGTCCTTATCTCGAAAACGGCACGTACAATGCCGTGAAAATCACTGACCGGAAAATAGCGCCTGATTCTGTTTCAGCCCGGCACATCCTCCGTCGTGCAACGGATTTGGCTTCTCTGCAATCTGCCCAGAAAACAATTGACAGTCTGAAAAACTTGGTTGAAACCGGTATAAACACATTCGAAGAACTGGCCATCAGTTTTAGCGAAGACGCCTCCAACGCTGGGAATGGTGGTGACCTCAATACTTTTGGCCAAGGTGCAATGGTAAAAGAATTCAACGATGTATGCTTCTTTAACTCTGAGATAGGCAACGTTTATCCCGTCATCACTCAATTTGGTGTCCACCTAATCCAAGTGTATGACAAAAAATTTGAATCGAATGAGCCTTCCGTGCAGTTGGCTTACCTGGCAAGGAACATTATCCCAAGTCAAAATACCCAAGACGACATCAAGGAAATTGCCCTTCAATTACAGGAAGAAAATCAAAATATAGAAGAGTTGCGTACTGCTGCATCTTCCAAAGGCTATACGGTCGAAACGTCAGTTCTGCTAAAAGCGAATGACTTCGCTATTGGTACGTTAGGCTCAGGCCAAGGTGCAAGGGACATGATAAAATGGGCGTTCGGGACCAGCCAAAACGTTGAGCCTTCTAATGTTGGCGACGTTTCTCCCCAAATCTACAGCTTCCAGAATACTGGCCAATACCATGTGAGCAAATACGCTGTTGCTGCATTGCAAGTCATTCGTCCAGCTGGCTTGCCAAACTACCAAGATGTGAAATCGGAAATAGAATTGCAGGTAATCACACGTAAAAAAGCTCAGTTAATCAAAGATCAGCTGGCTGGTGCAACTGACCTACTTGGCGTTGCCAACAAATATGCCTCAAAAGTGGACACCGCAACCAATGTTACCTTTTCGTCGGCCTTTATTCAGGGGGCTGGTGCTGCGGAGCCGGATGTTGTTGCGGAAGCATTCAAAGTTGATTTGAACCAATTATCATCTCCAATCACTGGCGTAAACGGCGTTTATGTAATAAAACCAACTAACAAGCCAGCCGCCGCTCCAACAGGCAACACGGCCATGGCTCGTCAGTCTAGCCAACAAATGGCACGGGTTCAGGTACCGGGCAAGTTGGTGCCTTCATTGCGAAAAAATGCAAGCATTGAAGACAATCGTTCGAGGTTTTTCTAGGTAATGACCTTTTGATTCCAAATTAATCAGGAAGCGGCTGCCAAAATTGTATTTTGGCAGCCGCTTTTTTTGTTGATGGAATTGATTACTTTTATCCGATACTTTTTTTCATTAAAAACTCAAAAACAATGAACGGAGACCAACAAGCAAAAATTGACCGGATCATCAGTGAAGGTTATGAATTCAAATTCGGGGATTACATCAGCCGCGGATTTGACATTTTAAAAAAGAACTTGGGTGGGTTTGTACTATTCACTCTATTGTTTCTTGTCATTATTATGGTAATAAGTTTGATTCCCCTAGTTGGATTTGTTGCCAACACCTTTTTCATAACACCTGTTCTCACTGCAGGTTTCTTTTGGGTAGCCAACAAAGTTTGGAAAGGTGAAACAACCGAATTCGGGGATTTTTTTCGAGGATTTGATTTTATTCGCCAACTTGCATTGACTGCTCTCATTCAATTAGTTATCGTTGGGATTGCTCTTATTCCATTTATTATGGCAGTTTGGGATTCAGGTTTAGTACAATGGTATATGGAAATATTTAACGATCCACTTGCGGTTCAAGGATCAATCCCTCCTATACCAGCCTCATGGACTTTCTTATTACTTGCACCAGTTATATACTTTAGCGTATCCTATAGCTGGGCATATATGTTTGTGATTTTCCACAAATTACCAGCTTGGGATGCACTTGAGGCCAGCAGGAACATCATTACAAAGCAATGGTTCATGTATTTCATCTTTACCATTGTTCTTGGATTAATAGCATCTGCTGGGGTCATTATAGTTTGCATAGGTCTGCTCGCTTCTATCCCAGCAGTATACTGTATGCATTACGCTGCGTTCGAGGATATTACTCAACTCAATACTGAATCTGAAGAGGGAGAGGGAGACAACATTGAACAACATTTAGTTGATTAATGCTACTGTGAAATCAATCCATTAGTGTTTCAAAAAAAGAGGCAACGGATGAAAGCGATTCCGTTGCCTCTTTTATTTCATAAAAAATCCCGTTTTCAGGAACTTTTTTTGGAACCATCCATGTTCCCTTCCCGTCGGCGCAATAAACCAAGAAAAAAGAGGCCAATCCCGCTTCCGTATCTATCAACTGAAAACGAGCGTATTATGTTATTAATGACCAACAAGACCAGTAATTTGGAGCGTATTTTCGATTTGGAGCTGATGCCTCATGCGGATGCGCTGTACAACTTCAGCTACCACCTGACCGGCAATGAGGAAGATGCCAACGACCTTTTCCAAGAAGCCCTTATGAAAGCGTGGCGTTTCATTCACAGATACGAGGCAGGCACCAACGCAAAAGCATGGCTGTTCACCATTGCCAAAAATTCTTTCATCAATGATTACCGCAAGCGTGTAAAAGCCCCCAACCGAGTTGAGTTGCAGGATTTCATTACCCACCAGGACAGGGAAGACACCCCTTTGACCGGAAGCCTTGACCTCCGGGAGGAAATGTTCAACTACCTTATGGGGGACGAAGTAACCATGGCCATCAATTCTTTGGCAGTGGAGTTTCGGACCGTTATCCTGCTTTGTGACATTGAAGATTTCACTTACGAAGAAATCGCTTCCATACTTGACATACCGATCGGTACTGTGCGATCAAGACTGCACCGTGCCCGCAACGAACTCAAAAAGAAATTAAAAGAATACGCCGAAGACCTCGGATTCGAGGACAAGCGGAAATGATGGTTGATGGTTTTCCTATAGGGATTTCATCAATCATCTTTTTTGAACCTACTTCTTAAACTTGGGAAATGACAGGTGGTGAATTAAAAATATTAGAATAATTTCAATTTATTACCTGTCATTTCCCATAACTCGCCCTTCCGGCACCTGTTAAAATTGCACAGCAACATGTTTTTTTCAGCCATAAATACCAATGCAGCCGCAACAACCCCCAGCACGTCCTGTGCCTCGTTTGTCGTCGGCTGCCCTACCGTGGGCTGGAGTTGTTGGAAAAAAAGATGCGACAGGGCAGTTACTAATACTTTTTTCGATGAACAACTATCAAGACAACCAGGACTTTCTTCAACGCATGAATTTGCTCCTGGACAATGAACTCACTCCCGACATGGAAAGGAAATTGTTCGAAGAAATAAAAACCAATAAAAGTTACAGGGAGTTGATGAGCCAGGAGAAATCGTTCCGGGAATTTGTGAGAAGCCGCATCCACCGCAAAAAAGTATCGCCTTCCTTAGTTCAATCCATCAGAGAAAAAATCCACTCTTCTCGATAGGTATAGTTCTCAACTAATCAAGATTGCGTTTCCATTTTTAAATCTTAGTTTGTTTCTACTTCGAAACAACAGGGCAAGCCCCTGTTCATACCCAAAGGATGTTTTTTTGTAAAACCAACCTATCCCGCCATTATAACCTTCCCAGCAAATTCTACTACCTTTGCAAACTCAATGTCTGATGGAAATCACAATGGATAATCTTGAACAAAAGACGGCTTTGCGAGACAATGACCCCACCGCATCTTCCCGTAAACGAGATCATATTGAACTAGCCTTCCAATCACAGGTAGGTGTCGGTGAAATAGATCCAAGATTTTATTACGAACCACTTCTGTCCCCGCATCCAATAAAAGGCAATCTTCAGCCATTTTCTTTTTTAGGTAAAAATGTCAGTGTACCGATGTGGGTATCAAGTATGACCGGAGGCACTCAATGGGCACATACCATCAACCACAACCTGGCTCGTGCCTGCAATGATTTTGGTATGGGGATGGGGCTTGGCTCTTGCCGCACACTTCTTTTCAGTGACGAATCTTTGCAGGATTTCAATGTTCGACATATCATTGGTGACAGCCTGCCATTGTATGCCAATTTGGGTGTGGCGCAAGTTGAGCAACTAATCGACAGCAATGAAATATTCCGACTCAAGCAGCTAATTGAAAAATTACAAGCTGATGGCCTCATCATTCATGTTAACCCTTTGCAAGAATGGATGCAGCCAGAAGGCGACCGGTTCAAAAAAGCTCCCATTGAAACCATCAAAACCGTTCTTGATAAAACTGGTATTCAATTGATAGTCAAAGAGGTAGGCCAGGGAATGGGTTTCGACAGTTTGAAAGCACTGTTTCAGCTACCGTTACAAGCAGTCGATTTTGCGGCGAGTGGCGGTACCAATTTCGCCAAACTTGAATTGTTGCGAAGCAATGAAATAAAGCAAAAATTGTTCACCCAATTGGCACATGTCGGCCATACAGCAGAGGAAATGGTGGGGATGACCAACCAGATAAAGGAAGAACTAGGTGACAAAATGAAATGCCGGCAAGTCATAATCTCCGGTGGTATCAACACATTCCTTGATGGCTATTATTTAATAAATAAATTAAACCTACCTTGTGTTTACGGTCAGGCATCGAGTTTTTTGAAACATGCCCGTGGCAATTATGAGGAGTTACATGATTACGTTGAATCACAAATGCAGGGCCTCGAAATAGCAACAGCATTTTTGAAAATAAAAGGTTGAGATGCATTCAGTGTTTCATTCCATTATTGAAGATGAGCGACAAAAAAACAATATCCGGATTCTCCAAACTTTCCAAACGGGGCAAGATCAAATGGATCGTTGAAAATTTCTTCAAGGAACCAGAGCACGTCATGCGGGAATTGATGAGCTATTGGCACCACGACGATGAGCAACAAAAACTGCTAGATGGTTTTAGTGAAAACACCATCAGCAACTTCCCGATGCCTTATGGCGTTGCACCCAATTTTTTGATAAACGGGAAAACTTATGCTGTACCCATGGTGATCGAGGAAAGTTCTGTCGTTGCCGCAGCTTCGAGTGCAGCCAAATATTGGTTGGCACGAGGTGGTTTCAAAACAGAAATACTCGGAACCAAGAAAGTCGGGCAAGTCCATTTTTCGTGGGGTGGCAAAACGCAGAAACTGGAAAGCGTTTTTGAAGATTTAAAAACACAACTTCGAGCGGAAGCCGCTGACATCACCAACAACATGGAAAAGCGGGGCGGCGGCATCCTTGACATCACGCTGGTCGATTTCACCAAAGAAGAAAAAGATTATTATCAGCTCAAGGTAACTTTCGAAACCTGTGACAGCATGGGGGCCAATTTCATCAACTCCGTACTGGAACAATTTGCAAAAACGCTCGATAAGTTCATCGCTGCCCATCCCATTTTTGATGAAGATGAACGAGATGTACATATAATAATGTCGATCCTTTCCAATTATACGCCTGAGTGCCTTGTCCGTGCCCACGTAGAATGCAAGGTTGAGGATTTGGGAACTTTCGCCGGAGGATTTGATGGCACCGCACTGGCAGAAAAATTCCGCAAAGCCGTCCGCATCGCCCACATCGACCCGCACCGGGCAACCACGCACAACAAAGGTCTTTTCAATGGAATAGATGCAGTGGTACTCGCTACCGCCAATGATTTCAGGGCCATAGAGGCATGTGGCCACACCTATGCTGCCCGCAGTGGCCAATACCGAAGCCTCAGCAACTGCACTGTCGAACATGGGATCTTCCGTTTTTGGATGGATATACCATTAGCACTTGGCACCGTTGGTGGCTTGACCAAGCTCCACCCTATCGCCAAACGGTCGCTCGAATTACTTGGGCATCCATCGGCAAAAGAACTGATGCAGATCATTGCAGCAGTCGGGCTGGCACAGAATTTTGCTGCTGTGCGGTCGCTAGTCACCACAGGTATTCAGCAAGGACACATGAAAATGCACTTGCTCAACATTCTCAACCATTTTAAAGCAACGGAAAGAGAGACGGAAAATGCTCAGGAATATTTTGATGGAAAAATTGTTTCGTTTACAGGTGTGCGGGAGTATTTGGAAAAGAACAGGGAAAATGTGCAAATATGAGCCTCGGTTTCCACGCCCACGGCAAACTTCTTCTCACTGGTGAATATTTCGTCCTCGACGGTGCGTGTGCGTTAGCCTTCCCTGTAAAATATGGCCAGTCGCTGACCATTTCTGAAAACCCGAATAGTGACATCCTCCATTGGCAGAGCTTCGATGAAAAAGAGCAGTGCTGGTTCGAGGCCACTTTCCACTCTAAAAATTTCAACATCCTAAAACACACCGACAAAGCGGTTGCCAATCGCCTCAAAACTATTCTGACCCAAATCAAAAATCAAAACCCAGCCCTGCAAACTGCAAACTGCAAACTGCAAACTGAATTGAACTTCCCACGCAACTGGGGCCTTGGTACCAGCTCCACGCTCATTTATTTGTTGACAAAATGGGCGAACATTGATCCATTTGAATTACAGTTCCAAACCTTTGAGGGATCGGGGTACGATATTGCATGCGCTGGTGCAGCAGGACCTATTTTATACAAGAAAGAAAACGGAAGGCCCGTAATTAAATCAGCCCAGTTCAACCCACCATTTGCCCACCAGCTATACTTTGTTTTTTTAGGTAAAAAACAGGACAGCCGGGAGGGGATTGAACGTTTTAAAGGAAAAAGGAAAAAGGAAAAAGGAAAAAGTGATTTAGCGGAAGAAGTATCAACCCTAACCAATTCATTTCTGATGGAAGCCGATTTGAAAGATTTTGAAAAACTTATCGCAGCGCACGAGAAATTGATCGGAGATTTCATTGGCCTCCCACGAGCCAAAAACTTGTATTTCAACGATTTTTGGGGTGAAATAAAATCCCTTGGCGCATGGGGCGGAGACTTCGTGCTGGCGACCAGCGACCGACCAAAAGAAGAAACCCAACGCTATTTCAACGAAAAAGGATTTAGCGTGTTCATCCCATATAACGATATGGTACTTTGATGGTTCCGTTGTTCATTGTTCATTACCCATTATTCATTATCTATGCCTGTTTGGTACGATAGCAATGTCATAAAAATAACAGACGAATCCAGCAACACAAAACGCTTCTGGGTAGAGGTCGAGGGTGTGGATTCCTTTGGTTTTAAGGCTGGACAGTTTGTGACGATGGACTTACCGCTGGGCGAAAAGCGCAAACACCGGTGGCGCAGTTATTCTATCGCCAATGCTCCAGACGGAACAAATGTATTGGAATTTTGCATTGTCCTACTGGAAGGGGGAACTGGCTCCACCTATTTTTTCAACGAGGTGAAGATTGGTACTCAAATCCGGTTCAAAGGTCCTGCTGGCAATTTTGTTTTACCTGAGAAAATCGAAAATGACTTAGTGTTTATTTGCACAGGAACCGGCGTTGCACCTTTCCGCAGTATGATCTGGGAACTATATAATAATGGCGAAACAGACCTGAATATCCATCTCATTTTCGGCACTCGCTACAGGAACGGCATTTTGTACCGAAAAGAATTTGAAGAACTGCTGGAAAAGATGCCTTCCTTCAAGTACGACGTGGCCCTGTCGAGGGAAAAAGATATTTTTGGAGAATCCCCATTCCCTATCCGAAATGGGTACATCCATCCGATTTATCTAGAAAACCGTGATGGGAAAACCAACAACTGCAAGTTCTATCTTTGCGGCTGGAAGGAGATGATCGATGAAGCTGTTGCCAACTTGATCATTAAAATGGGCTGCGACCGCAAACAAGTGAAATATGAATTGTATGGTTAATAAGTACCTTGACCCAAATAATCGACACATTTTTGAGCAGCTCTTTTTCCGATATACTGTGTTAAAAAATAATTCCGTAGCTGGGCTATGCAATGATTTTTTGCCTTGTCTATCGAAAAAATAGTTCACTCAAAAATGACG
>JAJCYI010000229.1 GCA_029263015.1 Saprospiraceae bacterium | reverse complement strand
GGCAGCAGCCCCAAGTTCCGTTTGCTTTTCAATGAACTTTTTTTGCGATAAATTAAGTGGTACTCCCATTGGTATTTTTATGACACAAGTTAGTACGACTTTTTGGACCTCGCACTTAGTACGACTTAATGAGCTTCGTCAAAATTGAGAATTGAAAGTTGTTCAAAATATTGATTTCCAGCAATTCTCAATTCTCCATTTTCAATTCTCCATTTCCCCCCGCTTTATAAATCAACTTTGAGCAATTTTCTTTTGTGAAAATATCTTTGGCCACTTGTCGGATTGCTTCGACTGTGACTTCCTGGTATTTATTGGCCTCTTGGTTTATCATCCCAGCATCGCCGACCACTTCAAAAAAAGCGAGATTGATGGCTTTGTTCAAAATATTCACCTCTGAAAATACCAGGGTCGATTCCGATTTGTTTTTGAGTTTCTGTAACTCCTTTGCAGGAAGCAATTCGTTTTTCAGGAAATCCAATTCCTGCCACAACGCTTCCTCCGCCTTTTCCAACGAGACTCCCTCCGAGGGTTTCCCCTCCAAAATCAACAATCCCGGTTCGATGCTGCCGGAGATATAGCAATCCACACTCGAAAATAGCTCCTGCTCTTTCAACAAACGGCGGTACAGGCGAGAAGAAGGGCCATTGCCCAGCACGTCGGACAACAGGTCCATCGCATGGAAATCTTTATCGGCCCGTGAGCACACGTGGAAGGCTAAATAAAGAGCATCTACGGGCACTTTGGCCACGTTCAACCGTTCTTGTAAAACCTGTTGAGGCGGTTCAGAGGGTAACTTTCGTTCATACCCTTCACCCGTTTCAATGTCACCGAACCACTTTTCCACTTGCTGTGCCACCTCTTCTTTTTTCACATTTCCAGCTATCACAAGAATGGCATTATTGGGTCGGTAATATTTGTAGAAAAAAGATTTTACATCTTCCAAAGTTGCATCTTCCACATGTTTGGGCACTTTGCCAATCGTCGGCCACTGATAAGGATGGACTTTGTAGGAAAGGTCAGAAAGGTGGTGCCAAACATCACCGTAAGGCTCATTGAGGCAGGTTTCTTTAAACTCCTCCACGACGACTTTCCGCTGAACGTCCAATGCTTTTTCACTGAAATTCAATTGCTTCATGCGGTCGCTTTCGAGCCATAAGGCTACTTCCAGGTTTTCCGCAGGCATTAAGTCGTAAAAATTGGTGATGTCACTATTGGTGAAGGCATTGTTCTCGCCGCCCGCCACTTGGATCGGTTCGTCAAAATCCGGAATGTTTGCCGAGCCGCTGAACATCAAGTGCTCAAATAAATGGGCGAACCCCGTCTTGTCTGGCGATTCATCCTTGCTGCCCACATCGTACAAAACATTCACTGCCACCATCGGCGTGCTGTTGTCCTCGTGAATAATGACCCGCAGGCCATTGTCCAGTTTATATTTTGAAAAATTTATCAATGTATAGAAAGGGTTTTGAGTTTCTGAGTTTCTGAGGTATTTTAGGGGCGCAAAAGTAGAAAACCATTTTGTCGTACACCACAAAAAAAAGACCGCCTCATCTATTAAATTGTTGGTTTAAAATATTGAGACTAATCTCAAAACTGTCCAACTCAATAACTCAAAACTTTTTTGCTATGAAAAAATTGGATATTTCCCGTTTGGAGCGGTTACGTTCCATTAATTTAAAAATTGGATTGGCAATCGCACTTTGTTTAATGTTGGCCGCATTCTCCTGGACAACTGAACGGCCCATTTATGAAGACCCTTTTGATGACACGGCACTGACGGCTGAACTGAAAATCACCCGTACTTACCAAGAACCTGCAAAAGAACTCCCATCTCTGCCCAAGCTTACCCTTGAAAATAAGATCATCGTTGAATCAAAAGCGCCTTCCCTCGTCAGCACTGAAATAAAAATGGAAAACCCAGCCCCTCCCGAACAACCGAATTTGGTATATTCTAACAAAGAATACGTGCCAGGGGGACTGCCGCCAAAACCGGAAATTGTCAATGAAGAATTTACTTGTGTGATCGTTGCTGAAGACATGCCGTTGTTCGGGGACTGTTACGATGTGAGCATTTCTAGAACAGAAAGGAAAAAATGTTCAGATGCCGAACTAATGAAGTTTCTGGCCAGGCATCTCCACTATCCAACCATCGCTCGGGAAAATGGTGTGGAAGGAATGGTCGTCATCCGATTTATAGTGGAAAAAGATGGTAGTGTTTCCATACCTGAATTAGTGCGGGATATTGGTGCAGGATGCGGACAAGAAGCTCTGCGGGTCGTCAAAATGATGCCCGATTGGATTCCGGGCAAGCAGCGGGGCATGGAAGTTCGGGTGCAGTATAACCTGCCTGTTAAGTTTAAATTGGATTGAATATGATACTCCGATCCGACCGGATACTTTGGAAGTCGATTGGATCGCCTATGCAGCGGTCAGATCGGAGAAGTAAAAAAAATCATCACTCATAAATCAACAATCACAACCATAATCCTACCTTAGCGAGCAAACAAAAACTCAACTGAAATGAAAAAACTCGCAATCCTTAGCCTCCTCGCAATCCTTATCTTTTCCTCCATTTTTTCTCAAGAAAATAAAGCATTGGACGATGAAATAATGATGGCGTATAAATATGGTCACGCTATAACCCACCATACCTTACAATTGTCCAATGGGAATAAAATAAATTACACTGCGACCACAGGTTACACCTTTTTGGAAACAGAAGAAGGTAAGCCCCGTGCAAAAATATTTTTTATAGCTTATGCAAAAGATGGAGAAAAAGAACCTTCTCAACGCCCCATCACTTTTGCGTTCAATGGTGGCCCAGGCTCGGCATCTGTATGGCTGCACATGGGTGCCCTCGGCCCAAAACGCATCGTGATGACCGACGAGGGTGGCGCCACCACTCCACCTTATGAAGTGGTGGACAATGAGTACAGTTGGCTCGAACACACCGACCTCGTTTTCATTGATCCCGTAATGACTGGCTTCAGCCGGCCAGTAGACAGTACAGACAAAAAAGAATTTCTTGGTTTTGTGGAGGATGTTGAGTCAGTGGGGGAATTTATCCGACTATATACCTCTCGTTACGAGCGATGGAATTCCCCCAAATACCTGGCTGGCGAAAGCTATGGCACCACCCGTGCTTGTGGGCTTGCAGGCCATTTGCAAGATCGTTATGGGTTGTATATCAATGGGTTAGTGCTGATTTCTCAGATCACGAATTTCCAGACAGCCCGTTTTGAAATCGGTAACGACTTGCCCTATCCGCTCTTCCTGCCGACCTATGCTGCAACAGCTTGGTACCACAAACAATTGGATCCGGCTTATGATAATTTGCAAAACCTTTTGCGGGAAGTGGAGGATTTTGCACTCGGCGATTACACCCTCGCCCTCACCAAAGGCGACCGACTTTCTGAGAAAGAAAAAGATCGGATTGCAGAAAAGCTGTCGGAATACATCGGGGTTTCAAAAGAATACATTTTGCAGGCAAATCTGCGCCCCGTCATCCACCGATTTGTGAAAGAATTGCGCCGGGACGAGGGCTTGACAGTTGGCCGTTTGGACAGTCGTTTCACAGCAGTAGATTATGATGGAACAAGGGAGCGGTATGAATTTGACCCCAGTTACAACAAGGCTATTTATGGCCCATACACGATGGCCGTCAACGACCACATCCGGCGCTCCCTGAAATACAAAAATGATATTCCCTATGAAATACTGACCGGCCGAGCCCGCCCCTGGAATTATGATAATGTGCAAAACCAATACCTGAACGTGTCGGAGACCCTGCGCCAAGCGATGCATAAAAACCCCTATTTAAAGGTGCTCATTTGCAATGGCTATTACGACTTGGCGACACCTTATTTTGCGACTCAATACACACTCGACCACCTGTTTTTACAGGATGATTTAAAAAAGAATATTACGATGAAATATTATGAATCGGGGCATATGATGTATATCCGAAAGCCTTCCTTGATTAAGATGGCAGGGGATGTGCGGGGATTTTATTTGGGGGAATAAAGGTGTCTACCATCTCGCCTCCCGTTTCAACGAGGGGGATGTGCCTGAGGGTAATATTGGATAGATGTGATGTGTTGCAAAGATGTTGGATGTGGGTGTGCCTGGTGCTTTCCCCCCGTTGAAACGGGGGGTTACAAGATGATAGATGAGAGCTGTCTTTGGGTTTTATAGCAATAAGGGGCAGGGCAGGTGACAAAAAAAAATTGAGTAACTGACAAGTGATTTTTAGAAAACTGAATACATTTAACATCTTGTAACCCCTCGTTTCAACGAGGAGGACAACAGAAACCACATCTAACATCTTTGCAGATCATCAACATTATTGGTTATAGAAAAGCAGGGTTCCAAATTGATGATGGTCTACATCAGAATGTCACTCTAAACACTTCTTGAAGTAAGGAAAGCACTATATTTGACCAACTATTTTTTTTAACCTAAAATCAAAAAACCATGGCACAAGTACGCATTTGGATACATGCAGTCTGGGCTACAAAAAAGAGGGTCCCCTTCATGGAAAACAAAAACAAGCGCATTGAATTATTCAAACACATTAAGGCGAACGCCAAAGGGAAAAAGATTTACCTTGATTTTATCAACGGAGCTAGCGATCATGTACATTGTCTAATATCAATGGCCTGTGACCAGAATATTGCACAGATCATGAAGCTACTAAAAGGGGAAAGCTCAAGTTGGGCGAATAAAACCAACCTATTTGATAAGTATTTTGATTGGGCTGATGATTACTATGCGGTGTCTGTCAGCCAGTCGCATGTGGCATCTGTCAGAGAATACATCAAAATCCAAGAAGAACATCATGGGAAGAAGACATTCAAAAAAGAGTGCGAGGAATTTATGGTGCGGTATGGAATGGTTCGCTATCTGGGGTAAAGTTTCATAGATGTGCCCCGATCGTTTCTTGCCCCCCGTTGAAACGGGGGGTGCAAAATGTTAAATGAGAGTCCTGTTCAGCGGTTGTAATGTTCAAGGGCGGGGCGGTTGTTCCAATAAAGTGTTTACACGACAAGTGGTTTTTTGAAAACTGGTTACATCCAACATCTTGAAACCCCTCGTTTCAACGAGGAGGGTACAACGCAGCAGAAACCACATCTAACATCTTTGCAAAACATCAACATCAGTTAGTTACACCTGACCTATCTTTACAGCCCGTTTGCCAACCCGCTGAACGGGCCGTATTATTTTTGGACAAAACCATATTTTATGCAACGCCCTGACTTCTCAAAAATAAAATTCGATAGAAACGCTGGTGGCAGCCCGCAACCTTCAGTTGGCAGTCACCTGACACCGGAACAGATCGAAGTGCCCAAGCATTTTGAACCAACGACCTTCCCGCATCAAAATTTCGTCTCTGGCATCCCTCCTTACCTGCGGGGTCCTTACTCCACCATGTACACTGGGCGTGCGTGGACGGTGCGGCAATATGCAGGGTTTTCCACCGCTGAGAAAAGCAATGCATTTTACCGAAGAAATTTAGCGCAGGGGCAAAAAGGTCTCTCTGTTGCATTCGACCTGGCGACGCACCGGGGCTATGATAGCGACCACCCGCGGGTAACGGGCGATGTTGGCATGGCAGGCGTGGCAATTGATTCAGTGGAAGACATGAAAATTCTGTTCGATCAGATTCCTTTGGATAAAATGTCGGTGAGCATGACGATGAACGGGGCAGTGATTCCGGTGATGGCCTTTTACATTGTGGCGGCGGAGGAACAGGGGATTGCGCCTGAACAGTTGAACGGGACGATCCAGAACGACATCCTGAAAGAGTTCATGGTGCGCAATACCTTTATATACCCACCCCAGCCAAGTATGCGCATCGTGGGTGATATTTTCAAATATACTTCACAGCACATGCCGCGCTTCAACTCCATCAGCGTGAGCGGCTACCACATCCACGAGGCGGGCGGCCCTGCTGATATTGAGCTCGCATATACCCTTGCCGATGGCTTGGAGTACTTGCGGACAGGAATAAAGGCAGGCTTGAAAATTGATGACTTTGCACCACGCATTTCTTTCTTCTGGGGCATTGGGATGAACCATTTTATGGAAATAGCCAAACTGCGGGCAGGACGTTTATTATGGGCGAAAATTGTCAAACAGTTCAATCCTGAAAACCCGAAGAGCATGTCGCTGCGGGCGCACTGCCAGACCAGTGGCTGGAGCCTTACCGAACAAGACCCGTTCAACAACGTGGCCCGAACTTGTATAGAAGCGATGTCGGCGGCGCTGGGCGGTACACAGTCGCTGCACACCAATTCGCTGGACGAGGCGATTGCCTTGCCGACCGATTTTTCTGCCAAAATAGCCCGTGACACACAATTGTATATCCAGCAGGAAACGGGCATTACAAAAATCGTTGATCCCTGGGCGGGCAGTTACTACATCGAATATTTGACCGAACAACTCACCCAGCGGGCGTGGGCATTGATCGAGGAAGTGGAGGCGCTTGGCGGCATGGCCAAAGCCATTGAAAAAGGCTTGCCAAAACTCCGCATCGAAGAGGCCGCTGCTCGCAAGCAGGCTCGCATAGATAGCGTGCAAGACCAAATTGTTGGGGTAAATATTTTCCAGACGGACGACAAACGCGAATTGGACATTTTGAAAGTGGACAACTCCGCTGTGCGGGAATCGCAGATCGCCCGTTTAAAAAAAATGAAATCAGAGCGGGACGAACCCGCTGTGCTAGCTGCTTTGGACATCATATATCGATGCGCTAACTCCCCCTCCTTAGGAGGGGGGCGGGGGGAGGCTAACCTGCTCGCCGCTGCCGTCAAAGCCGCCCGCCTGCGGGCAACTTTAGGTGAAATAAGCGATGCGATGGAACGTGCCTTTGGCCGTTATGTGCCGACCACCCGCTCAATATCAGGTGTTTACAGTAAAGAAATGAAAATGGACAACAGTTTTAAAAAGGCCCAACAAATGGCCAATGAATTTGCCGAAATGGAAGGCCGCCGCCCCCGCATCATGGTGGCCAAGCTTGGACAGGACGGCCACGACCGCGGGGCCAAGATCATTGCCACCGGATTCGCCGACCTCGGCTTCGATGTGGACATCGGGCCACTCTTCCAAACACCCGCTGAAGCAGCAAAACAAGCAGCCGAAAACGACGTGCATATCCTAGGTATCAGTTCCCTCGCTGCTGGTCATCGCACGCTGGTGCCGGAGACCATCGCCGAATTGGAAAAAATCGGACGGGGCGACATCCTTGTGGTGGCAGGTGGTGTGATCCCGCAGCAGGATTATAGCTTTTTATATGAGCAGGGTGTAGCTGCGGTGTTTGGGCCAGGGACGAAGATTGCGGAGGCGGCGATGGGGATTTTAGGGAGGTTGATGTGATTGCAAGTTGCAAACTTGCGACAATAAATAGGAAACTTGCAACAACAATGGTCTAAAGTTGTAATATACTACACCAATTCTTTGATGCCCGACATTGTTAAAATGAAGGAAAATGAATTTGCTTAAAGAAATAAAAAAGTTTAATAAAAATTACAAATTTGATAGGGAAAAACTGTTTGAAATTAGAAAAAAACAGCTAATATTTTATAAATTTTTACAAATATTAGTGCTGCTAATGACGGCATTTTATGTTATTGATTATGCTACATACGGGGCTGATGAGATATTTATAAAGGCAGTTAATACTTATGTCATATTTTTGACGATATTGATTTATTTGTCAACATACAAAAGACAGATACCTGTAAGATTTAGAGAATTTGAAAGTTATTTATGGAACATTGAAAAAAAAAGAATGCTTGTTCTTTTTTTTGGGTATTTAGTTTTGGCCATCACCAGTTTCCTGCTCGGATTATCCAAAATAGCTTTATTTTTTGCTGTAGTTCAAGTGTTAAATTTTTTGGTTTTATTACTTATGATGGTTTGTGTTTATAGGAGACCCGAAAAAATTAAATCAAACATATTGACTGGATTGGCTACAGGATTGTTTTATTTACATCCTATTGTATTGGTAGCGTTTATGGTTAGTAAATGGATAAATTTTGATGTAGTTGAATTTTCTATAATAATTACCATTGTTGTTTCTCTTCTAATATATTATACATACCTAAATGGTGGACACGGAAAACTAAATCTTTTTCAACGTTTTCTATTACGGATAGTACCGTCAGAAAAAATAATATACGCGTTAGCATCGGAAGCTAAGTTGTTGAAAAACCGTCAGAAAGCTATAAACCTTTTGCTTCAACTTGAAAAACCTAAAATGTATGGTGTTAGAAAAGCTCTTGAACAAGAAATATTAAAAAATAAAGAAAAATCATCTTTTTTAATTATAATTGTATTTGTTGTGCTACAAGTAGGGTTGTTCTTTATAGCCTCAGTAGCTGAAGGGTTGATACAAGATTTCGTCAATGAAACTGTGAAAGAATTTATATGTATAAATTTTAATTACTTTTGTTAAGTACTATACTTAAATTTCTATTCAATGCTTGACGGTTGGCATTAATATAGATTCGTGTTTTCGACATATCCAGTAATAGTAAATCACAAGATTTCCTGCCTACCAATAAATGAAAATAACAATAACACCCTACAACCCTAAATGGATTCAACAATTTAGTTCATTAAAAAATGAATTGTCACTTATATTAAAAGAATTAAATCCTGTCATTGAACATATTGGAAGCACTTCTGTACCTGGCCTGGCTGCCAAACCAGTCATTGATATTTCGGTTGGAATAAAAGATGTCAAACAATTTGATAGAGTGGTAGAACTAATGGAGCCTCATCCTTATATTTATTATAAAGTATTTAATTCAACAATGCCAAAAAGGAGGCTTTTTGTAAGGTTGAAAAAAGAAGCAGATCAAAAGTTGTTTCCGAAAGTATTTATCAATCCAGATCATATTCCTCACGATCAAATCAATATTTATCGGATGGCACATGTTCATGTCTGGGAATTTGGGACACCTGATTGGGTCAGGCATATTGCATTCAGGGAATATTTAAAAGCTCATCCTGATGTGAAACAACAATATCAAGATTTGAAAAAGAAATTGAGTTTAAAAAATTGGAAACACGGAATGGATTATAATGATGGGAAAAATAGTTTTATTAAAGAAGAAGAAGCGAAAGCTATTGCGTGGTATAATACGAATAATATAAAATGAAAAAATACGATACCATTATCTGGGATTGGAACGGCACCTTGCTGAACGATGTCTGGCTTTGTGTCGAGATTGTCAATACTATTTTGGTCAATCATAATGACTTGCAATTAGATGCTACCACTTATCGGGATGTATTTGGTTTTCCGATCACAGAATATTATCGGAAAATAGGAATTGATTTTCAGAAAGAATCATTTGAGGTGTTGACGCATAAATTTATTGGCAGCTATGAAAGTCACGTTGTGAAATGTGAATTGCATAATGATGTAACCAATGTATTAAATGGGTTTGCTGATAAAGGGTTGCATCAGTTCATGTTGACAGCGGCACACAAGGAAGGTGTCCTGCCATTATTGGATCATTTTTCTATTCGTGATTTTTTCAAACATGTTGAAGGATTAGATAATCACCGAGCGGAAAGCAAAGTTGAACGCGGAATTAAGTTAGTTGAAAATAACGAGGTCAGGAAAGAAGGAACAGTATTGATTGGCGATACTATTCACGATTATGATGTGGCCAGAGAGATTGGTGTTGATTGTATTTTAATAGCTAATGGACACCAATCAAAAAAACGATTAATCAAAAAAACGAAAAATGAAATAATGATATTGGATGAATTGGATCAGTTGTTTGAATTTGTTTGATCGAACTTTTGGTGTGCCATAATACAATTTATTTTTAAAACTGGAGAAATTTATCCTATTTGGGTGCATTTTAAAATGTCGGTTCGAAGGTAGGCCGGATTTCCGAATCCGGCTATAGTGGTGCGGATTGGGAAATCCGCACTACATCTCCGCCGACATTTTGAAATGCACCCTCCTATTTCGCCGCTACCTGTTTAACAGTTTAATACTGATAATATGTCTTTAAAATGTTTATTTCGATAGTTTTGTATAGCTGGTTTTCAAGGGTTTAGGAATAAAAAAAAGGTGTTGAAAAATCAACACCAATGCATATAGCCTAAATAATTTCGTGACCGTGGTTTGCAGGCTTAAGTAGGTCCTGTGCTTGTTGTAATATGGAGGTTGGCGGGAAGTACAACTTCCGGCTAACCCAATCGCACAAAAACTCTAATCCTTATGAGGATAATCAGAAATTCCCTAACTGCGATTTATCCGTCACCCTTCCAACAGGATACAAATTATGGGTAGGTTCGTAATGTGGTGTTTTCGAATACACGAAACCAAGCTGTGCCCACATGTTTTTGGCAAATTTTGGATCCGCTTGTTTTTTGCTTTCTAATTCTGCCCTTACGGCAGGATTATCCTTTAGAAACTCAGCAGCCATATCCTCGAAGACATAAGCTGAGAAACCCTCTTTTTGCCCAAGAATCCCATCAAAGAAATTCCAAGCAAAATAGCTGTCGGGAGCTTGTGGCTCCAACGTTTCGACAATGTACCGCACCGCAGGCTGGTCGGTGAAAATGACATAATCGCCTTTGTGGTACGTTCGCTTCAGGATTTTCTTTTCCATTTCCACGTGGTGGTGCAGATAGTGGCCTTCATAGGCCGGGCGGTCTTTGTAGTCATTAATGTAGTATAGTTCCACTTCGAGGTTCTGGTCTTCCCTCAGTCGTTTCATCTCCACACCGTTCCACTTCAGTCGCTCGATTACAGCTGAATAGGCTTGTGGGATCACGTAGGCTGTTGGTTTTTTGATTTCAATACTTGGAGTGAAGTGGTTCCAGTATGGGATTTCTTTTTGATATGGAGCAGATCTGTCGTACCAAAGGCGGTCCAGGCCGGTGACTTCGCTGGGTTTGTATTTGGCCTCGTAGCCATTAAAAACAATAGTGTCAGCTTTTGTGCGGTCAATTTCCCAATCTATGGGGATGTTTGTTTTTGCTCGGTAATTTTCGATGGCTTTTTGCCGTTTTCCGATAATTTCGTTCGCTCGTGCGTTCACCTCTTTGATTACTACATCCATAAATGTGTATGTTGCCCGTAAGCGGTCGGGGTAGGGTTTTAGCATGTGTGTTTCCGGCACAAAAGAGATGCAGTGATGAATGGCGCCAAATCCTGAACCGTACCTCGGTGAGTCATTAAAACCGGGGATGCCTTTGTCGGGCGTGTTGCCCCATACATTTACATAAGGTGTCATTTCCCAATCTCTGTCAGCCATTTTTTGATATAAAACAGGTAGGAATTCATCCCGTACATATTTGCCCAGCACTGGGCCAAGTTTGTCTTCCTGGGTGGTGAGCATAGTCAGGGTATATTGATAGTCTGCTCCATTGCTGGTATGGTTGTCTATGAAAACATCTGGTTGCCAGTGATTGAAAACCTGGTTGAATGTCTGTGCATTTTTAGAATCGCATTTGATAAAGTCGCGGTTTAAGTCGAGGTTTTTTGCATTGCCCCGGAAGCCGTATTCATCAGGGCCGTTTTGGTTGGCCCGGCTGTGGCCGCCCCTGTTCAGCCCTCCACCGATGTTGTAAAACGGGATCACGACAAGTACCGCATTCTCCAAATGGGATTGCAAAGCTGGTTTTTCCAGATAGTCCCTCACCAGCATCATGGTTGCGTCAACGCCTTCCGGCTCACCTGGATGGATGGCGTTGTTGATGAACAGCACGCATTTGTTTTGCGATTGGATTTTTTCTTTATCAAAATTTCCATTTTTTGATAAAACAGCAACGTGGATGGGGTGCCCTGCGTCGGTTGTTCCCCATTCAGTCAATTGCAATTGACTGTGTTTGGCAGCCAGTCTTTTATAAAAATCAATGGCTTCTAAATAGGTGGCAGTGGTGTTCTGGTCTTTCTCAAAAGGAGTGAGGAGTTCCGTGTTTTGGGTGAATGCAATCACAGGGATTGCTGAGATCAGCAAGGTAAATACTTTAAGCATGGGTGATTTAAATCTCATTCCTTATTGTTTATTAAAAAGCTAAAGTAAGACGGAATTTTGGATATAGTATGGGTCGTTTTGAGTAGACGGAAGCCATGTTTTAAAAATTAATAATATGAAAAAATTAATTTTTTGAAAGAAATAGATTTTATGCTTTGCATTTGTCCAACTCAATCCCTAACTTTAGGTATTCAATTTCGATAGAAAAAAGGATACGGCAAAAGGAATGAAGCAACAGCGATTTTTTCAATATTTACAGTACGAAAAAAGGTTCTCACCTCACACACTCACCGCCTACCAGTCGGATCTTGGGCAATTCACCAAATTCATAGAACTAACTTTTGAGTTAAGCAGTGCTCCCGATGTCCGTCATTTTCACATCCGTTCTTGGATCGTCCACCTTTTGGGAAATGGCAATACGACTCGTTCCATCAACCGGAAACTTTCCTGTTTGAAGACTTATTTCAAGTTCCTTCGCAAACAGGGTGAAATCGAAAACAACCCTTTGGCCAAGGTGATAGCGCCTAAAACTGGAAAACGGTTGCCTGTTTTTGTGAATGAAAACAATATGGAACTGTTGTTTGAGAAAGTTGATTTTGGGGAGGGTTTCGATGGTCACCGAAACCGGTTGATGATGGAGCTTTTATATTGTACTGGTATCCGGCGATCTGAGCTTGTTGGTCTGGAAGTAGGCGACGTTGACTTTTCCAACAATCAAATTAAAGTATTGGGAAAAGGAAGTAAAGAACGGCTGATCCCAATGGCCCGGCATTTGGCCAAGTTGCTTGAACAGTATTTGAATGAGCGTGAGATGCACAGTTCTCCCGAAAGTGGCAGCAGTTTGTTGATTACAAAAAAAGGACTTCCGCTCGCTTCATCCAAAGTTTATATACTGGTTAAACAATATTTATCTGCGGTGACAACCCTTGAGCAGCGCAGCCCCCATGTATTGCGGCATACTTTTGCCACGCACCTATCCAATAATGGAGCCGACCTGAATGCCATCAAGGAACTCCTTGGGCATTCCAGTTTGGCATCTACACAAGTATATATGCACAACACAATTGATAAATTGAAGAAAGTATATGCCCAGGCCCATCCAAAAGCGAAAACTTCCTCTACACCTTGAGGTGCCTTGGGGCATAGCTATTTCCTCAAGAGCATCCAAACAAAATTATTAAACTTATAAATCAGCGCCTATGAAAGTTCACACAGAATCAGTTCAGTTCAAAGCGGACCAAAAATTGGTAAATTTTATTGATCGAAAGGTTGGGAAACTGGAAAACTACTTCGACCGAATAATCACAGCCGATGTAAAGCTCAAATTGGAAAATTCAGGTAAGGTCAAAGATAAAGTAGCAGAAGTCCGGCTTGATGTGCCGGGCCATACGCTGTTTGCCAAAGAAATAAATAAAACATTCGAGCAATCAATAGATGAAGCTGTTGACAATCTCCGGCGACAACTGACAAGATACAAAGAGAAGATAAGGGCATAAAGCCCTGTAATGCGTTGGAAAAAGGGCTGCGCAATAAAAACTACAATCGGGTCTGCTCCATTACACGGGCAGGCCCGATTTCTATTAGAGGAAGTATTGAAAGTTCACCCTAGTTTCCAGTTCAAATAAAAAACTAGACACACTCTAATTGAGACAAGCAAAATATAGATGATGTGCCTGGGTAGGAGGCTGGAAACAGAACGAAAAAGAACCTTTTTGTGCATAGTCTTTAGGGCTTCAATTGTAGTGCGGAATTTTTTTTTAAATTCCTTGTTGTTTGGCGGTGACAATTAATGATGAAAGACATAGTTTTGCGCCTCCAAAAATTACAGGGAAAAAATCAAATCAAAATTTTTCTTTTTTCCTGAATAATCTATCTTTGCGGGCGTTTTCAAAAAAACTACCGTTTAGAAGATAAAAGTTCTTTGGAATTTTGGTCAAAAAAGGAGCGCAAAAAGCCAGTATAGCTCAGTTGGTAGAGCAGCTGATTTGTAATCAGCCGGTCGGCGGTTCGAGTCCGTCTACTGGCTCTGATTCAGATTGCTTTTTAATTTTCTCTTAAAGTATTTTCAATATTTGCAGATGGAGGAGACTTGGATTGTAAACTGAACCAGGGGGCGCGCCGGAGTTGGAGAGCCGGGGCAGACTGTAAATCTGTTGTCTACGACTGAGTAGGTTCGAATCCTACCGCCCCCACTTCTTGAATATTTCAAGGAGTGGCGGATTATTGAAAAGTACAACAATTAGATTTAACCCTTCATTTTTTTCTCTGATCTATGCTTAAATGAAAGCATAGATCAGAAAATTCTTTTTTTGACAAGCGGGAGTAGCTCAGTTGGTAGAGCATCAGCCTTCCAAGCTGAGGGTCGCGGGTTCGAGTCTCGTCTCCCGCTCTTTTTTAGTTGTCCTTTGACGGCTGTGTGGGGTTTCGGATTTGAACAATTAAACTTCAAAACCGAACAACAACCAACTGGCGACGTACAACCCGAAAGCCTGCCAATGTAGCTCAGGGGTAGAGCACTTCCATGGTAAGGAAGGGGTCGGGGGTTCAATTCCCTTCATTGGCTCCATGCACAAACTAATCTGGAAGTTCTGCTCTTATTGATTAAGCTTCTCTAACGGCATTCCTTTTCAAGTTTGTGCAAATTGTTCATTTTTTATTCTTAACCAATTTTTTAAGGTTTTAAAAATTTTTTCCGATGGCAAAAGAAACATTTCAAAGAAACAAACCGCACGTCAATATTGGTACAATAGGACACGTTGACCACGGCAAGACCACACTTACGGCTGCCATCACTGTTGTTCTATCTGGTGATGGTCTTGCGGAAACCGCTTCCTACGACAGTATTGACTCAGCTCCCGAAGAAAAAGAAAGGGGCATCACGATCAATACTGCTCACGTAGAATATGAAACAACAAAACGCCACTATGCCCACGTTGACTGTCCAGGTCACGCTGATTATGTGAAGAACATGGTTACGGGTGCTGCCCAAATGGATGGCGCAATCCTCGTGGTTGCGGCTACCGATGGCCCTATGCCCCAGACTCGTGAGCATATCCTGCTTGCTCGTCAGGTAGGTGTGCCTAAGCTTGTTGTCTTCATGAACAAAGTTGACTTGGTTGATGACGATGAAATGTTGGAACTTGTAGAAATGGAGGTTCGTGAATTGTTGAGCCAATATGAATTCGATGGTGATAACGCTGCTGTTATACCAGGTTCTGCATTGAAAGCACTTGAAGGCGATGAAGGCGGTGTTGCCGCAATCAGAGCTTTGATGGAAGCTGTGGATGAGCAAATCCCAGACCCTGTACGTGTTGTTGATAAGCCATTCCTAATGCCTGTTGAAGACGTGTTCTCTATAACTGGTCGTGGTACTGTTGCTACTGGCCGTATTGAGCGCGGTGTAATCAACTCTGGTGACTCAGTAGAGATTATAGGGATGATGAAAGACGATGAAAAGCCACTGACATCAGTTGTTACTGGTGTTGAGATGTTCCGGAAGATCCTTGAAAGAGGTGAAGCTGGTGACAATGCTGGTTTATTGCTCCGTGGAATCGATAAAGATGCCATCAAACGTGGTATGGTGATCTGCAAGCCTGGTTCTGTTAAACCGCACAAGAAATTCAAGTGCGAAGTTTATGTGCTGGGCAAAGACGAAGGAGGACGCCACACACCATTCTTCAATGGTTACCGTCCACAGTTTTATTTCCGTACTACGGATGTCACTGGTGACGTGAATCTACCAGAAGGTGTAGAAATGGTTATGCCTGGTGATAACGTAACACTGAATGTTGCCCTTCTCAATTCAATTGCAATGGAAAAAGGTCTCCGTTTTGCGATTAGGGAAGGTGGAAGGACTGTAGGTGCAGGACAGGTTACTGAGATTCTTGAATAAAATACATAGACACATATTTTTGGTGTCTAAATGATAATTAAGCATCCCTTATGTGGGGTGCTTAATTATCGACATTTATAGAATAATGAATGCGGGCGTAGCTCAATTGGTAGAGCGACGGTCTCCAAAACCGTAGGCTGAGGGTTCAAGTCCTTCCGCCCGTGCAAACAAATAGCGGTATTCTCGACTTACGGTGATTTTTTAAATAAACATTACCATTGTCCACCGTCAACCCATTCAACATGGAAAGTATTAAATTATACGTCCAGGAAAGTTATAATGAATTGATGACTAAAGTGACGTGGCCTACGTGGCCCAACCTACAGCAAACTACTGTGGTTGTACTTGTCGGCCTGGGCATATTCACTGCACTTGTTTTTATCATGGATTCCATTTCCAAGTTTATTTTGAATGACATTATCTATCCAGGATAGAAAACAAAAACTAGATTCATGTCTGAAATGTCCGAAATGTCCGAAGAAAAAAAATGGTATTCACTAAGGGTCATTAGTGGCAAAGAAAAGAAGATCAAAGAGCGGATTGAATTGGAAATTGAACGAAGCAACTGGTCTGATTCTGTCACTCAAATAATTGTTCCGACAGAAAAGGTTTATAAAATCCGCAACGGAAAGAAAGTGATTTCCGAAAGGAATATTTTGCCTGGTTATATTTTGATAGAGGCTGAACCTTCAAGGCTTTCTGGTGAAATTGTTACCACAATTGCCAATATACCCAATGTGATCCATTTTTTAGGAAGGAATGCACCTGTTCCGATGCGGCAAGCTGAAGCCAACCGTTTATTGGGCAAGGTGGATGAGTCCAAAGATGCAGGCGAATTGATGCTCGAACCATACCTCGTCGGAGAAACGGTCAAAATTATAGATGGCCCGTTTGCTGAATTCGTCGGGGAGGTCCAAGAAATAAATGAAGATAAAAAGAAATTGAAGGTAATTGTGAAAATATTTGGACGGGGCACAGAAGTGGAATTGAACTTTATGCAAGTAGATAAAACGCAATAAACCAGTTTTTGCCCTGATGTTTTCAGGGGCTTTCCAATAGCTGGCGATATATAAAATCAGTTTACAAAATGGCTAAAGAAGTCGAATTTCTAATTAAGATTCAAGCGAAAGGTGGCCAGGCCAACCCTTCCCCACCAATCGGACCTGCTTTGGGTGCGAAGGGTGTAAACATCATGGAGTTCTGCAAGCGTTTCAACGCTGCTACTCAAGATCGGATGGGACAGTTGTTGCCTGTGCATATTTCGGTTTATAAGGATAAGTCTTTTGAATTTGTCATTAAAACCTCACCTGCAGCAGTCCAATTGTTGGAAGCCGCTAAACTCAAGAAAGGTTCACCAGAGTCCAACCGACAAAAAGTAGGTAATGTGACCTGGGACCAAGTGCGAGTCATAGCTGAAAACAAAATGCCTGACCTTAACAGCTTTGTCATTGATTCTGCAATGAGAATGATTGCTGGTACAGCAAGAAGCATGGGACTTGTAGTTGAAGGTGGAACACCTCCGAATTAATTTGGAGGCGGACATTTATAAAAAAAAATTAAATAATGAGGAAGCCTGGGCAGAGAAGTTTGCCACGGCGATATTACCTCGAAATCATTTTTCATAATGGGAAAAATTTCCAAAAAAAGAAAGGCCGCCAACGCTAAAGTTGACGAGGACAAGCTTTATAGTTTGGAGGATGCAATGGCTCTTATCAAAGGTGTCAACACCACAAAATTTGATGCTTCCGTTGATCTGCACGTCCGTTTAGGGGTTGATCCCCGTAAAGCTGATCAGGCGCTGAGGGGTACAGTTACCCTTCCTCACGGAACTGGTAAAACCAAAAAGGTGATCGTTTTTTGTACCCCTGACAAGGAACAAGAAGCCATTGATGCCGGAGCTGATGAAGTAGGATTAGATGAATTAGTTACCAAAATACAAGGCGGTTGGTTAGATTTTGATGTAGCTGTTGCAATGCCATCAGCTATGGCCAAGGTTGGCCGGGTGGCTCGAGTTCTCGGCCCTCGAGGTTTGATGCCAAACCCGAAAACAGGTACCGTTACCATGGACTTAGCCTCAGCGGTTAAAGATGTGAAAGGGGGTAAGGTAGCATTCCGTGTTGACAAATATGGGATTATCCACACATCTGTAGGCAGGGTATCATTTGACTCAAACAAACTGGTTGACAACGCTAATGAAATCGTTACAACCTTGGTCAAAATGAAACCGTCTTCTGCTAAAGGCATTTACATGAAATCCCTTACTGTGGCTAGCACTATGAGCCCAGGGATAAAGGTAGATACTAAATCAATTCGCTAATCCTTTCGTCCAATTCCCATTAGGGGCAATGGCCGTAAAAAATATAATAAAATGACCAAGCAAGAAAAAGCAGTTGTCATTGATGAATTAAAGGAAAAATTTTCCAGCAACTCTTTCTTTTATGTTGCGGATTCGTCAGCAATGACAGTTGAACAGATCAATACATTAAGGGGTAAGTTTTTTGAGAAGGGCATCGAAATGAAAGTGGTGAAAAATACACTCGCTATTAAAGCCCTGGAATCTGCGCCCGAAGAGAAAAATTATTCTCAAGTATATGAATCATTGAAGGGGCCAACGGCTTTGTTGTTCACCGAAGTAGCTAATGCACCTGCAAAGATCATTCAAGATTTCAGGAAGGATAGTAAAGGAGAGAGACCTGTAATCAAAGCGGCATACATTGATACTTCGGTTTACCTCGGAGATGACAAATTGGATGACCTGGCTTTACTGAAATCCAAAGAAGATTTGCTGGGCGATTTGCTCACACTCTTGAATTCTCCAATGAGCAACCTCCTCTCTGGCCTCGGTTCTGGTGGAACCAACGTGATGGGTTTGCTTAAGGCACTCGAAGAAAAAGGAGAATAATTACTGCAATCATCAGGGTACACCCAGCAGTCAATTGACTGCCGACTGTGGACTGATTGACTGCAGACTGAACACGGCTTCCAAGTTTTTAACGCATATATTTTCTAAAAAAATTAAAATTAATTTACAATGGCTGATTTGAAAGCACTTGCAGAACAGTTGGTAAATCTTACTATCAAAGATGTGACTGAACTGACAAATATTATGGAAGAAGAGCATGGTATCAAACCTGCTGCAGCTGCAGTGGCTGTTGCTGGCCCTGCTGGCGGTGATGCCGGTGGTGCAGAAGCTGAACAAACTGAGTTTGATGTAGTTCTTGAATCTGCTGGCGCAACTAAGTTACAAGTTGTGAAAGCTGTTAAAGATTTACTTGGTGTCGGACTCGTTGAAGCGAAGAAATTAGTAGATTCTGCTCCTGCTGCAATCAAAGAGGGTGTATCTAAAGATGAGGCTGAAAAAATCAAGGCTGATCTTGAAGGTGTTGGCGCCCAAATTGAATTGAAGTAATCTCTTCCCCATTCAGTAAACGGGGCAGGAAAGCGGTATTCTACTAAATTTCATCTATGCTGATTCAAAACTTTTCTGCTACATACAGATCTTAGGCACAGGAGGCTTAGTCGTTCCGATCACCGGAATGGCTAAGCCTATTGTCGTTTCACTAAGGAGATAAAGCTTACTAGTTTATTATTTGAATATACAAGGAATGAAAGTAAGACGTGTTGCGGTGGATTTCAATCTTTTTTGAGATAAATCAACAATGATATTAAGTTATTATATCATCGTTACTAAACACCTCAGAACTAAAAATGTGCCATTTCTTTTTTACTGAGCTATGAACAGCACCTTGGTCCAAAGCACATTGAATAATCGAAGAAGACAGCAACTTTTCAATAACTATAAATACTTTTTCCAGATATGACATCACTTGATAATGTCAATTATACAGAAACAGGCAGGATTACTTTCGGCAAAATTCGTCTACCTTCTGAGCACCCAGACTTGTTGGAAATACAGTTGAAATCCTTCCATGAGTTTTTCCAATTGGAAACCACTCCTGAAAATAGGATCAACGAAGGGTTATACAGAGTGTTCATGGAGAATTTCCCGATTACGGATGCTCGGAACATTTTTGTCTTGGAATTTCTGGATTATTACATTGACCCACCTCGGTACACTATTGAAGAATGTATGCAACGGGGATTGACCTATAGTGTTCCACTCAAAGCCAAACTTCGGTTGTCATGTAATGACGAAGAACACGTCGATTTTGAAACCATTGTGCAGGACGTATTCCTTGGGAACATACCTTATATGACGCCTAAGGGCACTTTTGTCATCAATGGTGCAGAACGCGTTGTGGTCTCCCAGCTCCACCGTTCGCCTGGAGTGTTTTTTGGTCACACATATCATCCAAATGGTACGGCCATTTATTCGGCTAGGGTGATCCCGTTCAAAGGAGCTTGGATGGAATTTGCGACAGACATCAACAATGTGATGTTTGCATACATTGACCGGAAAAAGAAATTCCCTGTTACCACACTGCTAAGGGCTATTGGTTTTGACACGGATAAAACCATTTTAGAATTATTCAATCTTTCCGATGAAGTACCCAATGATCGGGACAACCTCGAAAATGCCATTGGAAGGAAGTTGGCCGCACGGGTACTCCGCTCTTGGACGGAAGATTTTGTGGATGAAGATACAGGAGAAGTAGTAACCATCGAGCGTAATGAAATTATCCTTGAACGTGATGTTGTTTTAGATGAAAATAATATTGAACAAGTACTGGAATCGGGCCTTGCAACAGTGATCTTGCAACGGGAAGATATTGAAGAGGATTACAGTATTATTTACAACACACTCCAAAAAGACCCCAGTAGTTCAGAAATGGAAGCGGTGAACTACATCTATCGTCAGTTGCGCGGTGCAGAGCCACCAGATGATGAAACTGCAAGGGGCATTATCGATAAATTGTTCTTCTCCGACAAACGTTATAATCTCGGGGAAGTAGGTCGTTACAAAATCAACCGTAAGTTGAAGTTGGAGACGTCCATGGAGACGCTTGTCCTGACAAAAGAAGACATCATAGCGATTGTGACCTATCTCGTCCGCTTGATGAATCAGAACGCGGAAATTGACGATATCGATCACTTGAGCAACCGTCGTGTTCGTTCTGTAGGTGAGCAGTTGTATGCTCAGTTTGGGGTAGGTTTAGCAAGGATGGCACGTACAATCCGTGAGCGGATGAACGTGCGCGACAACGAGGTGTTCACGCCAATTGACCTCATCAACGCACGGACGCTTTCCTCCGTCATTAACTCGTTTTTCGGAACTAGTCAATTGTCTCAGTTCCTCGACCAGACCAACCCGCTATCGGAGATTACACACAAACGCCGTATTTCAGCGCTTGGGCCAGGTGGTCTTTCGAGAGAACGAGCTGGCTTCGAGGTTCGTGACGTCCATTATTCTCATTATGGCCGCTTATGTACTATTGAGACGCCAGAAGGTCCGAACATTGGATTGATCTCTACTCTTTGCGTTCACGCAAAAATCAATAAAATGGGTTTCCTCGAAACCCCTTACCGCAAGGTTGACAAAGGTGTCGTAGATATAACTAACCCTGCCGTTTACCTTTCTGCAGAAGCTGAGGATTTCAAAAAAGTTGCTCAAGCAAATGCACCGTTCGACACAAAAGGTAAATTTGTTAATGACCGAGTCAAATCTCGCGAACATGGTGACTTCCCTGTGTTGACACCCGAAGAGGTTGAATACATGGATGTGGCACCCAACCAGATTGTGGGTGTTTCCGCTTCGTTGATTCCTTTTTTGGAAAATGATGATGCCAACCGGGCATTGATGGGCTCGAACATGCAGCGCCAGGCGGTGCCGCTAATTCGCCCACAATCTCCGATCGTAGGTACTGGTCTGGAAGGCAAGGTAGCACGTGACTCGCGGATGTTGATAAATGCGGAAGGAGATGGTGTTGTAGAATATGTAGATGCCACAGAAGTTGTAATCCGTTACGATAGGTCAAAAGAGGAGCAACTTGTTTCGTTTGAAGATAACCGCAAAACATATAAACTGACCAAGTTCCTCCGTACCAACCAGGCAACTTCTGTGAACTTGAAACCAATCGTCCGTAAAGATCAGCGAGTGGTAAAAGGCCAGATTCTCTGCGATGGATATGCAACACAAGACGGCGAGCTGGCTTTGGGCCAAAACCTTAAAGTAGCATTCATGCCTTGGAAAGGCTACAACTTTGAGGATGCGATCGTGCTTTCTGAAAGAGTCGTGCGGGAAGATGTATTTACCTCAGTACACATTGAGTCATTTGACTTGGATGTGCGCGACACCAAATTGGGTGAAGAGGAATTGACAAACGACATCCCGAACGTCAGTGAAGATGCTACTAAAGACCTTGACGAAAACGGTATCATCCGTATCGGTGCTTGGGTGAAGGATGGGGATATTTTGATTGGGAAAATCACACCTAAAGGTGAAACAGATCCAACTCCTGAAGAAAAATTGCTCCGTGCAATCTTTGGTGACAAAGCTGGTGATGTGAAGGATGCATCTTTGAAAGTACCGCCTTCAAGCAGGGGTGTGGTGATTGCCAAGCAATTGTTTGCACGAGCAAAAAAGAGCAACGAACAAAAATTGCAGGAAGCTGAAGTCTTGAAGAAACTGGATGACCAACATGCTGTAGCAACCAATGAGTTGAAGACCATCCTTATTGATAAGTTATTGGTTTTGGTAAAAAGCCATGTTTCACAAGGTGTGAAAAGCATTTACAATGAAGCCCTGATCCCGAAAGGTACCAAGTTCACCACCGAACTGTTGCGTACTTTGGATTTTACCCAAATAGATTACAGTAGCTGGACTGATGATACTTCTACTAATGAATTGATTGCCAAATTGTTGCACAATTACAGCATCAAGCTCAACGAAGAGGTAGGCCGTTATAAGCGGAAAAAATTCAACATCAGTATTGGTGATGAACTACCTGCAGGTGTATTGAAATTGGCTAAGGTTTACATCGCCAAAAAACGCAAGTTGAAAGTTGGGGATAAACTGGCCGGACGCCACGGTAACAAAGGTATTGTGGCAAGGATCGTCCGTTTGGAAGACATGCCATTTACCGAAGATGGACATGCAGTCGATATTGTACTGAACCCACTTGGCGTACCTTCAAGGATGAATTTGGGACAAATTTTCGAAACAGTGCTTGGTTGGGCTGGTGAGAAGAAAGGGGTCAAGTTTGCGTCGCCCATCTTCGATGGAGCTTCCCAGCAAGAGATTGAAGATTATATCCAAAGTGAGGGCTTGCCTTCATTGGGCCAGACTTGGCTACATGATGGTGGTTCGGGCGATCGATTCCACCAGCAAGCTACCGTGGGGGTCATTTACATGTTGAAATTATCACACATGGTAGATGATAAAATGCACGCTCGTTCCATTGGGCCTTATTCGCTCATCACGCAACAACCATTGGGTGGTAAAGCCCAGTTTGGTGGACAGCGTTTTGGTGAGATGGAGGTATGGGCATTGGAGGCGTTCGGTGCAGCTTCGATTCTTCAGGAATTGCTCACCCTCAAGTCGGATGATATAGTTGGCCGTGCCAAAACATACGAAGCCATCGTGAAAGGAGATGTACTTCCCGAGCCAAATATTCCTGAGTCATTCAACGTACTCGTCCACGAATTGCGTGGCCTAGCTTTGGATGTGAAATTTGATTAACGTTAGTGATTAGTGATTAGTGATTAGTGATTAGTAAATGGGGGCAACTGGCTCCCGATAACTAATCACTAAACACTAATCACTGGTTACCAATCACCATATTTATGCCTTTTAAGAAAAAAACATCAAACCCTAGTTCTGATTTTAATAAGATCACAATCAGCTTGTCATCTCCAGATGATATTCTGGAGCGGAGCTACGGGGAGGTTTTGAAGCCAGAAACCATCAACTACCGTTCTTATAAGCCAGAACGTGATGGCCTTTTTTGTGAGCGTATTTTTGGCCCGGTCAAAGACTATGAATGTTACTGTGGAAAGTATAAGCGTATCCGTTACAAAGGAATTGTATGTGACCGGTGTGGTGTTGAAGTAACAGAAAAAAAGGTACGCCGTGAGCGGATGGGCCACATCAAATTGGTCGTACCAGTCGTTCACATCTGGTTTTTTAAGTCACTGCCAAACAAGATTGGTTACCTATTGGGCATTCCTTCCAAAAAACTCGAAACGCTTGTTTATTATGAGCGCTACGTTGTTATCAATTGGGGTGCTGCCCATACTGACGAGTCCGAACCATTGGCATTGTTGACGGAGGAGGAATACATGGAAATCATCGATTCACTGCCTCCAGAAAACCAGCAGTTGGACGACGAAGACCCAGATAAATTTGTTGCCAAAATGGGCGCAGGTGCAATTCGTGACCTCTTGATGGGACTCGACCTCGACCAGCTTTCTTACGACCTTCGCCACCAAGCGGCTAATGAAACAAGCATGCAACGTAAGAGCGAAGCACTCAAGCGCCTCCGGGTTGTAGAGGCTTTTCGTGATGGACAGACGCGGATGGAAAACAAGCCGGAATGGATGATTATCCAATACCTTCCAGTAGTGCCGCCAGAACTTCGTCCATTGGTGCCGTTAGATGGTGGCCGTTTTGCTAGCTCAGATTTGAACGACCTTTACCGTAGGGTTATCATCCGTAATAACCGCCTCAAGCGTCTATTGGAAATCAAAGCCCCAGAGGTTATTCTGAGGAATGAAAAAAGGATGCTCCAGGAAGCAGTTGACTCCTTGTTCGATAATTCACGTAAATCGAATGCTGTGAAAGCGGAAGGTGGACGTGCGCTCAAATCTTTGAGTGATATTTTGAAAGGTAAGCAAGGTCGTTTCCGTCAAAACCTTTTGGGGAAACGTGTGGATTACTCTGGCCGTTCGGTCATAGTGGTTGGCCCAACTTTGAAATTGCACGAATGTGGTCTGCCAAAAGGTATGGCTGCCGAACTTTTCAAACCATTCGTTATCAGGAAACTGATAGAAAGGGGAATAGTAAAAACAGTAAAATCAGCCAAGAAATTGGTGGATAGGAAAGACCCGGTTATCTGGGATATATTGGATAACATTTTGAAAGGGCATCCTATCATGCTCAACCGGGCTCCGACGCTTCACCGACTTTCAATTCAGGCATTCCAGCCTCGATTGGTGGAAGGTAAGGCAATTCAGTTGCACCCACTCGTCTGTGGTGCTTTCAATGCCGATTTTGATGGTGACCAAATGGCGGTTCACGTGCCATTGAGTCATGCCGCTATTCTTGAGGCGCAGTTGTTGATGCTATCTGCACACAATATGCTCAACCCTCAGGATGGTTCACCGATCACCTTGCCTTCACAGGATATGGTGCTTGGCCTCTACTATATAACTAAAGGTAGGAAATCGACACCTGAACGTATCGTGAAAGGGGAGGGAATCAAATTTTACTCGGCTGAGGAGGTGATGATTGCTTTCAACGAGGGCAAATTGGATATGCACGCTCATATTCATTGCCGTGTTCGTACCGAAAACGAAAAAGGTGAAATGGTCGATAAGGTGATAGAGACAACCACGGGTCGTGTGTTGTTCAATCATGCAACACCAGCAAGTATCGCTTTTATCAATGAGTTGATGACCAAGCGTAATTTGAAGAAAATCATTGGCGGCATCATTAATCGGACGGGTTTTGCTGAAGCTGCTGTTTTTCTAGATAAAATAAAAGAGCTTGGCTTTACTTGGGCATTCAAAGGGGGGTTATCGTTCAACTTGGGTGATTTGATTGAACCTTCTGTAAAAAATAATATCCTAGATTCTGCCCAAGAAGAAGTGGATGAAGTTTGGGAGAATTACAACATGGGGCTTATTACCAATAATGAGCGATACAATCAGATCATCGATAAATGGACCTATGCCGATAATCGCATTACAGATTCTTTGATGAAAGAATTGGCCCAGCATAAACAAGGCTTTAATTCAGTATATATGATGCTTGATTCCGGAGCCCGTGGCTCCAAACAGCAAATCAAGCAGTTGTGTGGACTTCGTGGATTGATGGCCAAGCCAAAAAAATCCGGGGATGCAGGAGGTGCAATCATCGAAAACCCGATCCTTTCCAATTTTGTGGATGGGCTGTCGGTACTCGAATACTTTATCTCTACACACGGTGCCCGTAAGGGTCTTGCAGATACAGCGTTGAAAACGGCAGATGCAGGTTACCTCACCCGTCGTTTGGTCGATGTTGCCCAGGACGTGGTCATTATTGAGGAGGATTGCGATACCTTGCGGGGGATCGAAACCTTGGCACTGAAGGACAATGAAAAAATCATTGATCCATTGAACAACCGTATCCGAGGTCGTTATACCTTACACGATATTTACCATCCTGTTTCTGATGACCTGATCCTGAAAGCAGGAGAATATATTAGCGATGAAATTGCACAATACATTGAAGATGAAGGTATTGAGATAGTAACTATACGTTCAGTACTCACCTGTGAAACCAACCGTGGTGTTTGTGGCAAATGTTATGGTAAAAACCTCGCAACAGGCCGAATCACTGAAATGGGCGATGCCGTTGGTATCATTGCAGCACAGTCGATCGGTGAGCCGGGCACACAGTTGACCCTGCGGACATTCCACGTGGGTGGTATCGCTTCCGTATCGAAAACAGAAAACGAAATCACTTCTAAATTTGATGCTAAGATCGAATTTGATGGCATTCGTACCACCACCTACAATAATGATGAAGGCAGCAGCATTGAAGTCGTAATTTCCCGAACAGGTGAATTGAGGTTAATGAATCCGGAAGGAACAAAAATGTTATTATCGCACCACATCCCTTATGGTTCAACGCTGTTTGTGAAAGAGAACAAGAAGGTGAGTAAAGGTGATTCCATCTGTGAGTGGGATCCGTTCAACGCGGTGATTGTTTCTGAATTCTCTGGTATTGCACAGTTTGAAAGTATCGAAGAAGGGGTGACCTTCCGTCTTGAAAGGGACGACCAAACTGGCTATGCCGAAAAGGTAGTTATTGAAAGTAAAAACAAAAAGAAAATTCCAGTTATCAGGATCGTATCACCTTCAGGAGAAGAGTTACGGCGGTATAACCTACCAGTGGGTTCTTACGTTTCCATCGAAGATGGATCGGATGTAATTGCCGGCCAGAAAATCGTGAAAATACCACGGAAACTTGGCAAGATTCAGGATATCACTGGTGGCTTGCCAAGGGTGACCGAACTGTTTGAGGCACGTAATCCATCCAACCCAGCTGTTGTTTCTGAAATCGACGGTGAAGTGGTGTTCGGTAAGATCAAACGTGGCAACCAGGAGGTAATCGTGCAAGCCAAAGACGGCCAGGTGCGCAAATACCTCGTGCCACTTTCCAAACACCTGCTCGTGCAGGAAGGTGACTTTGTGCGTGCAGGGACTGCGCTTTCCGACGGTACCGTTACACCGAAAAGTATCCTTGCCATCAAAGGTTCATTTGCCGTACAGGCGTACTTGGTCAATGGTGTACAGGAAGTTTACCGCTCGCAGGGTATCGCCATCAACGATAAACACATTGAGGTGATTGTTCGCCAGATGATGCGCCGGGTGACCATCGAGGATTCTGGGGACACTACTTTCCTTGAAGGCGAGGCTATTGAAAAATGGAATTTCATCCACCAGAACGACTGGATTTATGATAAGAAAGTTGTTACTGAAGGAGGAGACAGCTCCAAGCTCAAAGCAGGTGCTTTGGTATCGCTGCGCCAGATCAGGGAAGAGAATTCCTTCCTGAAACGCAACGACCGCAAGCCTGTACAGTTCAGGGATGCTGTGGCCGCTACATCAAGCCCAATGTTGCAGGGGATTACCCGTTCTTCACTGGGGACTGAAAGTTGGATATCGGCTGCTTCTTTCCAGGAAACGACCAAGGTACTCAGTACCGCTGCAATCAATGCCAAACCTGACTTGCTCTATGGTTTGAAAGAAAATGTGATCGTCGGCAAGAAAATACCTGCCGGTACAGGTCTCCGTAAATACGACAACCTGTTCGTGACGAGTATGGAATCACACGATGCATATAAGGACCGGAAAGCATTGATGGAGGAATACGAAGATTACGAAGAATAGAAAATACAGAATAGTTCTGCTTTGGTGCAGGACATGAGAAAAGTATAAAAGGGTAGTGCTTCGGTGCTATCCTTTTTTTATTCTCGTCAAATGGATTCCATTCACATATTTTGAACTTTTGTCAAGCCGGTATGGGAAGCGGCTGGTTATTAGGTTGGCCATTTCGTCAGATTCTTCGCTATACTTCAATTCGATGACAAACGCATTTTCCTGTTCTTTTTTCCTTAAAATATTTGGATGGAAAGTAGCTACCCGATAATAGGATAGGTCTTCGTCAAAAGTAAGCCTGAACTGCTTGTCAGCACTCAAAAAATACGTTCTTTTATAACAATTAATAAGGGAAGGACTGAGCATTTTGAGGTCCTCCAAAATTGGTTTTGGAACATAAGAACGGTCTAAAACGGAAGAGATGAAAGCTGTCGAAAATTTTTCTTTCATCTCAAAAGGTTGCACTTCAAAAGTCCATTTTGTACCCAATAGCCCTGATTTGATTTTGTATTCAAGTTTGGGCGATCCTATTTTTTGGAACAACTCGCCATACCACCTGACCCGCACCTTTTTTCTTTCGGAAATACCAATTTCATTGTCCCGGTAAAATTTTAGTGCTGGCGTATCAAAGTAGATATTATTGACTTGTCGGGGAGCAAAAATTTCACGGAAAAAAGCAGGGTGGTTTTTGATACGGGAAATAATTTCACCTCGACTGGCGGACGAAACAGTAAATTTCCGTTCGTACCTGAAAACCGTATTTTTTTCAATTGCTTGTTCCATGTTTATTTTAACGAGAGTTTTTGAATTATTGAGTTTTGAGTATAAAATATTGAAAATCATGAATTTAGGTGGCAATTGATTCGTGTAATAATTGCCCACCCCTATCCGCATAATTCTCCATTCTCAATTCTCCATTTATTTACTGCTCTTCCCAAACTCAATCCCATACATTTTCCCTTTCACCTCTTTCACCGTTTCCACACTTTCGCCATTTAGTTTCAGGGATGAACCGTTTTCGATCAAATGTTGCTGTTGGCAATCGGAGAGGTCAATGCTGTCAGCAGTGATACTGGCCGGGCCGAATTCGGATTTCTTCTGGAAAGCAGCGAAGCAAAGATGGTTGTTGGACAACAACCCGTTTGTGATGGTAATTACAGAATTATCCTTGCTGGCGAGCGCTATTTCACTGTTTTTGACAATAATGTGGGAAGCCGTTATTTCACTGTCCTCCCCAGCACTGATGCCTTTGTCGCCTGCTTTTTCAATGGCCACGTTATAAACCTCAATTTTTGAACCCGATACGTCAATGGCGTCGTTGCCAATGTTAGCAAAGATGCAATTTTTGACCGTGCCGGTTACAAAATCCCCGTCGAAAGCATCCGAATTAATATCTGTGAAAACGCAGTTGTCCATTTCAAAATAGGAACGCATGATGTTCAGCGCATCTTCACAGCGGTTTTCACTGAACGAGCAATGGGCCAGTTTTACATCTGCCTCATAAAAATTGATGGCTCCTGTGACCGACCAACCTACCGTGGCTGGATTTGATAGCCCCGAAAATTTGCAATATTGCAGCAGCGATGTGTCGGACGTATTAGCGACAAACAAGCCCTTTCCCATGCCGGTATTTGAATAGATTTCGACCGGGTTGCTAGGGGTGCCAATGAAGCGCAACGGCGAATATGAAAAAATAGCTGTGTACTGGCTCATAAGGTTCAATTGGCAGCCTGGTCCAGCGATGAAAGTATAACCGGAAGGTATAACCAAAGGGCGATCCACGTTCCATTCTCCAGGTTGACAAGTGATCGTTTTATCCTTTTCGTTAAAAACTAAAAATTCAAACTCGTGGGCATTTGGACTTCGCTGGAAGGGATCTTTTTCGGCCACTCCATTCCTGTTGGCCTTCCACAGCAGTACACTTTCATGGGATAAATAATTGCTACCCAGTGTATTATAGGTAACTCGTATTTTGTCAATATCTGATGATGGCTGGTATCCAACTTTCTGTTTCCCTTTTTTGGTGAACACCTTTTCATAATCTACATCCAGTTTGAATGCGACCATCGTGCGGGATTTGGGAGGTAAGATAATCCGCCGTTCTGGTGTGCCAAATACCTTTTTGCCTTTGTAGCTTAAATTAAAAACTTCTCTGGGTAGACGACCAAAGTTCTCAATGTTTACATAAAAGTAGCCCTTCCTGATGCCATCAAAATTGATTCGAAGCGGCCGTTTGGGGTGGATATTGCCCTGCAACATACGCTGGTTATGGATGAGCATTTTATCCGTCAAAGCGTACTTGTGATGAACGGTCTGCATCAAGGAGATTTGTTTGGACAGCCCAGGCCATTTGGTCAGTTTTGCAATGTACTCGTCATCTGTTATTTCCTCAACAGCTTTTATATATGCCTCGACAAAGGTCAGGTCTTCCCGGCTATTGTAAAATTCCATGAAGCCATACACCTTTTTTCCTGCGTTGCCGTCGAAGCCAATAGGTTCGAGTTTAGAAGTGACTGGGTTGTAAAAAACGCGGTAATTGTGACCACCAAGGGCATGATTGGCACCTAAAAGGTTGGCAATAGCAGTGTATTTGGCAACTAGTTCCACATCGAAGACCTCGCTTAATTTCTTTTTTCCATCAATGAAATCACGGAACAAGGATGATCCGGTGAGGTACTGTTTGTACAAGGTGCTGTCAGCTCGAATCCGTTTTTCAGAAAACGGCACCACATTCATTTCCTTGTATTTATGAAAATTCAGATACTGGATATCGGGGATTTCAAGGCGGCCTTTCAGGTAGGCTTCATGTTCCTCCCACATCAGGCTCTCGTCCAATTTTAGGATGACTCCCTCCCGCCGTTCGTTGCGTTCGATGAGCTGTTTATCGAAGCCTTCTTCAAGTGCATAAATGCCGAGGTTTTTTACTTCTGAATGAACATCGCCTTCCACTTTCAAAATCATCTGTACAAAGTGGTATTGGAGGTGCATGATGCCTGCATCTGCCAGTACTTGGTGGAATAGCCACTCTCCGGCATAGTTTCTCGTACCTGGTCGGTGGAGTGAAAATTTCCGCATCCCCAATAGCGTTTCTTCATCCTCTACTTTTACCCGGAACGACCATTTGTCGCCCTGCAAATGATCTACCCAGTCGCCTTTGAGGCGCATCTTTACATTGTACTCTTTTTCTTTGAAATGCAATAAGGCTGGCACCAAATCTTCATTTCCGCTGAGCAGAACCTGGCCTTCTATGGCAATGTCCCGTTTCTTTTTAAGCTTTTTATATTGTTTTTCAGATAGGGTGATTTCAATTTTTTCCAACTCCCTATCCAACCAGTTCATCGCTGAGGAAACAGGCGTTTCGGATTCGTAAAAATCAAAGTTCCATGTTCCAATCAATTGGTTCAAGTCATTGACAACGAATAGGTTGAGTCCTCTGTTCTCCGCAATATGTCTGATGGAATTCAGCGACAGCCGACTGTAATTGCCTGTGTGGTTTCCAGCGCTTTCCACCCTAATTCCCCCCTGTTGTATCGAAACTGCTTTTGAGCTGTTCATGGCCTCCTTGCTTATTTTGCCATTTTGAAAAACGGCAGCATAGGAGTAGCGCATACCTATTCCTGCCAGTTTATTACCGCCTATTGTGGCAAGCTTTTCCCGCATTTCTTTGGGGAATTTTGAAGAAGCTTCATCTTTTACACTAAAAAAAATAAGGTGGTCTTCATAATGGTTGAGAACCTCCATGACAGAAGACTTTTTTTTCAAAAAACTGGATTCCTTACTAGAGGGAGAGGATGGGTCAACAATTGAGGGTTTATTTTTTTTTATGAAATAAGCACTTGACAACAATAGAGTCAGGAGACCCAGGAGGAGAAGGATGGTTTTAATAGTAAAAGACTGTTTGGCATATTTTATTTTCATAGAAAATATTGACCGTTACTAAAGGCAATTTTTCACACCAGTTCCAAAAAGCTGAACGAAGCACCTGGGTGTATTTTTTTCAGTCCTTCTTTTGCGGATAACAATGCTTGGTGGTTTTCAAAGCTGACCACAAATGCGATTTCCATTTGTGAATGGTGTTCGTCAAGGCGGCGCAGTTCCAACTGCGAAGAATGTAATTCCAAGACTTTAATAATTTGATCAACATCAATGCCCAATCCACCAGTTTCCAGGTTGATGATAAGGTTTTGTGCAATGTCCTCCGCCCGTTTCCGGTTG
>JAJCYI010000228.1 GCA_029263015.1 Saprospiraceae bacterium | reverse complement strand
TAGCTATTGTTCTAAATTATTCTCCTGCCTCTACCTTCGATTTATCCCTTTCAATCTATGGATTGGCCGAAATCAAGTAATTTGAGGTGAAAACCTAAATTTCGCCATGTAAACACTCTACTTATGGGATGACTCATGTTTGGAAGGAACGTTTGGGTTACGTAATAGTGTCACTTTTTTGGAGGAACCGCTGGCCGAACTTCTATTTTGCTTGGCAGTGTCCTTGGGTGCATTTGCAATAGGCCGACCACCATTTCACCGATGTCTTCCGGTTGGATTTTCCAGGCATCTTTAGGATTAGGCTCATGGCTGTTAAAATGAGATGTTACGGAGCCAGGCATGATGGTGGTGACTTTTACCCCAAGATGCCGCACATCCAACATAACCGCCTGTGTAAATCCGACCAACCCAAATTTGCTTGCATTATAAGCAGCTCCCTGTGCAAAGAAATTGGTACCGGCAAGGCTGGCAATGGTAATCAGGTAACCTTTTGAGGCAATGAGCGATTCGAGGCCAGCTTTCACGGAATTGAAGACTCCGGTTAAATTAACGTCAATTACCTCGTTCCACTTTTCAGGAGTCAATTCTGTAATGGGTGCAAAATGACCGAGACCAGCATTGGCCAATAATACATCCAATACTCCAAATTTTTCAACGGTTTTGGTCACTGCATTTTGTTGTGATTGCAAGTCCCTAACATCCGAAACGATACCGATAACATTGCCAAAATCTGAAAGTTTGTTGGCAGCCAAATCAACAGTACCTTGGTCACGGCCAGTAACTGCGACGTTGAGGCCAGAGTTCAATAATGCCTCCGCTATTCCAAATCCAATCCCTTTAGTCCCTCCTGTAATGAGTGCTGTTTTACCTTGTATTTTTTGCATTAATTTTTGTTTTGATCTGTGATGAAAGAATGTAAATAGTCGAGGTTAATCACCCCATCATTTCTTCGAAGAAATAGCATAAGAAAACCCCAGCAACCAATACGTCTGCAAAGGGTTATCCGATTTTTCAGCGGCCAATGCTTCTTGTTTGTTTCCTCGCAACCCAATATCAAAACCTATCCCAACTCCTTTCACAGCAGTACTAAGACCATTAACCCATGTCCAATTATTGAGTTCAGTATCTTGGTAACTGATGAATGATGACAGGTTTGATTTCCATGCAATATGCTTGGTGATTTTTGCAGTGTAGTCAGCGACTATCTTAGCTCCAAATGAAGATTCAAAATCAAAATCGCTATCAGAAAAAACAAAGTTATAGTTGGCTGGATGAATGACGACCACCATGTCTTTCATTGGTGTCCAAGTGATCCCCATACCAAAATCCAAATAGCCTGGATCGTTAAATTTTCCATCCAGCATAGCCGTGCGATATTCAGCAAGCGTGGAGACCGCCCATTTGTCAGTCAGTTTGAAACCATAAAGGGAGGTAACATTGAATGCATCTGCAGCCACTTGGAAATCCTTGTTCTCCTCGTCATCCGGCACATCTTCATTGTCAAATTTCAACCAGCCTAAAGTTAAATTAAAGCTATTCCGCCAAAAAGCTTTTTCGAATTCGGCATTTGCAAAGCCGTTCATCGTGGTGCCAATAGTGACTGCGGTGGTATTTGGATTGTCCTTTGACAACCAATCATTGAACTTTGAAACATTAAGTCCCAAAGTCCCAAGAAGGCCGTTGTCCCACCGCGGGTAAGGAGTTAGTTTTTCGGCAAGTCCGGCCACTTCGGACTTGAGTGTTGCAACCTTCCCGGCGACCTCCCCCATTTCCGCTTCGAGCTTGGCCAGTTCGGCAGCTTTTGCTTCTTTTTGGGCAGTCAGTTCCTCAATTGATTGTGCGTTTATTGTATTACCTGAAATAATGGAAATGAGCAATAAGAGTAAAAATGGTTTTTTCATTTTTCTAAATGGATTTGTTATTTTTTGAAATTAGAAATTAATGAAATTGGAAATTAGTCAACCAGTGATATTAAGTAACAAAGCCTAATTATTCGGGTATTTTGAGAATATCTTTTTCCGCTATTTTCCTCGAAAAAATAAGTCCGTAACTTGGCTATGCACTGATTTTTTCAAGAAAACTATCGAAAAAATCTTATCCTCAAAATTTACTCAAATAATTAACCTTTGTTACTCAAGTGTTTCACAATCCAAAATTTCTCAATTTCTAATTTCTATTCTAATAACATGAAATATAGACTTCGCAAAATATATTGGTCACTCCCGTTTCTCTTCAATTATCATTTCTTCCACTTGAACGATTGCTTATCAATTGCCCTCATGGTGCATAGGATTCCCTCCAAATGGTCATATTCATGTTGGATCAATTCGGACAAATCATCTTCGACTTGCCAAACCTGTTTTTCCCACTTTTCATCAAGGTATTGAATGGTCAAACTTTTATGACGTCTCACTTTTACCAATAAGTTTGGGAAACTCATACAATCGTCCCACAACTCAAATTTATCTTCACTGGCATCGAATATTTCAGGGTTGATAATCACCCTTGGTTTGTCCACATTTAGGTAAAATAATCTTTTCATGATGCCCAACTGGGGCGCAGCGATCCCACGGCCAAAGCCATATTTTGACCGCACCTCTTCCATTACATGGTGCAGGTCAGCGATCCATTCTGGTATCAATTGTTTTTCATGTTCATGAACCTCCTCGCAAACTTCATATAGACGGGGATCGCCTAAAAGCAATAAATCGGATAGTGTTTTGAAGGAATTCATAGAAATTGACATTTCATAAGGCTTGTTCATAAATAAGAATTGAGGATATGAAAATTAGATTTTTTCATATTCCAATTTGTTATTTGTGAACAAGACTATTATAAAAGGCTTTCTTATGAGGGCGCAAACCAAATCTTCGCCAGCAAAAAAAGCTTATCTTAGTGTAAAAAAGAAATGAAAGAAGAAGAATTTTTAAAATTAGCGAAAGCAAAATATGCAGAAATTAATGGCTTAAAGAAAGAGCTTACGTTATTGGATT
>JAJCYI010000227.1 GCA_029263015.1 Saprospiraceae bacterium | reverse complement strand
CAAAGAGTTTTGAAGTTGTAATATTTAAAATCTCTTTTCTCAAAATGCTCGTTTACCCCTGAAAATGCTGGTATTCGCCCGTTTTTTGGTCATTTTTGACCGAAAAACGTGTACACCTTACTTATGGGATGACTCATGTTTGCGCAGCCCCTTTCTAAAAAGCCATGCTTTTCAGAGATTCAACGAACCTAACAAAGAGCAAGAAAAAATCTAATTTTGCTCTGAAACCACAGTCACCATTTCAGGGTATAGCTTAAAACCTAACCCAACACCAAAATCCAATTGCAATAACTACCAATGCCACAACCCAACCTACTCGAAATCAATGATTTAAGAATCAGTTTTATCTCCAACCAAACAGAGGTAAAAGCCGTTAATAGTATTTCTTTTCACCTGAAAAAAGGGGAGACATTGGGCATCGTTGGCGAATCTGGTTCGGGTAAATCGGTTACAGCATTGGCATTGATGGGATTGTTGCCAACTACAGCAAGGGTTGTCAACGGAAAAATTATTTTTCATAAAAATGCCAATAACCCAATTGAGTTGGTGACAGCAAAAACAACAGAACTTCAACATATCAGAGGGAACGAAATAGCCATGGTTTTTCAAGAACCTATGACCTCCCTGAACCCGGTTTTTCAATGCGGACATCAAGTCATGGAAGCCATTTTACAACACCAAAAAACTAATAAAAGCGCGGCCAAAATACAGGTCATAGCTTTGTTTCAAAAAGTAAAACTTGCCGACCCAGAACGAATCTTCCAGTCCTATCCGCACCAACTTTCTGGTGGACAGCGGCAACGTGTCATGATCGCAATGGCGCTTTCCTGCAATCCATCCATCCTAATTGCCGATGAGCCAACTTCTGCCCTTGATGTTACGGTTCAGCGTGCCATCCTCGATCTCATCAAAGAGTTGAAACAAGAATGGGGAGGTTCGACCATTTTCATTTCCCACGACTTAGGTGTGGTGGCCGAAGTAGCGGACCGAGTGCTGGTAATGAAGCAGGGTGAAATTATGGAAGAAGGGTTGACCAAGGAGGTTTTTCATTATGCAAAACATGAATACACAAAAGGGCTTTTGCGGGATTCCAAATACCAATCATTTAAGCAGAATACAAAAAAGGTTCATCCTGAGAAACAGGTCGTTTTAAAAATCAATAACCTAAGTACTTGGTTTCCAAGCAAAAACACATTTTATGGAAAGACAACCGAGTATGTAAAAGCAGTAGATGAAGTCAATTTCAACATATACAAAGGCGAAACCCTTGGCCTAGTGGGTGAATCGGGAAGTGGAAAAACCACGCTGGGAAGGTCGATCTTGCATTTGCAAAATCCAACAGGCGGTGAGGTTGTTTATGATGGCAATAAAATGCACGACCTGCCTGAAAATAAGTGGAAAAATGTCCGGAAAGATTTGCAAATTATTTTCCAGGATCCCTATTCTTCATTAAACCCCAAAATGATGGTGGGGAAAGCCATCGAAGAACCCATGAAGGTTCACGGCATCGGAGCTGATGACAAAGAAAGGCATCAATTGACCTTGCAGCTATTGGAAAAGGTTGGACTTGAAGCGGAACATTATTGGCGCTTCCCAAAGGAATTTTCGGGAGGCCAGCGCCAAAGGATCTGCATCGCCAGGGCATTGGCACTCAAACCGCGGTTTATTGTCTGTGACGAATGCGTTTCTGCGCTCGACGTAACGGTGCAGGCCAAGATATTAAAGCTATTAAAACAACTTCAAGAGGAATTCAAACTCACCTACTTATTCATCTCCCATGACCTTGCTTTGATACGCCAAATAGCTGACAGGATTGCAGTTATGAAGGATGGTAAAATTATTGAGCTGGGTCTTACTCAAGATATTTTCACCGAACCAGCAAATACTTATACTCGGCAATTGATCACAGCCATTCCGAATATACCATGAGGATTCATAGCTTTGCGCCATGATAAATCCTAATATGACGTCCCAACATTTATTGCTCTTCTCCTTTATAGCTATGCTTACTTTCGCTTGTAAAACGACGGGAAGTGAAGCACAGGAAAATCCACATCAATATACCAATGAATTGATTAATGAAAGCAGTCCTTACCTGATTCAACATGCTCACAATCCTGTAAATTGGCATCCTTGGAACGATCAGACTTTAGCAAAGGCTAAAGCTGAAAACAAACCACTTATCATCAGTATCGGTTATGCTGCATGTCATTGGTGCCACGTGATGGAACACGAATCGTTTGAGGACACGACCGTGGCGAGGGTTATGAACGAACATTTCATTTGTATCAAGGTTGACAGGGAAGAACGACCTGATGTGGACGACGTTTACATGACTGCTTGTCAAATGGCTTCACAAGGTGGCTGCGGTTGGCCACTCAATGCGTTTGCCCTGCCTGATGGAAAACCGGTTTGGGCCGGCACTTATTTCCCAAAAAAGAAGTGGATGGAAGTGGTCGAATATTTTGCAAAGGATTGGAAAGACAATCCTGAAAAAATGAAAGAATACGCAGCCCAATTCACGGATGGCCTGAATCAATCAGCCGCTGTACCATTGCCAGTGGGCGAGGCAGAATTTACAAGGTCAGGAGTTGACAATATTGCCAATACTTTTTCACAACGAATTGATTTTCAGAAAGGTGGAAGAGTTGGCGCGCCCAAATTTCCAATGCCCAGCAATTACCAGTTCCTTCTGAAATACCACCACCTGAGCGGTGATAAAAAGAGTCTTGAAGCGACTACCCTGACGCTTGACGAAATGGCAAAAGGTGGCATTTACGACCACCTTGGAGGTGGATTCTCACGATATTCCGTGGATGCAAAATGGCTGGTCCCACATTTTGAGAAAATGCTTTATGACAACGGACAGTTGGTCAGTTTGTACGCCAAGGCTTACCTGGTCACAAAAAATCCATTATACAAGAAAACCATTGAAGAAACACTTGAATTTATCGCTCGGGAAATGACTTCTCCGGAAGGTGCTTTTTACTCTTCCCTCGATGCGGATTCGGAAGGTGAAGAAGGAAAATTTTATGTTTGGGCCAAACAGGAAATCGACAGCCTTTTGGGTGCCGATGCCGCTATTTTCTGTGATTATTACAACATCAGTAAATCTGGAAATTGGGAACATGGGAAAAACATTCTCCACCTGCAAAAAGACGCCAGCAAAATCGCTAAAAAGAATGGTATTGATGAAAAGGAATTGATGAACCTTGTAAAAAAGGGAAAAGATATACTGTTCAAAGCGCGTGACTCCCGAATTCATCCAGGGCTTGACAATAAGGCCTTGACGGCCTGGAATGCACTCATGTTAAAAGGCTATGTGGATGCATATCGCGCATTGGGAAATGAAGCTTACCTGCAAGCAGCCCTCAAAAACGGGAATTTCATTCTGGAATCAGTAATGCAAGCGGACAATCGCTTGAACCGGAATTTCAAAGATGGAAAATCGGTCATCAATGCATTTCTCGATGATTATGCACTGATGGCAGATGCATTCATCAGTTTGTATCAAGTGACGTTTGATGAAAAATGGCTGCAAAAAGCGGAAGACCTGACAACTTATGTAATGGCGCATTTTAAGGATGATGAATCAAGCATGTTTTATTATACTTCCGACATTGACCCGCCATTGATTACCCGTAAAATAGAAACCGCAGACAATGTCATCCCTGGCTCCAACTCGATGATGGCCAGCAACTTACATCTCCTTGGCCTGTATTTCTACAAACCCAAATGGGTAGAACATTCGGAAAAAATGATGCATGCAATGTCCGAAACTGTCACCCAGACCAAATCACCGGATTTCTTTTCTAATTGGTGCCAGGTGTACCTCGATCATGTGCGCCCTCCTTATGAAGTAGCCATTGTTGGCAGTGAAGCCGAGGCAAAAAGGAATGAATTGATCGGCCACTATATCCCCAACGCCATATTGCTTGGTGGCGAGGATGAAGGGACCCTTGAACTACTAAAGGATAAGTTGCAGGATGGGGAGACTATGATTTATGTCTGCCGCAACAAAGTCTGCAAGCTACCTGTAACGGATCCTGCCAAGGCATTGGAGCTGATGAGGTGACAGTTTTGAGTGATGAGTTTTGAGTTTTCCTACCCTGAAATTTGGTAGCCAAAAACTCATAACTCATCACTCATCACTAACTTTGTAAAATGCATAGTTTTCAAGAAGCACTTCAAACTGAAAAATTCCTGATATTGGACGGGGCAGTCGCCACAGAATTGGAAAAGAAGGGAGCAAACCTGAACGACTCTCTTTGGTCGGCCAAAATACTGCTCGAACAACCTGAACTAATCAAGGAAACATATCTTGAATACCTTGAAGCTGGGGCCGACATCATTTGTACAGCTACCTACCAAGCAACTTTTGAAGGATTCCGAAATAAGGGTATTGAAAAGAAAAAAGCGATTGCGTTATTCAAACTGAGTGTAGAATTAGCGCAGGAAGCACGAGCCATTCACCAAGATAAATCTCAAAATAATAATCAATTTATAGCAGCCTCCATTGGCCCTTATGGCGCATATCTTGCAGATGGTTCAGAGTATACAGGAGATTATCCCATTCGCAAAAAGGAACTCATAGCATTTCACCAGGAAAGGTTGGAACTTATGATCGAATTAGGAGTGGACTTGCTACTTTTTGAGACTATTCCCAACATGGAGGAAACCATTGGGTTAGTGGAATTATTGAGTGATTTGCCAGCAATTCCAGTGCTTTTCAGTTTTAGTTGCAAAGACGCTGAACACATCAGGGATGGATCGCCCTTATCGGAAGCTGGTGCCATAGCTGCATCTTCACCTCAAATTGTAGCTGTTGGTGTCAATTGCATCCAACCGTCGTTGGTCAGCCCAGCGATTTCTAATTTGAACAAAACTTTGAACAAACCCTTGCTTGCATACCCCAATAACGGCGATCTTTGGGATGCTGCAAACAAATGCTGGATAGATGGCGAAAAAGAAGCTCAAACCACCTGTCTTTGGGAAAACTGGGTGGAAAACGGAGTGAAGATATTGGGTGGGTGCTGCCGAACTACGCCTGTTGATATCTCGCATTTATTTCAGTTCAGAAAGAAAAAAACCAGGCATAATCTATGATTGAGTTTAAAAAGTGTAACTTATCCGTCGTTTTGTAAATTCTCAATGATTTCATCTGTCCCAAGGCAGCATTTCAAGGCGAGGTTCGTTCCAATTTTAGCTATTAACTTTTCTGGAATCCCTCCTCAAATATTGGAGTATGAGTATGATAAAAATGAGAAACGGTCTGGCCGTCATCATGGCAATCTTGTTGATCGTGCAAAGTTGTTCGATCAATAAAGATGACAAAGAGGTTATTGTGCAAGTTGACCAAGAGTTCAATATTGATTTGTATGAAATATTGGGAAACTCTAGACAACTTGTTTTCAACCTTGAATCGATAGAATTACAGCCATGTTTAAACAGCGGTATCAATAAGACCGTCATTAAACAAATCGATAAAATTTCCCTTCACATCAACGGCATCGAACCTGCAAATGACTGCAACCCTGGATCTGCACCTGCCACGGCCGCTGCAAATGTCGGCGCAGTTCAAAACAAGACCTATGATTTTCTTGTCTCGGTAAGGAATACAATAGAAAATGTGGGGAAACTTACTGTCACTGACGAAAGCTATACCATATCCTTGCTCTCCAATGATGGTGTCAACTTCCAGAACCATAAGCTAAATAAGATTCCTTCAAATTTCATCTGGGGGTATTATGCATTTAATAATGCGAATTTGGTTGGTAATGCTCCATTTTCATTTGTCAACGACATCTCACAAATCTCTCACTCTAAACAGATGGCTGATGGCTATTTTGGGCAATTCTCAATGGATGCTGAGCAAAAACTGACATTGTCGACTTCCCCAGAATACTTGGAGTTTGAAACCTTTTTTTACAAATTTAATGGTAACGACGGTGAGTTGGTGACCATATTAGAAAACTACAGAAATAGTAACGAAGGCCCATATATGGAATTAGCGATTTTCACTTCCGACGGGAAAATTTTGTGATGATGGGCTAAGGACAAACCACCAAATACCAATATTATCACCCCTCTATTATTTCTTCTATCCGCCGCTTTTGGTCTTTTGATTTGCTTTCTTTCAATTCAAAACTGAATCCCTCAGCTTCAAATTTATGATACCGCTTTTTGTCGAATTGATAAAGTTTGGCAGGGCGGTGCGGAACCCCTTCTTGCATTTCATCCAAATCAATCAGCAAGTGCATGGAAAGTATCTTTTTCCTGAAGTTCCGCTTATCAAGTGGCGTGCGCAAAATAGCTTCGTAAAGGTGTTGAAGTTCGGTAAGTGTAAATTTTGGAGGCAACAATTCAAACCCAACGGGCCTGACCCTGACTTTCGATTTGAGGGCATCGAAGCAAGTATCCAAAATATCATTGTGGTCGAATGCCAAGGTTTGCTCTTGAGCTTTGGCCACGCTGTGCCACTTCGCTTTTTGCGCAAACGAGGATGGTGTGACGACAAAGTCACTTATTTTGACCAATGAAAAATAAGCAATCGTTATGACCCGTCCCAATGGGTGCCGATCAACCGCCCCAAAAGCATGTACTTGCTCAAGGTAAACTTTTTGTAAACCAGTCAGTTCAAGCAGCACCCTGTTGGCTGCAGTTTCCAAGCCTTCGTTTGGATAGATCAAGTCGCCTGGCAACGCCCACAATCCTTTATATGGTTCTGTCCCTCTTTTAATCAAGAGCACCTTCAGATCACCTTCGTCAAAACCAAAAATAACATTGTCTATCGAGAAAGCAGATTTGAAAAAATTGCTTACTTCGTTCATATGCTTTCACTTTGTTAGGCGGCGAAAATAACGCGTTTTAAATATCTGACCAAGTTATTGCCGTACTATTTACACTAAGAGAGGGAAGGGGTTATTGGTTCGGGGTTATTGGTTCTTGGTTCGAGGCACTAACCAAGAGCCCCAAACCAAGAACAAAGAACCAGTACCTCCTACCCTTCCCCTTTCGTCCTTTTGATTTCCCAGGCCCAAGCTGTTTTCATAATTTCTTCAATGGAACGGGTTGGCTTCCAACCAAGATGTTCCGAAGCTTTGTCTTTGTTGGCATAAATAGCGACCACATCCCCTGCCCTTCTTGGGCCAATTTTATAATTGAGTTTTTCACCTGTAGTTTTTTCAAAAGCATTGACGGCCTCAAGTACTGTTGCACCTTCGCCAAGCCCCACATTGTATATTTCACAATTCTGCTCATTCTTTTTTCCGATCAAATATTGTAAGCTTTTAGTGTGTGCATTGGCGAGATCCATTACATGAATATAGTCCCTGATGCAACTGCCGTCACGGGTATCGTAATCTTCACCAAATACAGTCATGGATGCCCTCTTTCCAATCGCCGTTTCAGTTATGACAGGCACCAGATTGGTTACTTTGTTGCTCGGTGATTCCCCAATAAAAGTACTGCTGTGCGCGCCAGCAGGATTGAAATACCGCAGCAAAATGGCACTGAATGCAGGGGTTGTTTTACAAAAATCTTCAATAATTTTTTCCCCCATTTGTTTCGTTCTGGCATACGGGCATTCAGCCTCCTGAAATGATGTTTCTTCTGTCACTGGCAAATCTGTTGCATTGCCATATACCGAACAACTGGATGAAAATATGAGGTGCGGAATTTGAAATTCATCTGCACACGACAGGATGTTGACCAAGCTTCCGAGGTTGTTGCGAAAATATCGGAGCGGCTGGAAAACAGACTCTTCCACACTCTTTAATGCTGCAAAATGGATGATCCCAACCAGGTCAGTATGTTTTTCAAAAACTTCTCTGGTTTGCTTGGCATCACAGAGGTCAACCTTGTAATTTCGCACCCGTTTGCCGGTGATCTTTTCTATGCCATAGAGCGATTCTTCAGTTGAATTGGAGAGGTTGTCAATTGAAATAACTTCAAACCCATTGTCAATCAAATCCACAATGGTATGGCTGCCAATGTATCCACAGCCGCCTGTAACTAAAACTTTTTTCATGTAAAGGATATAAAAATGAATGAAATGCAGAAGCCTAATTCTATTGGAAAATTCCCAAGATTTGGTCTGCAAATCTGAAGATTTCCGCAATAATAAGGCAAATTAAAACAATGAAAAATTGAATGAAACTAATTGAATTAATTCCAGACTTAATTGAAATTGCCCAAAAAGCTGGCAATGAAATACTCCATATCTACAACCATGAAGATTTTGGCGTAGAGATAAAATCTGACCAATCCCCGCTCACCAAGGCTGACAAGGCATCCAATGCTATTATTTGTGAAGGATTGGAGAAGTTGACCCTTATTTTCCCAATCATTTCAGAGGAAAACAAAGAAGTGACATACGAAGAGCGAAAGAATTGGCAACGCTGTTGGCTCGTCGATCCATTGGATGGCACGAAAGAATTTATCAAACGCAATGGAGATTTCACCGTGAACATTGCTTTGGTTGAAAACGGTCAAATCGTGCTCGGAGTAGTCGGGATTCCTTTTCACAATGAAATATATTGGGCGGTAGAAGGAGAAGGAGCTTTTTTGGTAAAAAATGGTAAAGAGGAAAAAATCGCTGTTGCAAGTTTTAATTCCACTGATCCAGGCCTGAAAATCGTTGCCTCCCGTTCCCACCTCAATCAAGAAACCCAAGACTTTATCAGCAATTTCAACAAACCTGAACTTGTATCAAAAGGGAGTGCCTTGAAATTTTTATTGCTGGCAAAAGGGGAAGCCCACATCTACCCGCGCATTGCTCCAACTATGGAATGGGACACTGCGGCTGCACAGATCATTTTGGAGGAAGCAGGCGGCAAACTCATTGTACACGAAACGGGATCACCCATGACCTACAACCGCGAAAATTTGAGAAATCCTGCATTCATCGCCACGGGAAAAGTCTTAGAAAATGAACAATGAGTAACGAATAATGAATAATTGTTCATCATTCGATTCTCATTGTTCATTATTAATTACTCCTCCGCTGGGTCTTCTTTTAGGGAAAACACCCTTTCCACTGGGTTGAGTGGTGCATCGATTGGGTTGCCATCAGGGCCAATCAATGTCAGTTTGACTTTATTGTCCCCCATTGGCAGCCCCTCTATGAAATAAGGTTTCCAATTATTCACGATAAACTCTTTTTCATTATTTACTTCAACCTTTACTTTATTGCCTTCAGCAGACAAGGAAGTGTTGACAAGATAAAAATCGAGCATGATTTTATCTGTATTTGCCTTCCCAACATAAGTGCCTTTCGGACGGCTGTAAAAAAGCATTGGTTCAGAAACAGGCTCAGAAGACATCATGCTGTTGCCCTGAAATTTGCCTTTCACCGCGATGTGGGCATCCTGCGTTTTCATACTTTCGTGGTAGGAACGGGAAAGAAATGCCAGAAGGTAATGTTCACCATCTGCAACTTCATGATCAAACAATGATTCGTATTTTGCAGCATACGGTTTGTCATCAACGATCAAGTGGATGTGCTGGCCCTTACCTGAATTGGCACACATTTTTTGTGGGGCATCAGTCGTCTGGGCCGCTAGTTCATAGCCGGTCACCTCAAAATTAAAGCTGCTGTTTTCATAACCCCGTATCGCTAATTTTGCATCAGGAAACTGGGGCGAAGATGAAAAATCAGACAGCTTATAATCCGCTGATGGAGCCGTCGGTTCTTCTGTGGTTGCAGTATAGTCGGAACTTTCTGTTTCTGATGAGCCGCCTCCGCAAGCAGCAAAACAAAAAATGGAAAGAATAAACAGGATGGAGAAGTAGTGATTGGATTTCATGTTGAAACGCATTTTTGTTTTTTATGTATTGTGTAAAAAATATTAAAAGCTGATATAAAACTGATTGTGGCAAGGGGTGTTTATGTTTACAAAAAATTATCAATTCAAATGGATATGCAGACAGAACTGAAGGTTGATGGAATGACCTGCTCCAGCTGTGCAGCGAATATAACGACCTTTTTGGAAAAGAAAGGATTTAAAGACGTTCAGGTCAATTTTTCAACTGGCGATGTGAGTTTTACGACAGATGAAAATGTTATTTCACTTCCAGCAGTAAAAAAAAGCATCCATCAACTTGGCTATACCGTTGTGGGTGATGACAAAGAACCTTATTGGACATTGGAAAAGAAGCTCATTCTTGCAGCGATTTTCACCCTGCCTCTTCTCCTTGCTCATTTTTTCATGATGGCAGGCGTCCCCTTCCTGGAAAACCCTTGGATACAATTGGCCATCTGTTTTCCAGTTTTTGTTATTGGATTCACCCATTTCGGGAGAACCAGCCTTGCAGCACTTAAAAATGGTTCAACGCACATGGATGTGCTTATTTTTATTGGTAGTACAGCAGCTTTCATATATAGCCTTATTGGTACCATCCAAGGCAATCCAGATTATATTTTCTATGAAACAAGTGCGATGATTATCACCCTTGTTTTATTAGGCAATTTGATGGAAAAACGAGCGGTCAAACAAACCACCACAGCAATAGAAGACCTTAGCGAATTGCAGGTCGAATGGGCAAAAAAAATCATGCCCTCGGGAACAATTGTTTCCGTGGAAGTTGAGGGGATTTTGCCTGGCGATTGGTTACAGGTAAACGAAGGGGACAAAATTCCTGTAGATGGAACTATCTTAAAAGGCAGTGTAGATATTGACGAATCGATGCTCACAGGGGAAAGCCTCCCGGTCAATAAGTCAGAGAACGATACCGTCATCGGAGGTTCTATTGTTACTGCTGGAAACATCACTATCGCAGCAGAAACCACCAGCAAAGAAACGGTGCTCAGTAAAATGATCGAGTTGGTGAAATCTGCCCAGCAGGACAAACCTGCCATCCAAAGACTGGCCGATAAAATAAGTTCAATTTTTGTCCCGGCAGTATTGCTCATTGCCGTCCTCACTTTCTTGATTTCTTATTTACTTTTTTCTATCCCATTTCACAATGCCATCATGAACAGCATTGCCGTGTTGGTCATTTCGTGCCCGTGCGCCATGGGGCTGGCCACACCCACCGCCGTTATGGTAGGCGTCGGACGGCTGGCAAAAAATGGAATTTTAATAAAAGGGGGCGCAACCATCGAGGTGTTTTCAAAAATCAAGCATTTCGTTTTTGATAAAACTGGGACTTTGACCACAGGGGATTTCAGAATAAAAGATATTAATTATTTTGGAAAAAACACGGAAGAGATAAATTCGATGATGCTGAAAATGGAGCAATATTCCTCCCACCCAATTGCACATTCGTTGGTCAAGGAACTTGAAAATGGAGACCGGTATCCCTTAAATGGATCCTCTCCAAAATTGTCCAAAATTAAAGAATTAAAAGGGCAAGGCTTAACCGCTAGCGATAAAGACGGAAATGAATATAAATTAGGTTCCTATCGATTTGCTGCACCATTTGTTAAAGATAATAATGCGCCATTATATTTTTCAAAAAACAATGAATTATTAGCAACCATCGAAATCGAAGACCAAATAAAAACCGAATCGAAGCGAGTAATAAAATATCTAAAAAAAGAAGGCAAGGTTCCAGTTATATTGAGTGGAGATAGAAATGAAAAAACACAGAGGGTCGCCCAACAATTGGGAATTGAAAAATATTATGGGGAACAATTGCCAGCTGACAAATTGAATGCTATTGACGAATTAAATAAAAACGCCCCAACTGCCATGATCGGTGACGGCATCAACGATGCGCCAGCCCTTGCAAAAGCAACTATTGGCGTGTCGCTGAGCAACGCTTCGCAAGTGGCCATGCAGTCGGCACAAGTTATATTGTTGAACGGAAATCTGGACCGCCTACCAACCGCTCTTTCTATTTCCAAAGCCACGCTGACCACGATCAAACAAAACCTGTTTTGGGCATTTGCCTATAATGTCATCGCCATACCTATTGCCGCTTTGGGATATTTAAATCCAATGTGGGGAGCCTTGTTTATGGCATTATCGGATGTGGTCGTGATCGGGAATTCGGTGAGATTAAAATTCCGGAAAATATAATTATTTGATGAATGTAATTATATCACCGGACAGAAAAGAGATATACAAGGAATTTTGCAAAGCGCAATCAGATCTTCCTGTTTTCATCAATCCTTGGTGGTTGGATATAGATGTCGGGGCTGAATCCTGGGATGTCGTATTAGTTGAAAACAATAAGCAAATCATTGCGGCATTGCCATTTTGTTTTACCAAGTTAAAAATTTTCAAAGGCATTGGCATGCCTCCTGTTGCGCCATATCAAGGATATTATATCCTATTTCCCAGAGAGCAAAAAAAGCTTGCATCAAAGTTAGCCTGGGAACAAAAAATAGTAAAACTGTTATTTACAAATTTACCAAAACATTCTTTTTTTTATCAGCACTTTTTTCCTGAAACAAAAAATTGGATGCCATTGCATTGGTTAAACTATAAACAAACTTCAAAATATTCTTTTCTTATAAATGACCTTACTTCTATAGATAGAATATTTCAATCTTTTGAAAACCGAGCCAGAACCATAATAAAAAAAGCAGAAAATAAATTATTTGTTTCAGAAGAAGCAAACAGTGATTCATTAATTCATCTAATTAAATCCACCTATAAAAAACAAAGATTAAAACCACCATATGAATTTGATCGGCTTGCAAAATTAACAGAAACAGCAGTTTCAAAAAAAATTGGAAAAATATACATAGCAAAAGATGCTGACGGCCTTGTCCATTCTTCATCTTTCGTTATTTGGGACAACAATAAAGCCTATTATATCATTCAGGCCAGTTGCCCAGAATTATTATCTGACGGAGGGGCCAGCCTTATTGCATGGCAAGCCATTAAGGATGCAGCCGACAACAAATTGACCTCGTTCGATTTCACAGGCAGCATGATGCCAAACGTCGAAAAACTTCTCCGTTCGTTTGGAGCTGCGCCTGTTCAACGCCATTATATCACGAAGGAAAATAATTTTTTATTTTATTGGCTAATGCGAATAAAAGAGTATAAGAAACGGTGATTAAAGAAACCACATATTTATTTCATAGTGTACTTATGCTCTATTTTTTTATAAAAATCTTTTGGAATTTATGCTCCCTAACTTCATACCCTAAAAAATAAACCCCACTTACCAAATCAGAAACATCTATCTGATTATTATTTTCTACGGCAATCAATTCCTTTCCAAAAATATCAAAAACAACAACCCGATAATTCCGAATATGGGGATCTATATCCAAATTCAAAACATCTCCCACTGGGTTTGGATAAATAACCAATTCATCCTGCAGGTTTTCTTCCACCGCATTTGGTTCGCATTCCAGTTGATTAATATGTTGCCAAATTTCATTATTAAAAATATTCGGAACCAGCAATCCATCTGGCGACTCCCCCATCCGAACAAAAAGTAAATCCTGGCTTGGAGAAATATTTAAAAATTGGCCGTTCGCACCCATTGCCGCAAACATATCATCTGGGGCATCTGGGCTAATCGACCCCGGGAAAATAAGCTGGCTTCCAGGCAGCATATATGATTCCTTTCCATTCAGCCACCACAGGTAGCCATAGGATTTATTCAAATTTTGGGAGGCGTTAACCATTTCATTAAAATAATCCGGATCAGCAATTACTGGCGTATTTTCCCAGTTTCCGCCATTCTGGATCAGTAAGCCATAACGGGCCATCGAGCGGGCTTTACTGAACAATATCTTATTAAAACCCAATGGAATCCATAGCCCGGTTATGCCAGTTTTCAAAGTTATTCCACTAAAAAAATATTGGTTGTAGGTCTTCCCGGTCGCCGCTTCGATTACAGATGTAAGATTGGTATATGGCCCATTGTGGTAAGCCCAACGAGTACCTGCATCGGCTATATATTGTAGGCAATCGGGGTCGGTGCAGGCAAAGTCGAATGCGTCGTCCAGCCCAGTGGTCATGGTGAGTTGATGGCGGAGGGTGATGAGCGCTTCTTTGTCAGGGGGTGCGGAAGTCCAGCCAGTTCCGAGATAATCGCTGGTGGGATCATCAATGTTTAATAAGCCTTCTTCTTGGGCGATGCCAGCAAGTATAGCTGTCATGGATTTGCCCGCCGATGCCCAATACCAGGAGCTATCTTGTGTAAAATCATCAAAATATTTTTCCAGAACAATTCGGCCATTTTTCAGAACGATAAAAGCTTTGGTGTTTTTTTCGTCCAAAAAACCATATAATTCCTGAATCTTTTCTTCACACCAATTTAGCTCCAGCGGATCGGTGGTTTCCCATTCATCGCCGAGCAGAGGCGGAAAATAAAGGTCCTGACCTAAGAGGGAAGTGTCAACAATAATTGTTAAAAAAATGAAAGCAAGGTATTTCATGATTGCTATTTTGTTAAAATGAAATTAAATCGGAGAATTGGGTTCTTCAAAGTCTGTTAAAAAAACGATTGTCCACGGTCATACCCTCTAAGTTTGGAAAAAATCTAAACTTATGAAAAAGATCATTTTACTGTTTATTGTTTCGTTTACTTCATTCCAATTACATGCCCAATTATTTGTCGGGGGTGTTGCATTGGAAAACCTACCAGTGGGGATGTATATCTCAGTCTGCCCAGAATACAATGGGGGGTTCAGTTCCTGCAAAGCTGCCGTGGATTATGGCCAGGGGAGACATACGTTTGGCCATGTTCAAAAACTGTTTTATTTAACCGATGAAAAAGGAGAGATACGGAAATTTAGGAGTGGAGTAGCTATTTTAAATCTAATGATAAAAAATGGATATAAAGTGAATTTCCTCGAAAGCGCTCATTCTTGCAATTTGTATTATAAGTAGGTGAGTGTATTTAAAAATGTTGGTAAGAAAGTAGGCAGGATTTTCAAATCCGGCATCAAACTGTGCGGATTTGGAAATCCGCACTACAGTTCCAACGCCTCCTGTGCTCCCATCCATTCCATCATAGCAGATTCGAGTTGTTTTTTGGCGAGATCGTATTCCTTTAAAGATTTGGTCGATTCGGGTTTTTCAAAAAATGAAGGATCAGCCATTTTGGATTCAAAGTCGCTGATTTTTGATTCTAATTGCTGTACTTTTTTTTCGGCATTTGAAAGGTCACGCTGGAGTTGCTTCCGTTCTTCAAAACTTAATTCTTTTAATTTTGCCGTGCCATTTGATGCTGGTTTCTTTTGCTGGCTCAATTCCACCTGGCGCATATTGTCCAATTCGCGTTTTTCCAAAAAGTAGTTCACATCGCCAAGGTAAGTATGTAGTTTTTTATCCCTGAATTCGACTGTCTTATCGGTCAGTCCACCTAAAAAATCACGGTCGTGCGAGACGGCAATCAATGTGCCCGGGTAGTCCTTGATGGCTTTTTTCAATATTGCTTTGGAGAGCATGTCCAAGTGGTTGGTCGGTTCATCCACCACCAAAAGGTTGATCGGACGGAGCAGCATACAGGCCAATGCGAGACGTGCCCGTTCTCCTCCTGATAGCACAAACACTTTTTTATCGTGGTCTTCCCCACTGAAAAGGAAGGCCCCAAGGATGCCGCGCAATTTGGTACGCATTTCTGCCGGTGAATGCAGTTCCATCGTCTCCAACAGGGTCAATTTTGGGTCGAGCGTTTCAGCCTGGTCCTGGGCGTAATATCCGATGTGTACGTTGTAGCCAATGTTGATTTCGCCACTGGTTGCTTTCAGTTTGTTGACGATCATTTTGGCAAGGGTGGTTTTACCCTGTCCGTTCTGTCCAACAAATGCAATCCGGTCTCCCCGGTCGAGCTTGAGGCCCACCCCATTCAAGACGGTGAGGTCACCATATTTTTTTACCAAGTTTTTGCAGTCCAATGCAATTTGGCCAGACCGTGGGGGTTCTGGAAACCGAATATGCATAGCCGCCGTATCTTCATCCTCAATTTCGATCCGCTCAATTTTATCCAACTGCTTTTGCATGGATTGAGCCATGTTGGTTTTAGTCGCTTTGGCCATAAAGCGCTTGATGGTGCGCTCCCGGTCAGCAATCACCTTTTGCTGGTTGTTGAAAGCCGCCATCATTTTTTCACGACGCTCTGCCCGTTGTTCCACATAATTACTATAATTCGCCTTGTAATCATAGACCTTTCCCAGCTCGATTTCCACTGTCCGTTTGGTCACTTTATCAAGAAACGTTTTATCGTGAGAAATAACGATCACGGCTCCTTCATAGGTCTGTAAAAACTCCTCCAACCAAATTATACTTTCAATATCGAGGTGGTTGGTCGGCTCATCCAACAGAAGATAGCTAGGGCGCTGCAAAAGCATTTTCGCCAGTTCGATCCGCATTTGCCAACCTCCACTAAACTCATCCGTAAGTCGTTGAAAATCAGTTTGTTTAAAACCTAAACCCTTCAATATCTTCTCAGCATCTGCTTCCATGTTGCCACCCCCTACCAAATTGAACTGGTGGTCGAGGTCGCCCATTTCATTGAGCAGAGCAGTATAAGAATCACTTTCATAATCGGTACGCACCTCCAGTTCCCTATGGATTCCCGTAAGCCGTTCTTCCAGTTTTTTGGCTATTTCAAAAGCGGTCATGGTCTCTTCCATCACCGTTTTCCCTTTGGGGATATTCATCTCCTGGTGAAGAAAACCCAAAGTCGATTCAGTGGGCCGGGTCACATTCCCTTCATCGGGAGAGTGATGGCCCGAAATGATTTTCAAAAACGTGGACTTTCCTGCACCGTTGCGGCCAACAAGGCCGACCTTGTCCTTTTCACCTATGACCACATTGATCCGGTCCATGAGGATGCGGTCCCCATATTGCACATATATATTGGTAGCTGTCAGCATGAATTATTTTTTGCGGGCGCAAAGGTAAGTAGTCGAGTCTAAATAATTTCCATTTAGACCTGACAGGTTGATTTTTCCAGATATGTAGGGGATCTGGTTAACCAGATCCCCTACATATCTGGAAAAATCAACCTGTCAGGTCTCTTCGGCAATAAGTTTTGAACATAATTCGGTTTTTTTCGTAAATCAGTAATATTTATTTTGGGCAATAACCTAATTTGCGCCCCGATTTTTAATGAGGAACGGTGACCAAATAAATTTACATTTTTGGCAGCTTCTTTTGCCCTTATTTTCCTTTAAAATCAGTCATAGTATCAACAATACTCCTTCTTTTAAAGAAAATCTAAGACCAAAATAACCTATCCCAAAGAATGTCAATTTATTTAATCATCGTTCCTGAGGTTGATTAGGGTTTTTCTTTGGGGTCGAAAAAGCTTCTTTTTAAGGCCAAATCAAAAACCCTAATCAACTTCCATACAAAGCTTCGAAACAAATTTCATAATGATTTTAGGAGTAATAAAAGAAGGTCCAACAGAAAACCGGGTCGCAATAAGCCCTGATACTGTTGCTGCCATCCTTAAATTAGGTATCGAACAAGTACAGGTGGAAAATGGCGCAGGCCATAATTCCAGCTTTGGGGACAGCGACTATGAAACCGCCGGTGCCAAAGTTGTATCCAGACAAGATGTCCTGAAAAATGCTAGCCTGGTTGCAAGTATCCACTCTATGCCTGATGAAGAATTGAGCCAACTTTCCGATAGCCAAATGGTAATCGGCCAATTCAACCCACTCACCAACAATGACGTAGTCAAATCGTTGAATGCCAACAAGGTGACTGCATTCAGCCTCGACATGCTGCCCCGCAGTACCCGTGCACAGGCGATGGACGTGCTTTCTTCGATGGCAACAGTGGCGGGTTACAAAGCGGTATTGAATGCTGCCAACCATCTCCCAAGTTTTTTCCCCATGTTTATGACTGCTGCTGGCACGATAAAACCAGCCAAAGTCCTCATCATCGGTGCTGGTGTAGCAGGTTTACAGGCCATTGCAACCGCTCGTCGACTCGGTGCAGTTGTGGAAGCATTCGATGTGCGCACAGCCGCCAAAGAAGAAGTGCTTAGCCTCGGTGCTAAGTTTGTAGATGTGGAAGGTTCCGCAGAAAGTGCCGCAGCTGGAGGATACGCCATTGAACAATCGGAAGATTACAAAAAACGCCAGGCCCAAGCAGTTCACGAACACGCCAAAACTGCCGATGTGATCATTTGCACAGCACAAATACCTGGACGCCAAGCGCCCCGCATCATCCACAAAGCAACGGTGGATGAAATGAAAAAGGGTGCAGTTATCATTGACCTTGCAGCTTCCTCAGGCGGCAATTGCGAAGTAACTGAAAACGGAAAAATCATTGATTACAATGGTCTAACAATTATCGGTGATTCCAACCTTCCTGGTTCTATGCCAAGAGATGCCAGCTCGATGTTCAGTAAGAACACCTTGAATTTTCTGAAACTCTTGATTGTGGATGGCAACGTCAACCTTAATTTTGAGGACGACATCATCGCCGCTACCTGCATCACCCACCAAGGGGAAATCAATAACGAACGTTTGAAAAAATGATGATTTATTATTTATGATTTATTTGCCACCTGCATAATTCATAAATCAAAATTCATAAATCAATAAAATGGATTCTTTAGCAACTTTATTTACCGAAAACCTGGACATGATTTACATCGTGATCCTCTCCGTTTTCTTGGGCATAGAAGTAATTTCCAATGTCCCAGCCATTTTGCATACACCTCTGATGTCCGGCGCAAATGCCATCCACGGAGTTGTCATCATTGGCGCCATCATCGTGATGGGACACGCGGCACCTGATGATTATCTTGCCCTATCGCTCGGCTTTCTTGCGGTGATACTTGGCACACTCAATGTGGTCGGCGGCTTTGTGGTCACCAACCGGATGCTCGAAATGTTTAAAAAGAAAAAATGATTGATAATTTATAATTGATGATTGATAGCAACCTTCAGGATTTTATAAATCATAAATTATAAATCATAAATAAAATAATGTTTCTACTCGAAATATCTTATCTCATCGGTTCCATTTCTTTTATCGTTGGACTGAAAATGTTGAGCAGCCCTGATAAGGCAAGAATGGGCAATATATATGCTGCCATCGGCATGGGAATCGCCATTTTGGCAACGATCGTATTCCACGAAAAGGATGGCCAGTCCATTGGCAACATCCCTTGGATAATAGGTGGGATGGCCATTGGAACAGTCATCGGATGGCTGATGGCGATGAAAGTCAAAATGACGGCAATGCCGCAAATGGTCTCCTTCTTCAATGGAATGGGGGGTGCTTGTGCGGCTATTATTTCCCTCGTCGAATTCAATAGTTCCCACGGGGCTGGATCGCACGACATGGGCTTTTTGTTGATCGTGTTTTTAGGCTTGGCCATCGGCTCGGTTTCCTTTAGCGGGAGTATTATCGCCTACGGCAAATTGGATGGCTGGATTAACGACATCCGGGGCAGTTGGATGAAAATCGTGAACCTGGCCTTTATGGCTGTGGTACTCGGGATGATCGCAGCCGAAGTATTTGCTCCGGGCATATTAGGCCCGAATGCAATCTGGATGCTTTTGGTGGTTTCCCTATTATACGGTGTTACGTTTGTGATGCCGATTGGAGGGGCCGACATGCCCGTTGTCATTTCATTATTGAACTCTTTCACTGGAATGGCCGCAGCTTTTGGTGGCTTCCTGTATGGCAATGCCGTGATGCTCACAGGAGGTATCCTCGTCGGTTCGGCAGGTACCATCTTGACGGTTCTGATGTGCAAAGCCATGAACAGGTCTCTGTTGAACGTGATAATCGGTTCGTTTGGCGGTGGTGGAGCAGCTGTTGGTGGCGGAGCAGACGGCGAGCAAGTTGCCAAAGAAATAAGTGTTACCGATGCTGCTATCCTTTGTGCTTATGCAAACAAAGTCTGCATCGTACCTGGTTACGGTCTGGCAGTGGCACAAGCGCAGCACGTTTGCCATGAGTTTGAAAAATCGCTGGAAGGACGGGGCATAGATGTGACCTTTGCCATCCACCCCGTGGCAGGTCGGATGCCCGGGCACATGAACGTACTGCTCGCAGAAGCAGATGTCCCCTACCCCAAATTGGTGGAAATGGACGATGCCAATCCACAGTTGCCCAATACCGATGTTATCATCATCGTGGGGGCGAACGACGTGGTAAACCCTGCCGCCGAGGATGACCCAAGCAGTCCTATTTACGGCATGCCAGTCATCAAAGCCTGGGAGGCCAAAAATGTGATCGTGATGAAACGAAGTATGAATCCTGGATATGCCGGCATCCAAAATCAACTGTTTTTCCATACAAGAACAAAGATGCTTTTCGGCGATGCAAAAGAGAGTTTGCAGAACCTGGTGAGTGAATTGAAGAACTTATAAGATTCTGTTTTTCGATAAAAAAGGCGTCCCGATCTGAGATTGGGACGCCTTCTTTTGTGGGTGATAATAAGTGAATATTCCAGCGTTTATTAATAATTTTGGCGACCTTCGGTAGATGTGTGTTGGCCGCTGGTGCAGAACTGTGTCCGGTGCCTTTATCACAGTCCAGCGCCAGTGGATTTGGGACGACTTGCATCGCAAAATGTTATTTATCACAAATAAAAAAAACTACAAATAAGTAATGAAATTAAAATATAGCCTGATTGTTTTGTTTATTTTCTTTGGACACAACTTAAGAGCACAAAATCATGAACATGTTGAAGATCATCACGACCATCATAGAAATGAAATTGGTATTGCAAACGCACCCGTATATTTTGTAAACGAAAAAGAATTTGCATACGGACTTCATATTCATTATGTGTACAACATTATAAACACCAAATTTGGTGTTGGCTTGGGTTATGAAAGAATTTTCGATGAACATAAACATAACACAATCGGCATAGTTGGGAGTTATAGACCTATTGATGGGTTAGGAATTAATTTATCGCCAGGAATTACTTTTGAAGACAATGAAAGTTCAAATATCAATTTTGCTTTGCACGTAGAAACATCTTATGAATTTGAAATAAACAACTTTCATATTGGCCCTGTCCTTGAATTTGCTTATGACCCAGAGGATTATCATATTAGTTTAGGACTTCACATTGGATATGGATTTTAAATGATTTAGAAATTATAATACACAACATTTTTTCTTTTACGATTTAAGCAAATGAATGATGATTACTCCTATTGACGCTAGGCGCATTTCCGAGTCAACGATCTTATGTACTAAATTAATTTAATTTAATAGCCATGATAAAATCAGCCATTTTATTTCTATCCCTTTGTGTATTTCAGAGCACCAATGCTCAATGCGCTTTTGATCCTATCATAACCGGAGAGTTAATCTTATGTCCAAATGGTACAGAAATTTTATCAACACAAGTTTATGATTCTTATCAATGGCATAAACGGGCATTCAACGAACCGGTATCTTTTCCCATCCCAGGTGACACATCACAAACAATCTCAGTAAGCAACCCTGACGATGTTTTATTTTATTTTTCGGTAGAGGCTACCCTCAATGGATGTACCGAACTTTCCCCTGAAGTTTTAATCGATGGTTGGGCTTTTTTGCCAGTCACCGTGGCATCAACTGGAGATTTCACGATCGGAGACAATGGTGAATCAATTGTTTGCGATGGTGATACCATGTATTTCACATTGAATTTGCCTTATGATACGAATATCACCTGGTTCCTAAATGGAAGCCCCATTCCTTCGGCAACATCGAACAAGTTACCAGTTTCCACTGCTGGCCAATATACAGTCAGTGGCGCGCCAAGTATTTGTCCAGATTATATTCAACCATTGGGCCTTAACTTGGATGTTTTAAATATCGACTGCACCACTGGAACAAATGAGGAATCATCTTCAAATGACGAAATAATAATATTTCCGAACCCCTCAACTGATCTATTAACAATAAAGAGTGAAGATGAAAAAATACTCGATATAGACATTTATAATAGCGCAGGACAATTAGTAAACAGGGAATTTTTTTCTGGCAAATTAATAATCCTGGATGTGTCAGCATTTGACCAAGGTTTTTATTTTTTAGAGATAAATAGTAAAACCAAAAAAATACGTCGGAAATTTATTATCCAACGATAGGGGAAAACGTCATTATAAAATCAATTTATTGCAAAGCAAAATTATTTATATCACAGGTGTTTCAAGCAGTGGGAAAACAACCATTGGGAAATTGTTGTCTAAAAAAACGGGTATCCCTTTTTTTGATGGTGACGATTTTCATCCAGCAAAAAATATTGCGAAAATGGAAGCCGGACAACCGCTTAACGATGGTGACAGACAAGACTGGCTGGAGTCGATCAATATTTTTGCAATAAAAAAATCCATAGATAAAGGGGCCATTATTGCCTGCTCTGCGTTAAAAGAAAAATATCGCCTAATTTTAAAAAAAGGAATAGAGGAAAAATCCATTTTTATTTTTCTAAATGGCGATTTTAAAACCATTAAAAAAAGAATGGAAAAAAGGACCGGACATTATATGCCAGTGGATTTATTGCAATCCCAATTTGATGATCTGGAAAATCCTGATACTGCTATTGCTGTAGATATACGAAAGCCGCCAGAAGAAATTGTTGAGCAAATAATTGCAGCTTTGGGAAATTAGGTGTCGGACGCCTCTAAGGCGTCCGACACCTGCACCAACTACAATCTATTCTAATTATTAAAAAACCATGAGGCAATCATTCGGCATTATCGGCCTTGGTGTTATGGGAAAAAACCTGGCCCGCAACTTGGCAGGGAAGGGAATTTCACTTTCCCTTTTCAACCGATTCGAAAAAGGCGTGGAAGAAAATGTGGCAGTTGACTTTATCTCCCATCATGCTGAACTGTCCACTACGCTTGGCTTTGAAAACCTCTCTGCGTTTGTCCAATCACTGGAGGGGCCAAGGAAAATACTGCTGATGGTGAAAGCAGGCGTCGCAGTAGATGCCGTCCTCCAAGAACTCAGGCAATTCCTTGCCCCTGGCGATATTATTATCGACGGTGGCAATTCCCATTACAAAGACACCCAACGGAGAATTGATTCCCTTAAAATGGACGACATTCAATTTATCGGATGCGGCATCTCTGGTGGTGAAGCGGGGGCACTGAATGGCCCCTCCATGATGCCCGGTGGCGACCAAAAAACGTACAACCTAATTGCCCCTATTTTGGAAATGATTGCCGCAAAAGACAAATCCGATAATCCTTGTTGCACTTTCATTGGAACCGGCGGTGCCGGGCATTTTGTCAAAATGGTACATAATGGGATCGAATATGCAGAGATGCAATTATTGGCCGAGATATATTATATCATTCGGGTCGGCATGGGCAAGACTCCTGATGAAATTGCCGCTGTTTTTGAAAGTTGGAATGACGATGGTTTGGGGAGTTACCTGCTGGAAATCACGGTCAATATTTTACGTAAAAAAGAAGGCAATGGTTGGTTGATCGACCAAATTCTCGACCAAGCCGGCAACAAAGGAACGGGCAGTTGGACTACTATTGCTGCCGCTGAATTGGGCGTTCCGATCACCATGATTACCAGTGCGCTTTTCGCCCGATATGTCTCCGCCTTTAAATCGGAGCGTTTGCAGGCCAATGCGATGTACCGACCAATTACTTCAGGTAAGCTAAAAGTGACTTCTCAAAACCTGAAAAACGCCTACCGAACCTCCCGGCTAATCAATCACCATCAAGGGTTCCATTTGTTATCAGCAGCATCCGAGTCATTTGGTTGGCAATTGAACCTCTCAGAAATTGCCCGTGTGTGGACCAACGGCTGTATTATCCGTTCTGGATTGATGGAAGAACTGGTGGACAATCTGGCAAATACAAACCGCCTCTTGAAGAGTCCAGCTTTTTCATCAAAGGCGAAAAGTGATTGGATAGATTTGGCCAATGTGATTGCTTCTGCTGTTCACGCTGGCTTGGCGGTACCCTGCCTTTCCGCCGGTATTCAGTTTTTAAACGGCTACACATGCGCCTCATCGCCTGCCAATATTATCCAGGCACAGCGGGATTATTTTGGGGCGCATACTTATCGGCGGGTGGGTGATGAATCGGGGGAGTCTAATCATACGGATTGGTTAGAGGACAAGAATAAATAAACTAAAAAAGGTGACGCTCCTTAAAGAAATGTCACCTTTTGATTTGCCTAAATCAAAACTTCAAAAACAATCCTTATCTAGGGTTTCCTCAGCGGCAGATAACTGCTTGGAAATGAATGGAATAAATTGACATTTCTATTATTTATGTACAAGGTTATTCGTATATTTGTTGAATAACTTTGCATTATGTTAAAATACATTTCTCAGCACCAAGGTAA
>JAJCYI010000226.1 GCA_029263015.1 Saprospiraceae bacterium | reverse complement strand
GGATAAACAATATCCGATCGGCCTGAAAACCAAAAAAGAGGATATTGACTGGGATAAAATTTATCAACATCCGGATCTGCCTCAATTCAATTACTTTATGAAACCATAGCTTGGCCTAAGTTATTGATTTTACTTTACTAAGTGCCGGTCCGACCAAAGTGATCCTCCTGTGTTTTTCAAAGTACTTATTTATCAATTCACCACCACCCGTTCCACCTGTACTTGGCCTTTTTTACTGATGAAATGTAAAAAGAAAACGCCCTTGTTGTTCAACTGTATTTCGTAGTTGCCATTTTTGTTTCTAATGCTTTGCAGTAGTCTTCCATTTGCCGAAAACACTTTCAAATTGTGGGTTTGCTCAGACTGGACAAATATTATCCCATCGGCAGATGGTACTGGGTAAACGGTGATAAACTGCTTATTTTCAACCGTTTCGCTATCGTTTGTGATCGCTTCCACAAATATCGATGCCTCTTTCATCAGCACCGGACTGCGATCGGCAGCAGCAAACATATCTCGGAATAAATCAATTTCTGGAGTACTTTCATCGAACATTTCCTTCATCCATTTGGGCGGAGTCGGCTGGTAAAACACTTTTGCACTAATGTCCAAAACTTCGTAAAAGCCGTTGAGCGGAATATTGAAATATACGACATCACTGCCGCTTCCCTCTACGGCATTTGTTTTATTGAAATCCCCGTCCAGGAGTGCTTGTCCGGCAATGGCTGTTGTATCGTAAACAGGATCAGTAGTAGTGAAACCAATTGGCGGCAGGCGGTTGTCCTTGATCGGGTGCTGTGCCCGCTCCAAAACAGTGGTCACGTCATTGTTTACATCGCCCATTACCAGTTCATAAATCTGTACCTGTTCCTCCGAGTTGATGGTCTGGTAGTGTGGTTCATAGGTGTCATTTTGGCCAAATACTTCAAAGTTCTCATCCGTTTTACCAGAAATAAAAAGCGTATCCCCAGACTCTGTTTTTACCAAGAACTCAATAAAAGCACGGCGGGAAGGGTAGCCAGAGGGAAATTTATGGCCGGCCTTGTTTGTCAGCGTCACCACAAATCGGGCGGTGTCGATGTTACGGTCGATCATATCGAGTTCGAGTTCGATGCTTTTGAGTTTGAGCATGGCCTCCGTTTTGGCAATCACCTCGTCAAATTGCTCCACCGAAGCTTTGATGCCCAGCTGTTCGATGTTGCCTTGCAGCAGTTTCAACATGGTGACATTGCCCCCAACAAACTCATGTTGATGAAAAGGGGTGCGGGCTTCTGTCTGGGCACCGGTTATCAAGAAAACCGGCCATTTTTCGAGGCTCGGCATGTGGCAGCCTTGACAGGAAATGGAATCTGCATAAACAGAATTGAGCCATTCGTGGTAGGTAGCTTGTTCCACAAAAATGTTGCCTGTGAAATTGCCTTCGTAGTCGATCGTTTCAGTTTGCAATGTGTGGCAACTTGCGCATATCCCAGCATCTTCTATGTGTTCACTATAATAAGGTTTGTAGCCTGTTTCCGTCAGCATGGGCGAGACCAGTGGATTTTCAAAAGGCCCATAAGCCACCTCAAAAGTGTCGTATTTCACCCCACCCGAAAACGCAGTCGCCAGACTGTCAGGACTGATCTGGTGGCATGCCAGACAGGAGACGCCGTCCTGCCCAATTTTATCAGCGAGCATATCGGACATGCCATAATGGGACATTCCGATGTGTTTGGCATTGAAGCTGCCAAGTGGCGCATGGCAAGAGACACACTTGTCCTCAATTGCTTCTTTATGCTGTGGATGCAGCAGTACTTCATGACTGACCTTGGCTCGCCAGAAAGGGTCTTTGGCCGCATTGCCCATCATCGTGGCCCGCCAATCATCCACTATATTGACATCGTGGTCCATAGCATCCACGCTGGCTATCCCCAAGGTATCATAGCCGTGGCAATCCACACATACGCCGCTCGCTGCAAAGAGTACATTTTCGAGGTCGGGCAGCATGGTATCAAACATCATCACTTCAAATGAGGCTGTTTCTTCTTTTGAATGAAAAAATTGAATATCGTCCGTATTGTCATTTTCAAAATTTGAAAATAGAAAAGGCAGGGAGAAGATAGGCAGGCAGACAAGCAGTTTACGATAGTCCTTCATTTAAAAGAATCGTTGTAGAATCAGTTCTTTTTACTCAGGGACAAAGGTATTTTATTGTGGAGCAATGGAAAAAGGAGGATTTAAAACAAAAGTGACGGGGAGGACTCAAATTCGTGGAAAAAATTCGTGAAATTGGAAATTAGGGGATTGCCCATATAGCTGGAAATTAGACGACAACATGCTTGAGGTGGTTGATTTTAGAAGCTTATACGTTTGGAATAGTCTAATATCTTAATTTCTAATTTCTAATTTCTAATTTCCAATTTCTCAATTTCTCAATTATTCAATTCCCAATTGTACTCTTTGAATTCCACCTTAGCTCCATTGTTGATATTGGTGCTGGAATATTTATTCAAAAAGTCGATCAGGTTGCCAAAGTCGGCACCGTACCAATCGAAAATCTTGCTCACTTGTACTTTGTTGGCAGTGATAACATTGAAACTGGAATTGTTGATGAACGCTTTTGCTTGTTTCTCAAAATTACTGTTGAGGTTGTCGGTAGTCCATGCACGGTTGAGCAGGGTAGGGCAGGACTTGGCCGCACAGTTGACTGCAAAATGGATGCGGGCATCTTTGTATGTTGGACGCAAGATGTCATTTTCAATGTTGTTCAATGAATAAGTCTTGTCACCGATATTGATCCATTTTTTATCCCACGGTTTGCCTCCATTTAACTTGGTGATACTGGAAACAGGGTAATTGTCGATGATGAGTTTTACCGTAAAAGCGTTATAGGCATTGATCCAGTAAGCCATCTTCTGGTTTCTTGACCAATCACTTTGTGGTGCGTTGCTTTGCAAGGATTGCAGGTAAGCGTCAAACTTTGACTTATCAGCTTTGATACCAGCGTAATTGACTTTTCCTGAGGGGCTTACATGTTTTTTCAAAATATTGTCCCATGCTTGATGGGAAAGGGAGGGGGGATTTTGAGGTTTCTTTTCCAAAATTTTTGCGGGGGTGTTCAAATCGGTATCGGCAGTTTTTTCAAGATCTGCTTTATTCTCAGGTGCTGGAAAAGAGGGGGAAGTAACCGGTTTTTGAGCTACCTCCTTCGCCGGTGGAACATTGGTCCGCTCCGGCGAAGGCTGAGGGGTGGTGGTAGCAGGTTGGGAGGTGTTTGATGTAATAGCAACTGGTTCGGGATTGCGGGGGATGTCACTTTTCTCTGAAATCTGAGTGGGGGCTTGGTCATTAAACTGGTCTGGAGGTGTTGTAATTTGAGGGACGGTGGTATTAACGCCATCGTTTTCAGATTTAGTATTTTCTGGTTGGGGACTATTGGTGCAGGAATACGTCAAAGCACCTAAGATCAGGATAAAAAACAAATCTTTTCGCATGGTTTTCATTTTGTTTAATATGAATGAATGCCCTGTGAACCCTTCTTTTAATGGAATGTTGTCTATTGCTTAGGCAACATGTTAAAGCAGGAACAAATTTAACGAAACTTTAAATAGCAAATTTGGTTTTGGCAATTTACCAACCTCCTCACATTTTGACCCATCACTTCAGTTGATTAGTTTTGCCCTATCATGAAGATGACTTGACCAATAAACCCAAAACCAACTAACCATCAAATCTGACACATGTCCGTAAGCGTTCAAAACCTGACCAAGATATATGGCTCTCAGCGAGCAGTCAACAATATTTCCTTCGAAATTGGAAAAGGGGAAGTGCTGGGGTTTCTTGGCCCAAACGGGGCGGGGAAAACCACGACCATGAAAATACTGACCTGTTTTATCCCTCAGTCAGAAGGCAAGGCCGAAGTCTGTGGCTATGATGTGGAATCGGATTCGATGGCAGTGCGGGAGCACATCGGGTACCTGCCTGAGAACAATCCCGTTTATAAAGATATGTACGTAAAAGAATACCTGGGATTTGTGGCAGGGCTGTACAAGGTCAGAAAAAAGAATCAACGGGTTTCGGAGATGATTGAAATGACTGGGTTAGGGAGAGAACAGCACAAATTAATCGGAGCACTGTCCAAAGGTTACCGGCAACGGGTAGGGCTTGCCCAGGCCATGCTGCACAACCCTGATGTACTTATCCTCGACGAGCCTACCTCTGGCCTCGACCCCAACCAGTTGGTGGAAATCCGCAGCCTTATTAAACAGATCGGACAGGAAAAAACAGTAATTTTTTCCACCCATATCATGCAGGAGGTGCAGGCACTTTGCAACCAGGTGCTCATCATCAACAATGGGAAGATCGTCGCAAACGACTCAATAGAACAATTGCAAAATCGGGTGAGCGGGGAAAGTGTTGTAACTGTGGAGTTCAATAAAAAGGTGAAACCTGAATTGCTGAAAAAAATCAGGCATGTTAAACGGGTTGAGCAATTTGGTGAAAATCATTTAAAAATTGCATCTGATAAAAACCACGACGTCCGTGGCGAAGTCTTCCGTTTTGCTGTGGACAATAATTTGATATTATTGGAAATGCAGAAAGAAGTATTTACTGTGGAAAATGTGTTTCAAGAATTGACGAAAAGTTAAAGGCTAGGGGGTTTAGTTATTGGTTATTAGTTATTGGGGAGAATTTGTGTGAAAGTGATTTTGTAAAATAAATGATAATCAAGTGTAATTTTCCACAAACGTCTTTCAGTCTAAAGTCTAAAATTATAAAGTCTAAGCACTAAAAAAAGCAGTCAGATTGAAAAAATTACTTTCCATATTTATTGCCATTATTCCATTTGTTGTAAATGCTCAGGATAGCTCTGTAGTAACAAAAAATTTCAGTTTTACAGATGGCATATATTTATCGTTTGAAGAATTCCAAACGAACATGCCTTCTTTTTTAATGGAAGACATTCACATGCAATCTTTTACCAATCCTCAAACTTTTTTGACACAGGTTGATAGCATGTACCATTTAGAAACAAAAAGAATGGTAGATCCAGAGGAGATATGGGCTATATGTAAAGATGGCATTCCTTTTATTAAATTACCTGAAAACGAAATATACAGGCAATTGCCAACTTTTGCTGCTTTAAAATTGCGCGGTAAGATCTGTTATTATACTTATCCTGATTATCGTATTAAAATAGTTCCCATTAAAGCATATAACCCATTAACAGGCTACCCGTTTTTGGAAGGAGAAGTAGAACGGGACGAAAAAATAGTGGTCGAAAAAATATTACATTTTGAAACTGGGGAAGTTGTTGATTTTAATGTTGAAAATTTATTGAAGTGGATACAGGAAGACCGACATTTAGTAGAAACTATTGAAAGGACGCCAAGAGAAGAAGTAAAGGAAAAATTATTTCGCCTTTTACTTATTTATGTTGACCGCCACGAAACAAGGATTAAACAAATTAATAATTGAAAATTGACATGCACTTGCAATTTATCTCAATTATCAATTATCAATTATCAATTAATAGATGCTGACTATATTTTTTAAAGAATTAAACACCTTTTTCAGTTCTTTGATCGGCTATATTGTGGTCGGGGTGTTTTTGGGAATATTGGGCTTGATTATGTTTGTATTCCCTGACACCAGTTTGCTTAATTACAATTATGCCACCCTCGACCAATTGTTCGATATTGCGCCAATGGTATTTGCTTTTTTAATTCCCGCTGTCACCATGCGTTCGTTTGCAGAAGAGCACCAAACCGGCACCATCGAATTATTGGCGACCCGTCCATTGACTGATCTGCAAATTGTTTTGGGTAAATTTTTTGCCAGTTTGGCACTGGTGGTTTTTGCCCTACTTCCCACGCTTTTATATTATTATACGGTTTACCAATTGGGGAGTCCAAAAGGGAATTTGGATAGCGGTGCAATCATGGGATCGTATATAGGATTAATATTTTTAGCAGGTACTTTTGTTTCCATAGGCGTGTTCGCTTCATCGCTTGCGAATAATCAAATTGTCGGTTTTATTTTGGCAACTTTTCTCTGCTTTATTTTCCATTGGGGATTTTATCTTTTTAGTAAACTACCTGTATTTGTTGGCAGAGTGGACGATATCGTCCAATTGATTGGGATTGATTCTCATTATGCTTCCATCAGCAGGGGGGTGATTGATACGCGCGATATTATTTATTTTATTTCCGTGATCGGGATTTTTGTGGCGATGACAGTTGCTTCTTTGGAACGACGAAAATGGTGATTTGGAAAATGAAAATATTTGGATTATGATTAAAATAAATTACCTCTTTAGCCTAATGTTTTTTGTTGCTCTGTCCCCCTTTTTTTTAAATGCCCAACATTTGGATTTTGGTGTAACGGCTGCTGTGGGCAGTAGCTTCGCAAGTAGTAAAATAAGTGACAATAACCCAGGACTATCATATAATTTAGGTTTCTTATTGACGACCCCGATTGCTGAAAAAATTGAATTAGGAGGTGGATTGAATATTTCACATTTTTCGATTAAAGAAAATAATTTCAAACCATTAATTTTTGGGACAGACATTGTTAATGTACAGAACGGCATTCTCTCTGTTTCATATTTAAAAGTTGAATATCGTAGTTTTTTAACCTTTGTAAGCATACCTATTTATCTTCGTTATTCTTTGCAAAAATTCGCTTTTTATGCAGGGATTCAATAAGGAGACCTGTCAGGTTTTTTTTTTTATATTTGTTTGGTGGAATTTAATAATACAAAAACATATAAAAAAAAAAACCGGGCAGGGGCGTG
>JAJCYI010000225.1 GCA_029263015.1 Saprospiraceae bacterium | reverse complement strand
TTACCTTGGTGCTGAGAAATGTATTTTAACATAATGCAAAGTTATTCAACAAATATACGAATAACCTTGTACATAAATAATAGAAATGTCAATTTATTCCATTCATTTCCAAGCAGTTATCTGCCGCTGAGGAAACCCTATGTAATTGCAGGACTTGCTCTGACCGGGCTGGCGTATTGGTTTTTTATAAAAAGAAAAAAAGCAAAAGAATTAAAATGAAAACAGCAATTTCCATACTTATCTGGATTATCGCCCTTTTTGGACTGAACGGCGCATTCGGCCTCTCCCGGAAGGAATTTATAGAAGGAAATATTTGTCCGAAAATATTAGGGATACCTGCTTGCTATATTATATTCATTTGCCTGCTATTTATATTCATTTCCGAAACCGGTTTTCTAAAAGACAATTCAAAACTCTTTTTTATTGGTGGAGGTCTCGCTTGGCTGATAGCGGCGGTCGGCACTGCAGGGCAGGTTTTGGGCTGGTTGGAATGCCCCAAAACAGCAGGGGGCTTTCCGATGTGCTACCTTTCTTTTGCCATGTTCTCCGCTTTGCTGTTGTTGAAAGGCTTCCGGTAACTGAAGTCAATTGGGTTGAATAAAGAAGTTCGAGACCACGAAGGCAATAACTGCCACCACCAATCCATACATAAAGATGTTGTAGGAAGTTCTCAGGTATTTATATTTCCTTGCCAAAACAACCCCCAGGAAATAGATGTCGTCAATAAGGCTTGAATATAAATAGGACCCATTATCCATTAGCTGGGTCATTCCCCAATGGTAATCGTCCCGTTTCATTTTGTGGAAATTGCCAAAGAACAGCAAATTAGTACGCTGGTTTTCAATGTCCTCCCTGGTGAAAAACCCGGTGGAGATGTTGGGCCTTGTGGACAGTATCGAGAAAACAATTGATCCAAGATTGACCGATAACAAGATAGTCGTGGGGACAATTAGATGGGGATTGCTATCCAATTTTTGCATGAGCGACCCGATGAGTATGGAAATAATAATAGCATTGACCGAGATCATGATGTTGGCCTTGCTGTCGGCCATGCTGCTCAGGGTAAGGTGGTTTTTTGAGGTAAGCCTGAACATGGTTTCAATACCCCTTTCGGGCCTCCCCTCGGCCTTTTGCAATTTCTTCTTCATCGCCTTTAATTCTTCCGGGGTAACACCCAGCTCATTTATCAAGCCCGTATCAAATTGCTTTTGTAATTTTTTCAATTTCTTCTGCAATTTGTCGATAATTTTTTCTTTTTCTTTGGCGACTGCTTCTTGTCCGAACGAGGTATAGAATCTATATTTGGAAACAAACTCCAGGTTCATCTGGTGCCATTCAAAATCAGTGTAATTCTTATTGTTTACTTTGGACCATTCTGCCCTTAGGTTGTCAGCATACATTTCATATTTTTCATTTGAAATATGAAGCATATCAGCGTCGCACAGTATTTCTTCCAATTTATTTTTTGGCGCCACGTCCAATTGTGTGGCCAGAATGCATCCTGTCACTTTTTCTATTTTAGCCGATGGAACGTCTTCCGATTTTAGAAATTCTACTGCAATTTCCTGGCTTTTTTCTTCATGCCCCTCATAAGTGTCACGGTAACCAGTATCGTGAAACCAGGCCGCCAACTGCACTATTTCAATTTCACCTTCATCCAACTTTTCAGCCTTGCCAATTGTGTTGACTGCTTCGACAACCATTCTGGTATGGCCGTAATTGTGAAATGTCAATTCAGACGAAATCTCATTCTGAAGAATTTCAGAAGCCAGTTTTTCAGCTTTTGTGAGGAGGTTATTGTTCTCAGACATATTAAATTATTAATTTTTTTCCTTTTTTTTCCCCTTTTTTTCCAGAGTTTTGACAATAAAGTTGTTTAGAACGGAAGGCCAAAACTCCAGTTATTTATAGAATAAACCGATGGATTTCATGTTGATTTTGAAATTCGGGGTGTAAGGTACATTCCTTGTATCGCGATTTTGAATTTATTTTTTCACTTTCCCTAAAAAAATGCATGGCACGCCCCAAATGCAAGGATTGAAATAGTGATGCCGGTCAAAAAGATATTGTAAGCAATTTTGATGAACTGGTACCGCCTCCTCAAATCCACACCAAGCTGGTGGATGTCCCTTTTCATGGTGTCATAAAGAAAACCCCTGTCCTGCATCATTTCATCAACAGCCCATTCATAATCTTCCAACGGCATCTGGCTGAAATCATCAAAAGTCATCAACCTCGCTTTCTTTTGCTTGATTTCTTCTTTGGTAAATTTGCCGGAAGCGATCACTGGACGGGTGGCAAAAATGGCATAAGCAATGGAAAAGAGGTTGGTCAGAATCATGGGCACCATCGCCCAAAGCAGGTGGGGATCTTCGTCCAAAAGCGGATATAAACTGCCCAAAATGATAGACAGGATAATGGAGTTGACTGTAATGAGGATGTTTGATTTGGTATCCACAATCTGCCGCCTGGTGTACAGGTTTTTTGAAGTTATCCGAAACCAGGTTTCAATTCCTTTTTCAGGGTAGCCCTCTAATTTCTTGAGCTTTTTTTTCAGGGCTTTTAACTGCTCTTTGTCGATACTCAGCTCTTTCATGAGGACTTTGTTTATTCCTTTCAAATTCCTTTTTTCATCTTCCATTCTGTAGGTGTATGTATTAAATTAAGATCACAAAATAAAAGGTGAAGGTAAGAAGTAGTTATTTTTGAATAGGGAAGTTTTGTTCTAAACTTTTTTTAATAGCCTTTGTATAGGTTAAACGCACGAAATTATGATAAGGCTAAGATTGTTGGTTTTATCGGATGGAATTACAAGAGATATTCAAAGAAGTACCGGATTTCCGGATAGCGAAAAAGGTAAAGCATTATTTGAACGAGATTTTGGTGGTCGCACTTTGTGCAGTGCTGAGTGGAGCGGAAGATTGCGAAGAAATTGAAAGATACGGTCATCAAAAAGCTGGCCTTTTGGGAAAAAAGTACAAAAGAAGAGCAGTGAAAAGACAGCGATCCCGGCACTCCTGGATGACTTGGTCAGTATCGATGCGATGGGCTGCAACAGGCCCACTGCCGATAAGGTTTCCTCAAAGGGGGGCGGTTATTTGTTGGCACTGAAGAAAAACCAAAATTCAATGCATTCACTACCTTTGGGAATCACTAACGAATGAACTACATGAAATTACAGGTTTACCCTCTCATCTCCTCCTTTTGCTTTTTGCTGGTCACTTCATGTGCCAATTATAAATACAACCTCTCCAACGATTCCCAGGGATGGGAGCAGAATACACCCGATCCTTCGCTGAAACTGGAACACACCATTTATTTGGTAGGTGATGCTGGTCATGCTAAATTGGGTGAAACGCCGCCGGCATTAAAATACCTGAAAGGTGTGCTGGCCAACGAAAGTGAAAACAGCTCCATTCTGTTTCTTGGCGACAATGTGTACCCTTCCGGCCTTCAGCACCGTGACGATGATGGGCGAGAACTGTCAGAACACCGCCTGAAAGTCCAGTTGGATGCATTGGCTGATTACAAAGGCAGACCTGTGTTCATACCTGGAAACCATGATTGGGGACAGGGCCTGAAAGGTTTAAAAAGACAGCAGAAATACGTCAACAAATACATCAACAAACAAAGGGGCATAGATGATAAAGACGATGATGATTGGGAGGATTATTTTCTTCCGGAAAATGGCTGCCCCGGTCCAGAGGTCATCGAGATCGGGAAGAAGCTTATCATTATAGTGGTGGACACCCAATGGTGGCTGGAAGACTGGAACAAGCAACCTAAGATCAACGATGATTGTCTGGCGAAAAGCAGAGAAATGTTTAAATACCTTTTTCTGAATGCGGTGAAAAAATACCGCAGCCGCAACATCGTCATTGCCACCCACCACCCACCTTTTACCAATGGCCCGCATGGTGGCAATTTTACAGCCAAGCAGCATCTTTTCCCACTGACGGATATTGCTGATCCGCTTTATATCCCAATGCCTGGCATCGGCTCTCTAGCGGCGCTGATCCGCGGGTCTATTGGCAGCAAGCAGGATCAGGTTCACCAACTCAACAAAGACCTGATGGAAACCATGCTTGTCAGTGCAAATACTTTTGGCAGCTTTATTTTTGTCTCTGGGCATGAGCACAATTTGCAATATTTGGAAAACGGGTTACAGAAGTTTGTCGTGAGCGGAGGAGGGTCCCAAAAAGACCCCAGCCGCATTGGAAAAGGGGCTCATTTCGCTTATGGGACAATGGGTTATTCAACCTTGGATTTTTATGAAAATGGAGAAGCTTGGGTGCAATTCTGGCAGCCCAATGAGGAAGGGACGGATGCCAAGGTTGTTTTCCGTGAAAAGGTGAATGACAAGCTCGACATCATCGAAGAAAACATCCCGACTTCATTTCCAGAGTTTGAAAAGGGTTTGGACAGCATGGAGGTTTTTGTGGTCCAAAATGAAATCCCCAGAGCCGGAGCGCTGCACAGGATGTTTTTGGGCGACCTCAACCGGGAGATTTATATGAACAAGTACAAGTTCCCTGTGCTCGACATCACCAAATTTGATGGCGGCGTTGTGCCGGTAAAAAGGGGAGGGGGCAGCCAGACCAATTCACTCCGCCTGCAAAACCCAAAGACGGGGAGGCAGTTTGCCATGCGGGGCCTGACCAAAGATGCGTCGCGCATCCTGCCGTATCCATTGAACAAAATGACAGCGGCGGTTTTTATTTTGGAAGACAATTTTTTATCTGCCCACCCATTTGCCCCGACAGCCATTCCTTCAATGGCCGATGCGATCAATGTTTACCACACTACGCCCAATTTTTATTATGTTCCAAAACAGCCAGCCCTAGGTGTCAATAATGACATATTTGGCGGAGGGGTTTATCTGGTGGAAGAACGACCCGCAGGGGATTACGGCGATGCTGAAGTGTTTGGTGGTTCTGAGAAAATCATCAGTACATTCGATGTGGCGGAAAAGATCACCAAAAACAACGACCACAAAATAGACCAACCTTGGGCATTACGGAGTCGCCTCTTAGATATGCTGGTCGGCGACTTCGACCGCCATGACGACCAATGGCGCTGGGCGAGTTTTAAGGAAGATGGCAAAAAAATATATCGACCAATCCCCCGTGATCGCGACCAGCCATTTTCCAAATACGATGGCCTTTTGATCCGGCTGGCCAATTGGGTTGATCCCTTTGCCAGGCAGTTGCGGGAGTACGGCCCAGAGATTAAGACGGTGAAATATTTGGCTTGGAGTTCCCTTTCGTTCGACAATGCTTTTATCAACGAACTCGAATGGGAGGACTGGGAGCGGGAAGTGAAATTTATAAAAGAAAACCTGACTGATGAGGTCATTGACAACGCTTTCGATGTGTGGCCGGATAAAGTTCAAGAACTCACTGCCGATCATATTAAAATGTCCTTAAAGCAACGGCGGGATGATCTCATGGTTTATGCCCGTAAGTTTTATGAAATATTGTCGAAAGAAGTAGATGTTTATGGAACCGACGAGAACGAACTCTTTGAAGTCGAACGCCTTGACGACAAGCGCACTCAGGTGACAGTCTGGGAAATTTCAGAGAAAAAAGGAAAGAAAAAAGAGAAGGTTTTTGAGCGTGTTTTTGAACGTTCTGTCACCAAAGAAGTCCATCTTTTTGGTATCGGCGACGAAGACCAATTTCACATAACTGGAGATGTGAACAAGGGGATTAAAATTAGGAGTATCGGAGGGCTTGGCCAGGACGAATTTGTTGACGAATCCAAGGTGAGCGGAGCGGGGAAAAAGACTTTTTTTTACGACGACCTTCGTAAGAACGAGCTGACATTAGGCTCCGAGGCCAAGGACAAGCGGAGTAGCAATAGGGAGTATAATTTATACGATCGCCGTTCCATTGACCATGAGTATGATTTTTTATTGCCGCTACCAGTGATCGGTTCCAATCCCGACGATGGGTTTCTGCTTGGTTTTTCTGGAATACTGACGACCTATAAATATAGAAAGATACCTTATTCCACGCTTCACACCTTTTATACGAGCTTTGCCATTGAAACCAAAGCTTTTAACTTCGATTATGTAGGCGATTATTTAGAAGTTTTTGGCAAATGGGATTTTTATTTGGAAGGCATTTTCCATACCCCTTCTTATGCCTTCAATTATTTTGGTGATGGAAATGACAGCCCCAAGGTAGTGAAAGGCATTGACTTTTACCGCACTCGTCAGAGCAAGGTCTATATTGCTCCAGCTATTAAAAAGCGGGTCGCAGGCAATGCTGGATTTTTCCGCATCGGACCAGTATTCGACCTCACGGATGTTGAAGAGACGGCAGGACGTTTTATTACCGATCAATTTGAACCGACCGATGATATTTTTGAACGGAAATATTACGGTGGGCTTGAGCTTGGTTTTGAGTACTCCAGCCTCGACAACTTTTTCTCTCCAAAAAGAGGGATTAGTTTTATCAGCCACATCAACTGGTTGACCAACCTCCGCGACCAGCATGGCGAGTACCGCTCCTTGAATGCCGAGCTTTCTCTTTTTCAACCGATCGACCGCAAAGAGACGGTCATTTTTGCTACCCGCATTGGCTTCGGCACCAACCTCGGAAACGAGTTTGAATTTTTCCAGCAACAACGCATCGGCGGCGGCATTACCTCCAACTTGAGAGGCTATCGATCCGACCGCTTTTTTGGTAAAACGGCCTATTGGCAAAATTTTGACCTGCGGGCAAAATTGTTTAGCAGCTATAACCGGACGCTACCTTTCACGCTTGGCATTTTTACTGGGTTTGACTATGGCAAAGTTTGGGTGGAAGATGTTGAATCTGATACCTGGCATTACAGCTATGGCGGAGGATTGTATATCGCCCCGGTCGATCTGTTGACCATGTCGTTTGGGCTTTATCAACCCCGTGAGGATAATGAAGATGGCCCGAGATTTACCTTTAAAATGGGGATGGGATTTTAGGAATGTTTTATTGACCTGAGGTGAGACTACGAGACAGTTGTAAAAGAGGCCTCCCCTCCCGCTTGTAGCAGATAATAAGCGGAAAGAATTGTTGAGGGGCAGCGCCCCGACTCTACCTAATTGTAATTTGCCTTTAGGCGAAAAATTATTCTATTGATCCCTATTATTTGTTAAAAAAACATGATGACCAAATCAACTTTTTGCATACAACTACAATGGGTTCTTTGCCTACTGGCCTTGAATCCGCTCTTTTCTCAATCTAATTTTGCCCACCGGGTTTTCATGTTTGGTAACTTCACCGATGTCGAAGACAAACCAGCCTTTATCCAACAATTAGATCAGGTTTTTAGTGAAACAGAAATGCCGTTTACCCTCATCCTCAACGGCGATCTTGTGAATGTCAAGATTGGCAAATACGATCACCAAGAGCAGATCGAGCCAATTTTAAGAGTGGCTGACAAGGTTGAAGGATATCCCAATGGCAACCTCATCATTGTACCTGGCGACCGTGAATGGAACAGTAGTAAAAAGGGAGGACAGGGTAGTTTAGGGAATTTAGAAAATCGGATAAAGGATTATCTAAAAGATAAAAAATATGACCGGACTCACTGGGCAGTGAAAAATGGTTGCCCTGGGCCAAAAGTGTTTGATATGGGAGAAAGTCTCGCCATCATCACCCTCAACACGCAATGGTGGAACCACCCTTATGACAAACCCCGGCCTACCGATGCCATCTGCGAAGGACTTTCGGAAGAAAATTTGAAAGAAGAACTCGAAGATGCTGTTGAGGAATACCAAGACCGGAACGTGCTGATCGTTGGACACCACCCATTTTATTCATTAGGTAATTATGGAGGGCGTTATTCATTTGGCGACCACTTCAAACCACTTCCTATTGTTGGCCTTTTTACCACCTCTTTCCATGCCAACGCAGGCAACCAATATGACCTCGCCAACGAACATCTGGATCCTTTTGTCAGCACCATGAAAAACCTATTTTATTTTCATGAAAACCTCATTTATGCCTCCGCTCATGAGCACAATCAGCAGATATTGGAAGGCAGCGACAATATTTGTATAAACAGTGGGGCACCGACCAAGGCCAAGTATGCAGGAAGGAATAACCAGACAGTTTTCAGTAAAAAAGCAGCAGGCATCATGCGGCTGGATTATTATGATAATGGCCAGGTGGATGCCGCTTTTTTGCAAAATGAAAATGGCGTTTTCCAACAAAAAGCAACTCGTAAATTATTTCACAGTTCCTGTACAGAAGACCCTGTTCAAGGTGAGGGTATTATTTTTAACACCTCATTCGCGCCGTGTAAATCTGGCGCAAGGGCCACAGATCAAATGCAGTTCAAATTCGCGGTAAAAGCAACCATTCCCGGAGGTGAAGGGTATGAGGCTCAGGGAATGAAACGCTTCTTGTTTGGTCGGCATTATAGGACTACCTGGGCTGAGCCTGTTACTGTTCCTTATCTCGATTTGGATGAAACATACGGCGGGTTGGCTATTTATAAAAAAGGCGGTGGCCGCCAAACAACTTCCCTGAAATTCCGCTCGGGAAATGGTTCCGTCTATACCTTCCGCTCTGTTGACAAAGACCCGACAAAGGCGCTGAACTATATTTTGAAAAATACCATTGCCGCACCCGTGGTCCAAGATTTCACCTCTACACAGCACCCATATGGCGCCATGGTGGTTGCACCATTGTTGGAAGAAATCAGCATACTCCATGCAACCCCAACGCTTTACCGTTTGCCAGATGATGCTAAACTTGGCCCGTTTCGGAAAAAATACGGCAACCTATTTGGTATGTTGGAAGAGAATCCTGGCAAGACTAATTCTAAAGGGGAACACTTTGCAAAAGCAGATAAAATTGAGAAGAGTGTGGATATGTTCAACCGCTTTTATAAGGATCAAGATGCTCATCTTGACGTGGAGGAATTTGTGCGGGCACGTCTTTTTGACATACTCGTTGGGGATTGGAGCAAGCACGAAGACAATTGGAAATGGGCCATGTACAAAACGGATAAAGGGCGGATGTACCGACCCATCCCGCGTGACCGGGATCACGTTTTTTCCCGTCAGGACGGCCTCATCAACTGGTTGGCCGACCGCAAGTTCGGGATGCAGAACCTTGAGGATTTCGGGTTTGACTTTAGTGATATCCGCTCACTCACGTTTCAGGCAAAACACATGGATCGTTTCCTGATGCAAGAGGCTCCGAAAAGCCTATTTATGGAACAGGCAAAATATATCCAGGATCATATTTCTGAAACCGATATTGAAAATGCGGTTAGCAAATTGCCTCCCGAAGTGATGGCTTTGTCAGGAAAAGAAGTGGAGGGCAAATTGAAAAACCGTATTAAGCACCTTTCAGAAGCTGCGGAAACTTATTATTCGCTACTCAATAAAGAAGTAGATGTAACAGGTTCAAAAGATGAAGAATGTTTTGAAATAGAACACCAGACGGACGGTTCGGTACGCGTGCGGATGTATGACATGAAAAACAATGAGAAGGGGGACAAGCTTTTATACGACCGCACTTTTCTTCCTTATGAAACCAAAGAAGTTCGGGTGTGGGGACTTGGCGACGACGACCAATTCAACATCGCTGGAAATGGAAAAAAAAGCAAGATCAAAGTAAGCGTTTTTGGTGGCCCCGGCGAAGATATTTTTAATGATGAGTCGCAGGCCAAAACTTTACTCTATGACAAATCATTTATCTCCAAAAAAGGATTGAAAGGTAAAGGCAAGGTTGTAAATAACTGGAATTCAAATCTTTACGAATATGATCGCCAACGGTTCAACTATAATTATTTTTTGCCTTTATTTAGTCTTGGCTACAGTAGTTACACAGGTTTTGGCATTGGGGTATCTGGCAGTTGGACCGTACGGAAATTTGAAAAAGACGACTATCACAGCAAGCACAAAGTTGGTTTAGGGTACACGACCGAAGGAAATGTAAGATTTGGTTATCAAGGTCGTTTTCACCAGGCGGTACGTAAATGGGATTTTATGGTAGATGCATTTGTCGCCCAGCCGAGATTACAGAACCGTTTCTATGGTTTTGGCAATAGTTCCGAAAACATGGATGATGAGTTTGGCGTTGGCTATTACGAGTCAGCCGTGAATGCCGAGCATATTTCGATTGGGCTAATTCGTGATTTTTGGCAAAAGAGTCTTTTTGAAATAAAAGTTGGATTTGAGCAGGATGAGTCGGAGCGTATTGAAAACACGTTTCTCACTGAAAATGCTACTGATATTCGCGGAGCCAATGAACAGTGGACCATGATACCTTGGAGCTTAAAAATCGATTTGGATTTTAGGGATCGGAAAGGTTTGCCCTACAATGGTGCAAGGGCAGTAATAGGTTACGAAAATTATTCTGTCATAGACGGTACGACCTCTAATTTTAGTTTTGGTATTTTGAAAGGAGACATGGAATATTATATGTCCACCAAGAGAAAACACCCAGTCACTTTAGGTCTCAGGGCAGGGGGGGCGACGAGCTGGGGCGCAGCCCCTTGGTACAAACTACCGAACTTGGGTACCAACAATGGACTTAGGGGTTTTGTGCAAAATCGTTTCACGGGTGAATCCACTGCATTTTTTAATGTGGAATTGCGCTATCAGTTCGTAGAAGCGGGAACATCAATAGTACCATTGAAAATCGGGCTGAAAACTTTTTATGATTTTGGGCGGGTCTTTTCTGATGTAGCTGTCGAAAACGGCGACTGGCACAATGGATATGGTTTTGGTTTTTATATTGTTCCGTTAAATGAAGCCTTGACCCTATCATTGACCTTCGGTTTTTCTGAAGAAGAATCAGTATATCCAGTGTTCAGTGTTGGAACGCCGTTGAGGTAAGATGAATTATTCAACCAATTTAGAATAGACTTGTTTTGCCATAACTGATTGATTATCAGCATCTACTTGTTTTTAATCAGGGTGAACGAAAAGTCATTTTTATAATATGACAGAACCCTTGTTTTTACTGACTTTCATTAATTGCACTATCAAAATAGAAGAAACGAGGACTCAAAATTTATATTGATAATCAGTTAGTTATATATTATTGAAATGACTTTTCGTTCGCCCTGATCCAGAACTCACGTTAAATAAGTTTTTCAAAAAGATGTCTGTTGACCCAATTGGGAACGGAGTCGTTGTGGATGGTGATTTTCTTTCCTTGATATACTTCTGCTATGAGCTTTTGTTCCGAACCAGAATTATCAAAAATAAAAGATTTATAAGTTCTTTTAACAGCAAGGGCAAGTAAATCCAGCGACCTAAAATATCTTTCTTCTACTTTTTCGAGGGGTACAGGGTGGCCGCCCTTCTCGACTCTGAGCCTGACCCTTTCTTTATTGATAAGAGGGGATTCTGTGCAAATAAAATATAGATAATTCCTGAAATCATTCTGCATCGAAAAATCAAGGATGTCAACTTTCGAGCTATGAGACATGACGGTTTCGAATGAAAAGGATCGGTTGGTTTGTATGAGTTGCAATCTTAGAAATTCAGCTACTAATGCGGCTTCATAGGAAAAGGATCGTTTGGTTTGATGTACAATGATGTTGTTTTTCAGTGAGAGTTGAATTTCAATTCCAGTGCTTTTGATTTTTGAAACGAGGGTTGAGTTTTTTAAGAACTCTTGCCAATTGCTTTCCATTGGTTTAATGCCAAAGTCATAAAGGTTGATGAATCCTGAATCATTGAATTCTTTCTCTATCTCATCTGCATTGATGAAGAGATCGATGTGGAGCATTCTTTTTATACTGTGAAATATAGTACTCTTCCCTGAGCCATTTGGGCCGGCAAACATGCGGAGACGACTTGTGCTATTTTTTGACATTGATTTTTTGTCCTTTTTTATAGGATGTGCTGTCAGAAGGGTCAATGTTTTCTAAAATTTCAATTTTCCCGTCAGGGTACTCCTTAATGATTTTCCCGTTTTTCAAGTATGTAATAGGAAGTCCTAATGCTTTCGATTCAGCAATGGCAATAGCTGCGGAAGATTTTGTGACTTCCAAAATTTGTTCAATACTGTCGTCAAATTCTTTTTTTTCACCCATGATTTTATTTCTGTTTTCAACAAAGTTAAGCAATTTGTCATGCGGACTGTGTTTGATGATTTGGTCTGCATAAAATTTTTCATCACCCTTTCGGATAACACAGATAATACTTCTTCACCAACCTCGTCTGGATGCCAAAGTCAGAAATCTGGGACATCGGCAGCACATCCCCGTTTTTAAAAAGGATATTGATTTCATCTTTTGATGTGCTATAAGCATGGTTCGTTTCCGCTCCTCCAAATACCAGATAATCCAGGTTTTCTTTTGGTAAAATATTCAATGATTCAATTCGGTTCTTGATTTCAGAAATATCTATAGGTGAGAAAGGCTCGTCCTTTATTTCGATTTTGAACAATCGGCGGTCAACAATGCAGGAAGATAGAAAGGACAGGACTGGGTCAGGATGATCCCTGAAGACTTTAAGTGAACTGAATATGTCATGGTCGTCAAGCTTGGCAAAGTGGTCGAGCAACTCTTTGTTTTTATCAAAATCTTCGAGAGAAAAATTTTGGTAAAGGAAAAAGGAAAGAGATTTTGGGATGTTTAATGCTATGCCCTGGGAGGCCAGTTGCTTGGCCCTTTTTAATGTTTTCACCAACATTTGTTCAGCTACCAATACTGTTTTGTGCAGGTACACCTGCCAGTACATCAGCCGCCTGGCAATCAGGAATTTTTCGATGGAATAAATACCCTTTTCTTCCACCACCAACTCGCCATTGTGAACTGCCAGCATTTTAATGATGCGGTCGTAACCGATTACGCCCTCGTGAACCCCTGTAAAAAAACTGTCGCGGTTGAGGTAGTCCATTCTATCCATATCGAGTTGGCCTGAGATGAGCTGATGGAGAAATTTTTTCTTGTATTGGTTTTGGAAAATAGAAATAGCCAGGTCAAGCTTACCATTAAATTCCTCGTTGAGACGTTCCATGAACAATAGCGAGATTTCTTCGTGGGGCACGTTTACCAAAGTGTGTTCGAGCGTATGTGAAAATGGCCCGTGCCCAATGTCGTGCAGCAAAATAGCGATTGAAACAGCCCTCGCCTCCTCTTCCGTGATCTCCGCTCCTTTCGACCGCAGTACCTCAATGGCCTGGCCCATCAAATGCAGTGCCCCGATGGCATGGTGGAAGCGAGTGTGCAGCGCCCCTGGGTACACATAATGTGTCAGGCTGACCTGCTTGATGCGTCGCAGCCGCTGGAAATATGGATGCTCGATCAGGTCAAACAGAATGTCGAAAGGGATGGTGATGAAGCCATAAACGGGGTCGTTGATTATTTTCTTTTTGTTCATTGATTCACTGTTCTATTGTTTCAATGAAACCATGTGTTAATGGAACAATGAAACCATAAATGAATTTGGCTCAAAAATGGCGTATTTCATACCAAAAACCCTCCCGACGCAATCCTTTTCCTAAAATTTCGTCTATGTATTTATGTTGTTTGAAATAGTGCGTTGCCATACCCAGAAATATTTTTTGTTACCTTGGACAACAAGATGGTCTCTTATACTGCCCAGTTGGTATAAAACCCATTGACGTTAAAAACAGTTAAATATTGATCTCCGTTTTGAGCTGGGCAAACAATTTCCTTCACAGGAAGGTATTGTGAAGGTTATCGTTTTTATATGGTGAATTCCTGCTTACGGGTACGGGGAAAATATGTGAAACTGTTGATTGTCAGTTTTTTAATAAAGCTGCTGACTCGTTTTGTCTTACGACTATTTCGTTTTGATCAACGCTGGTATATCAATTTTTCCAATAGATTGGCAAGCAGCTTTTTCAAAATATTGAACCAGTCAAATGGCAACTAAAGATAGCCTCCAATTGTCTATCTTTATGCCTTCGGAAAATTTTAAAAAAAAATCCCGATTGTCTGGCCATGCATTCACAAGAATCAAATAAATTTAATACCATAAAAAAAGTGATTATGAAAAACAGGGGCATTTTGCTTTCTCTGGGAGTTGCAGTAGTATTGTTTTTAGCTTTTTACCCACCCTTCGATAATGCGCACAAAGAAGCCGCATTAATGGAATCCATCCTTACGGAAATCAATTATTACCATTATAAACCGCTTGAGATCAATGACGAACTTTCCGAGAAAGTCTATGACTTGTTTATGGACCGTTTGGATGGGGGGCGCAGATGGCTCACCCAGCATGACATTGACCAACTATCACGTTGGCGTGCGGAATTGGACAATGAGGCGCAACAAGGAACTTATTCGTTTCTTGACCTGGCAGTTCAATTGCAAGAAGCAGGGATTGACAAGACGGAAAGTTGGTACAAAGAGATTTTGGCAAAACCTTTTAGTTTTGATGGTGATGAAACGATAGAGACCAGCTCTGACAAAAAACCATTTGCAAAAGATGATGCTGGCCTGCGGGAGTATTGGGAACAATCGCTCAAATGGGAAACAATGACCCGTCTTTCTGATAAGTTGATAAGTAAGGAGAAGGAGGAGGAAGAATACGTTGATAAAACCATTGAAGAACTGGAGGCAGAAGCGCGCGAAGATGTACTTGAGGTTTTTGATAATTGGTACAACCGCCTCGGCAAACGTAAGCGTAGTGACCATGTGAGCATGTACTTGAATGCCTTTACCAATATTTTTGATCCCCATACAGAATACTACGAGCCGATTGACAAACAAAATTTTGATATTGGCATGTCTGGCCGTTTTGAAGGAATTGGAGCAAGGTTGCAACCAGATGGCGAGTTCACAAAAGTATCCGAAATCATCGTGGGAGGGCCGGCATGGAAGGCTGGTGAGTTAAAGAAAAGTGACAAAATCTTGAAAGTTGCTCAGGGTGACGATCTTGAATGGACGGACATCACAGGCATGGTCCTCAATGACGTGGTGCAACTGATACGAGGTGCGCCTGATACAAAAGTCCGCTTGTATGTGAAAAAAGCAGAAGGGGGGACGGAAGAGATCAGCATCATCCGCGATATCGTAGTCACCTCTGAAAGTTTTGCGAAATCGTTGATAATTGAAACTGAAACAGATGAATCGATTGGCTACTTGAGGTTGCCAAAATTCTATGCTGATTTCCAAAATAGGAACGGACGCCGATGTGCAAAGGATGTAGCTATTGAGTTGGACAAATTGAAAGAAGTAGGTGTAGATGGTATTATTCTCGATCTCCGAAGCAATGGAGGAGGTTCGCTACGGGATGTGGTAAAAATGAGTGGCTTCTTCGTAGAGGAAGGACCGATGGTTCAAGTGAAATCACGGAGTCGCAAACCGGAAGTGCTAACCGATGACGATCCAAGTGTAAAGTATGATGGGCCACTTATCGTAATGGTTAATCAATTTAGTGCTTCTGCCTCTGAAATCCTTGCAGCCGCATTACAGGATTATGAGCGTGCGGTAATTGTTGGGACAGGTAACTCCACCTTTGGGAAAGGGACTGTTCAGCGCTTTTTTGACCTTGATGCAGTAGTGCGTGGCAATCCAGAATTGAAACCGCTCGGAAATGTTAAACTCACTGTGCAGAAATTTTTCCGTGTAAATGGTGGCTCCACCCAACTTAAAGGAGTGACGCCTGATATCGTGCTCCCGAATACTTGGTTGTACATTGATACTGGCGAAAAAGAAGAAGAATTCCCGTTGCAGTGGACTCAAATAGCACCTGTGGAATACAGCCAAGATGTCTATTCATTGAATGGGCTTCCACAAATAAGGGAAAGGAGTGCCGCCCGTGTGCGTAATAATGATGTATTCAAAGGGGTATATGACAGGGCAAAGAAAATCAAAGAACAGCGTGATGACAGCAAGCATTTGCTAAATCTTGAAGCTTACCAAGCCCAGGACAAAGCATGGAAAAATGAATCGGAAATGTATGAGAAGCTGTTTGGAGAAGAAGTTGTGTCCAATGTCCAAAACCTCGAAATCGACTTGCCTGCTTTTGCTGCTGACGAAAGCAAAAAAGCCAGGAACGATGAGTGGATCAAAGGCGTAAAAAAAGATGTGTATTTGAAAGAGACTTTGAATATCATACACGATATGTTGGTGATAAAATGATACGAATTGCAGGGCGATAAAAAAAGCCCATCCGGGGAATGCCGGGTGGGCTTTTTTTATCGCCCTACAATGATTAACTTTTGCCGGAAAAAAGTGCCATCTTCTTTTTGGGCAGCCAAAAAATAGATACCGTTTTGCAAATGCTGGATGTCAATTTCGATTTTTAGACTCTGCTGTCGAAGGGTTTCCCCAAAAACCAGCTTTCCGTTCAGGTCAAAGAGCAGCAGTCTCGAAAAACCAAGTTCTGGGAATTCCAAAAACATTGTACGCATTGCAGGATTTGGGAAAACATGGAGGCTACCTGCGGATACATCAAAAAGGCTGACCGGCCCCTGTGAGCATGGGATGTCGTGAGGCGGGTTAATGCAGTTTTCAAATATCCTTTCCAGCGTATCCGAACTGGTGTACATTTCTTCCAGGTTTTGGGAAGTTGTATTCCCTGGGCTTTGGTAAAATGTATAAGAAATTATTACTTCATTTACAGCCCCTGGCTCTAATGAAAAAGGACCGTAAGAACTGAGCACCCGGCGGTTGCCCGGCGTGTTGCCTTCGCTTATTTCCGATGTGGCTGTCGGGTCGTTGGGATTGCCATCGTAAAAAAAACCATTGGCTGGAGCAAGCTGGTAGTCCTGGGGTGTACCTGAAAGTAGTTGATAATATTGGATAGCATTCAGCGGGAGCGGGGCATTAATTGGCATCACATACGACAATGGGACTTCCCCGAGGAATTCACTCAATGGGCCTCGAATATGTTTGACCGACATGACGGGCGGGTTATTCTCGTAACCGCCTTCATCTACCTCGTCGCCGTTGTATCCAAAAAATAGGTTGTGCAGCGAAGAGCTTCCAAAAAAATCATCGTTTGGATTTCCAATATCGAAATCTGCGAAGGTTCCAATGAATAAAGAGTCAACATCTTCGAGGCCACGGTACACGATTTCATACCTCGTAAATACTGAGTTGGCGATAAGTGGCTCTTGGCAATCAAAAGCAAAAGCTTCACATTGGATTTCTATATTTATGGGCAGCATTTGGGATTCCGTGTGTGCGGTGTTGTCGTTGAAAACGAACCACAGTATTTCGGCAACGGGCAAATCAAAATGGCAACCTCTCTTGTCCACAATTGGAAAATCCCCGTTAGATGGATCATAGGTTCCATCTACATTTTCATCCCAAAAACCCGCAAGGCCATAAGTTGGGTTGGGCAAGGTGTCACCATTATTGTATTGTGAAAAATGGGGATTGCCTTGCGCTGGCCAGCCGAACACATTTGGGTTGGGGTTGTCAATGACGCCATTGTCATTGAAATCGGCCCGGTGTTCTTCAATATCTTCTTTGGTCACCCGAAAAATATCTTTCAGTTGTCCAGATGGTGATCCATTTTTATCCAAAGTCCCAGGCTGGAAATCGGCTTTTCCGGTTTCATTGTAAAGCTGGATAGCTCCTTTTAAGTTGCCTCCTGGGTCAAGCCCGGCTATCCAAATTCCTGCAGCCCGAAAAGTGCTGATTTCAGGTTCACCCGGCAAATGGGGGGCAATGAACTGCCCGTTGGTAAAATCGGTGAACAATGCACCATTAGCATTGACTTGTACTTTCACATTGTTTATTTCCAGAATAGCACTGTCAGGCGTTTGTGCGTTCACATTTTGTAAAAACAAAAAAACAAGGAGGTGGAAGAAGTAGGATTTGGTTTTCATAATAATAGGTTTTGCCTGACAATAATGGAGCGCAAAGATACAAGTGTATTGTTGGTTCAGGCAATCCATCTTACCTCAAAAGTCAGGGTTTTGATTTCCAGTAAAACCAATTTCCTGTCTCTTGAAAACCCTACATTTGCCCCTGCAACCGAAAATCACCAATTTCAAATTTCTCAATTTCAAATTTCCAACCTAAAGTGAATTATCTGACCCTCGAAAATGTCTCCCGCAGTTATGGCGAAAAAGTGCTGTTCCAGAATGTCTCTTTGCAGATCAACAAAGGGGAGAAGGTGGCGCTAATTGCCAAAAACGGCAGCGGCAAGACAACCCTGATGAGGGTCATTGCAGGAATTGAGCCGAGTGAAGGGGCTGTGAGCAAAATACTTTTCAAGAAGGATATCCGCATCGGATTCCTGCAGCAAGAGCCTGACCTTTATGAAAAGCACAATGCACTGGAGGCCATTTTTGACAGTGAAATGGAAGTGGTGCAGGCCGTGAAGGGGTACGAGCGGGCCATGCTCTTTCCCGATGACGTGAAAGAAATGGAGGAGGCCCTTTCCCGAATGGACGATCTCAAGGCATGGGACTTTGAAGCCAAGGCCAAGGAAATCCTGTTCAAATTCAATATCACGGACTTGGAGCAACCCATCGCCATTCTTTCGGGTGGCCAGAAAAAACGGCTTGCCCTCGCCAAGCTTCTTATCGAAGAGCCTGAATTCCTGATCCTTGATGAGCCGACCAACCACCTCGACCTTGACATGATCGAGTGGTTGGAGTCTTACTTGTCGAAGCAGAACATCACCCTTTTGATGGTCACACACGACCGCTATTTTTTGCAAAATATCTGCAATCATATCCTTGAGCTTGACCGTGCTCAATTATACAGGTACACAGGTGGTTATTCTGATTTTTTAGAAAAAAAGGCACTTCGGACGGAGAACGAAACGGTGGTTTTGGATAAAACAAAAAAATTCTATAAAAAAGAACTAGAATGGATGCGCCGCATGCCCCAAGCCCGCACCACCAAGTCGAGTGCAAGGGAAGGCCGGTTTTATGAAATAAAAGAAAAAGCCCACCGTCAGAATGAAACAGATGAGATCCAGATCGAAATAAAAGGCCAACGGTTGGGTAGCAAAATTTTAGAACTACATAACATTGGTAAATCATACAGCGACCTAAAAATTATTGAGGATTTTCACTATAAGTTCAAAAAAGGGGAACGGGTCGGAATAGTCGGAAAAAACGGCATTGGAAAATCAACTTTCCTCAGAATGCTCACTGGAGAAGAGCGGCCGGATACAGGTAAAGTTGTGGTCGGCGAAACGGTGGTTTTTGGTTATTACACACAGGATGGCATTGGCATCTCGCTCGAAAGCGATAAAAGGGTACTGGACTTCATCACAGATATTGCCGAGTACATTCCGATGGATAAAGGCCGCAAGCTTACGGCAGGGCAATTGCTCGAACGTTTTTTATTCTCCCGTGTACAGCAACAGGTTTATATTTCACAACTGAGCGGGGGCGAACGAAGACGCCTTTATTTGTTGTCCATTTTGATGAGGAACCCCAATTTTCTGATCTTGGATGAGCCGACAAACGACCTTGATGTGATCACGCTCAATATATTGGAAGAATGGCTGATGGAGTTCCCAGGCTGTGTGCTTATAGTCTCCCACGACCGATTCCTTTTGGACAAGCTATGTGACCATCTTTTTGTATTTGAAGGTGATGGACGGGTCAAAGATTACAATGGTCGCTACATGGATTACCGAGCCATGCAAATTGAACAGGAGCGCCAGCAAAAGGAATTTGAAAAGCCAAAGCAATATAAATCCATTGAACCCCAAATCCGAACAGCTTCTGGTCTCACTAACAAAGAAAAGAACGAACTCAAGCGCGTAGAACGGGACATGGAAGCACTTGAGACCCGTAAGCAAGAAATCCATACAGCATTTTCCAATGCGGGTATTTCCATTGATGAAATCGAAAAACTGTCGAAAGAATTAAAAGGGTTGGAATCCACTTTAGAGGAGAAAGAAATGCGATGGATGGAATTGGAAGATCGATAGCGTTTTTTGTCCTTTGCAGCTACATTAAAGAACCACTCAAAACAAAAAAAGAGGTCAAGAACAAAGTCTTGACCCCATGAATAAACACCTAAAACCCTATTAAATGTTTTTTCCTTTTGGCGTTTGGGATGCCGTGTATTTGATAACGTCCGACGATCATATAAAGGTGGACAAGTTTTGGAATGTTCGGGAGTTATCAAAAAAAAACCAAGCCTGCTGGAAATAATTTCCAACAGGCTTGAAAGTCAGGTATTTACGAAAATTAAATGTTTCGTTTTCTTTATCTTCTCATTATCCAAGCCCTCCTACCCTCCTGTTTTAGCTCCTTTTATTTAATCTCAATGGTCTTCACAGGAGCAGGTTTGGCTTCCTCTATTTTTGCCAATGTCACATGAAGGATTCCATTTTTGTACTGGGCTTTGATGTCGTTGGCGTTCACGGATTCGGGCAGGTGGAAATTGCGGGTAAATCCAAAATAACTGAATTCCCGGCGAGTGTATTTTTCACCTTTGTCTTCGTTTCCCGTTTCTTTTGTTGCCGAAATGGTCAACAAATCCTGATCCACTTTAACATCGAAGTCTCCTTTGTTCAAGCCTGGTGCAGCAACTTCAATTCGGTAGCTGTCTTCCTTTTCAACGATGTTGACAGCTGGACTTTTTTGGACAGCGCCATGTTGGAAAGAAACGGGAAAGTCGTCCCTGAAGATGTTGTTGAAAAATCCGTCAAATGCATTTGCTTGGTTCTTAGAAACTGGTGCTGGAAATAATTTGATCAAACTCATAACTATAATTTTTTTGTTTAAATAATTTGAATAAAAAGTTCGAGCAGGTCAGATCAATCTACGTTCCACTTAGGGTTTCACGATAAAATGGCTGATAGGATTTGAAATATTGCGACATTTTGTCAAAAAATATAAAAATTAACTGACATTTTGTCAAATTACATTATAGAGAAGGGAAACCAATCGGAAGGTGTACTTCTGGATATGGAGTCGACGGAAGTGCATCTTCCGGTTATGTAATATGGACAAATCCAATAAATAGTCTGTATTAAATCATTCCACAATCACCTCATCCGTTACATAAACGTCTTTGTCCATCGTGAAATAATAACTATCGGCAAATGCCCCGACGGCATAAAATGCAACAGAAGTGGGAGCGGGGCCTTCGCTGGGATAAACAATATCCTTTGCTGTGCTCAAGCCATCTCCACTCATCATTTTAAATCGATGCCCAAGAACAAGGTGGGTAAAAATGTATTCGTTGGCTGTTTCCACAAATTGCAGGTCAGAATTTTGATTGAGCCGTTTCCAGGTGAGACCATTGTCGGTGCTTTTATGAAGATCGAAGCTGTTGTTTCCTGTGATATAAAGGTCACCTTGCCACGAGAAGCAGTCAAGCATCCATTGGTGGAAAATTTTTTCTGTTTGACCTGATGGAGTGATCCGCCATGCTCCTTCCTTTGATATTGCGTAAAAATTTCCGTCGAGAAACCGGATGTTGTTCAGGTTGGCCACATCGGCACTGAGGTCCTCCAATTTGATCCGTTTCACCATTTCAATAGATGAAAAAGAATCGTGAGTAGGATTGTGCAATATCTCGAACATCAGTAACACATAATGTCTGTCAGGGAGTACCGTAACGGGAAGCATAAACAATGTGCCATCGCTGCTGAAGGCCCCCAATTTTCTTGCGAAAATGTCCACTTCGATAAAGCTGTCGTCAGGCCCAACGAGGTCGTCAACAGGTATTTTATAAACTTCGGAAGGATTGCGTGATAGGTGGAACTCGGCAACTTGGCTGGCATCGGCATTATTGGTTAACCTAAAAAAGGTGTTGTCGGACATAACGGGGACGCCCTTTGCACCGCCGTTGGACAGCAGGGTCCTTTTTTCCAACAACTGATTCTCTTCATCGAAACGGGAGAATTGGTTTTCCGAAATGACATACCACTCGAACGGGGTCGTATGCAACCCAAGTATTAATCTTTCTGACTGATAGTCAACCAATTCCCAATCACTATTATTAGTAATAGCTTCTTCATCGCCAGAGAGAAAAGGGCGTTGGCACGAATAGAATGAAAGCAATATGAGGGGTAGGAGCAAAGAACGGACAGCAAGGTTCATAGTATAATTTGTAATTGTAATATAAAGGCAGAGGGCTGTGTGACTCCTATAAAACGGTGGCTCAAATGTAAGATAAAGAAGGGTTTTCTTCCTGATAATCAGGAACTTTTGAAAAAGGCTGACTAATCAAATAGGAAACAAGACTTCCCTTCATTAACCTTGTGTCGGTAAATAGACCCAACGATATTGAGGGTGATTGTATCTTTTGTGCGCCTTTACGTTATTTTCTTTTGGATAAACCAAATGAAAAGTTTGCAAAGTTTTTGCTAATGTAAGTAGTCGGACAATGATAAGTTGACAACTAATTGGGTTCTATTTTTTCCTGAACCAAGGCGTGAAAAACGGAATCATACCTTTGTATAATGAGTATTTTCACAACAAAGAGTCAGGGGAAAAGAGGATTCAAGGAGTTGTTAAGTTATTATTATCCGACTACTTAATAAGGTTTTAGTTGCGCCTAAAATCTTGTGCGTCGGTGCGGTGACATAATTTAATGGAAGGAATACTGTGGATTTTTCTAAAACGTGGTTTCCAAATTCTATTTTTGCACCAAATCTCACCTGGCCGATTTTGAAGCCCCAGTTGAAAAACATTCCTAACCAGCAGGAGATGACTATGTGATTTATGCAAAGTGTTGGAAATAAGCCTGTTGGGTAATATCGCCAAAGAGCAGGGCTCCAAGAAAACAAATGGTTTATGGATTACCTAATCCAAGTTGCGATAAATACAGATCAAGATTAAAGGGTCTATTGGTTTAAGGTGTTTTGGTCTTTCGGAGCGTCTTTACACCAATAAACCATAAACCGGTAGACCGATTTCCTTTTCAGACATGGATTCATCGCAACTTAGATTACCTATAAATTCTGTTTTTTGTTTGCCTGTTCGTTTATGTTGTCCTCCAATTTTAAAAAAAAAGACGGAACACCAATGGTTCTTCTTTCGTTTCATTCCATCTTTTCAAATTATCCATCTGGAAATAATAATCGCTCATTAAATAAATCTCGATCACACATGGCCCGTTTATTTACAACTCTATTCCTACTTTTCACGACTGTTTTATTGTTTTCGCAAAAGCCCTCTTTCAAAGGGGCTAGTCTAAAAAGCAACTTTGATGAATCTCCTGAACTGCAATACCAATTCAAAGATTGGGATGTTTTCCAGATTGATGTAACAGCATTTGACACCTATGTAAAAGATGCTGGAGATTATATGGAGTTCAACCTCCAGTTGGGCAGTGAGTATGATTGGGACATCTCGCTTTATCCAAGGGATATTCGAAAGCCTGGCTACATGAGAAGAGTGGTGACGGATGAGGGGATAAAAATCCTTCCTCCAGAAGAAAACATTACTTTCCGGGGCCACTTGGATGCACCGGGAGGTGGATCGGTCGCCTTAACGGTAGATGATAACTTTATCTATGGCTTCGTAAAAAATGACGGAGGGATGTATTTCATTGAGCCGCTTTGGTATTTCCTCAAAGACCAGCCCAAAGATTTGTTTGTTATTTATTCTGCTTCAGATGTACAGCCACGCCCCGGCGTTAAATGTGGTGCCGAGGAAATGGCCGAGCAAACTTTAAAGTTCTTGCAACACGATAACGATGATGATGGACACGGTCATGGCGAAGAAGGACAGAAGATGATGGGCTGCTTAGAGGTAGAAATTGCTATCGCTTCAGATGAGTTGATGTTCAACAAATATGGTTCAGGCGCCGCCGTTGAGGCTCAAGAAACTGCTGTTTTGAACAATGTACAAACCAACTATGACGATGAATTCAACGATGAATTGCAATTTTTCATTTCAGAATTTTTTACAGTGACTACCTCTGGGGGCGACCCTTGGACCAATTCTACTAGTGCAGGTGCGCTGCTTGGTTCCTTCCGTAGTTGGGGCAATTCTGGTGGCTTCGCTTTTCCTTATGATGTAGCGGGCTTGTGGACTAATCGGAATTTTAATGGAGGCACTGTCGGTATTGCATACCTGAATGGGATTTGTAATAACAGTAGGTATCATTGTTTACAGGACTTCACGTCTAATTCCAATCTTCTGAGAGTATTGTGGTCCCATGAATTGGGGCACAATTTCAGTGCAACGCACGATGCTCCTGGAAGTGGTACGATCATGGCCCCTTCCGTAAACAACACAAATACTTGGTCTGGTCAATCCCTTTCACAGATTAACGGTTACTACCCAACCAGGAATTGTTTGACCACCTGTCCAGGCTTGTCGGCTCCAATCGCTAATTTCTCAGGCAACCCAACTTCAGGCTGTGTACCGTTGACGGTTCAATTCACGGATTTGAGTTTGAATAATCCAACTTCTTGGAGCTGGACTTTTGCTGGAGGTACGCCAAGTTCTTCTAGCCAGCAAAACCCTATCGTTACGTATAATGTAGCAGGTGTATTTGATGTCTCTTTGATCGCAACAAACAGTGTTGGCAACGATGAATTTACATTGGTAGATTATATTGTCGTTGATGATGTTCCCCTTGCAGTGTTTGGCTTCGACCAAGTGGACTTGACCATGATCTTCGATAACAACTCTTTGAATGCAACGAGTTATAGTTGGGACTTTGGAGACGGTAATACATCCACAGAAGAAAACCCCGTCCATGTGTATGCGTTCGATGATTTTTACGATGTAACATTGACTGCGTCCAACAGTTGTGGCGATAATATTTTCACCATTAATATTCCTGTGTTTACTCCGCCAGCAGCAGACTTTATGGCCGATCCAATCACTGGGTGTGCGCCGTTGGAAGTGGAATTTACATCTACTGGCTCCCCAAATGCGATCGTCTGGTTTTGGGAATTTGAAGGTGGTACACCTGCAACATCGGGAGCCGAAGATCCAGTGGTAAATTATTCTGCACCAGGGATTTATGATGTGAAACTGACTGTTTCTAATCCCGCTGGGGATAATTCGAAAACCATAGCTGACTATATATTCGTTGGTACGATCCCAACACCCGGTTTTTCTTCGGCGGTAAATGTTGATACAGTAACATTTGTCAATCAAAGTGACAACTCCCAAGGCATTGGTCCGATGACCTTTTTGTGGGACTTTGGAGATGGCGATACTTCTACCTTGGAAAACCCCACCCACGTGTACGCGACCAACGGTATGTTTAATGTGACCTTGGAAGCGACCAACGATTGCGGTACCGCTACTGTCAACCATGAAGTGGTCATTGAAACACCGCCAAGTGCTGGTTTTTCTGCACCAGTCACGGTTGGTTGTCCTCCCTTCTCTGTTACATTTGAGAACCTGTCTTCTTCAAATACCACCTCGTACGAATGGGATTTCCCAGGAGGTGATCCTGATTCCTCCACAGTAGAAGAGCCTACCGTGATTTATAACACCCCTGGCACTTACGATGTGACTTTGATTGCTTTTAACACAGCTGGCTCGGATACCGTGACTTTCACTGATTATATAACGGTAAATCCATTGCCCTCGCCAAGCTTTACAAGCGATATAAACGGGTTGACCGTGGATTTCACCAATAGCTCAACTGAAGCTACAAGCTACATATGGAATTTTGGAGATAGCAATACCAGTACAGATGTTGATCCAAGCCATACTTATGCTGATGATGGAACTTATGAAGTAGTATTGAGTGCAATTAACAATTGTGACACAGTTACCTCAACTCAAACCATTGTTGTCGTGACTGCTCCTGTAGCTGCTTTTTCGTCCAATGTAACGACAGGTTGTGCACCACTTACTGTTGAATTCATCAATCAGTCCTCTGCCAACGCCGTGGACTATGATTGGGATTTTCCTGGCGGAGACCCCTCCAGTTCCACTGACGAAAACCCGACCGTAGTTTATAACAGTGCGGGTACCTATACTGTGACGCTAACTGTAACCAATTCAGTCGGCAGCAATTCTGTTACTGTGACCAATTATATTATTGTAGATACTGTCCCTGTTGCAGGATATACGAGTACCTCCAATGGGCTGACAGTTGATTTTGATAATACTTCTACTAATGCAACAAGTTATAGCTGGGATTTTGGTGATGGCAACACCAGCACCGAAGAAGATCCATCGCATACCTATGATGATGACGGCACTTATGCAGTTGAACTGACCGCCACCAATGATTGTGGGTCCGTTACGACAACGGAGACTGTGGTTGTGGTGACAGTACCAACGGCTGGTTTTTCTGCAAATTCAAGCACAGGTTGTTCGCCACTTACGGTGCAGTTCTCCAACCAATCATCTGTGAATGCAACTGATTTTGACTGGGATTTCCCTGGAGGAGACCCTGCCAGTTCCACCGACGAAAACCCAACTGTCGTTTATAACGATCCAGGTACTTATGACGTCACCTTGATCGTGTCCAACGCGGCAGGTAGCGATACGGTTACTATGATTGGTTATGTGGTGGTAAATACAGTGCCCGATCCTAGTTATACTGTTTCGACAAATGTATTTGTTGCCACATTCACCAATACGACAATTGGGGCAACAAGTTATAGCTGGGATTTTGGAGATGGTGAAAGCAGCACGGAAACCAACCCAGTTCATGAATACGGTGGTGATGGAACTTATACCGTTGTATTGACGGCCACAAATGACTGCGGTACAATGACATATACTAGTGAAGTGGTGGTAACATCCTTGCCACAGGCAGGATTTACTACTGCTCAAACAGTAGGTTGTTCATCGTTTACGGTAGAATTTGAAGATCAATCTTCTTCAAACACAACAAGCTGGGAGTGGGAATTTCCAGGAGGCGACCCTTCAAGTTCAACCGATCAGAACCCAACCGTGGTTTATGACAATGTGGGGACGTATACCGTGACCCTTACGGCCAGCAATTCTTTGGGTGAAAATACAGTGACCCAAACAGATTACATTACAGTTATCACCACTCCGACACCTAGTTTCACGAGCGTCAATAACCTGCTGACCGTTAATTTTACCAACACGACGACTGGTGCAACGAGTTATAGTTGGGACTTTGGAGATGGCAATACAAGTTCTGATGAAAACCCAACGCACACCTATGATGATGATGGCACCTATGAAGTTGAACTAACCGCTACCAATGATTGTGGTTCAACGACCACAACAGAAACAGTGGTTGTGGTGTCGATGCCAACGGCTGGGTTTTCAGCAAACGAAAACAATGGCTGTGCGCCGTTTACGGTCGAGTTTGCCAATCAGTCCTCAGCGAATGCCACTAGCTATGACTGGGACTTTCCTGGTGGCAACCCATCTACTTCGACAGATGAGAATCCGACTGTGACTTACAATGCCGCTGGTACTTATGATGTCACGTTGATTGCATCAAATGCCGCAGGAAATGATACCGTGACCATAATGGATTACGTCGTGGTTGGCGATGTGCCGAATACCAGTTTTACGGCTGATGTGAATGGTTTCACCGTACAGTTTATGAACACTTCAACAAATCCACCGAATTCTGGTAATGCGACTTTCGAGTGGGATTTTGGAGATGGCAATATGAGTACCGAAGAAAACCCAGAGCACACTTATGACGAGGATGGTACTTACGAGGTGACTTTGATTGTGACCAATGATTGTGGATCAAAAACCATCAATGGTCAGTTCACGGTTGTTTCACTTCCAACGGCTGGGTTTAGCGCTGAACAAACAACTGGTTGTGAGCCATTTGAAGTACATTTTTCCAATGAGTCCACAACCAACGCTGAATCATTTGAATGGGAATTTCCTGGCGGTATGCCTGCCACTTCCAGCGACGAAAACCCAGTGATTATTTATAACACGCCTGGCATCTATGATGTTACGCTGACGGTTTCCAATGCTGCTGGAGATGACACTGAAACGTTGGTTGGCTTTATTACCGTTGAAGTGTTACCAAGCCCAGGATTTGGATTTACAGTCAATGGTTCTCAAGCTGGATTTACAAATGAGTCCACAAACACGACCAGTGTTTCCTGGGATTTTGGTGATAATGAGACTTCCACAGAAAATGACCCTGTCCATACTTATATGGAAGATGGTGCTTATACCGTGACCTTAATTGCAACCAATGATTGTGGCAGTGTGGAAACTACTCAAATTGTAGTGATTGCCACAGAAGGCCCCATTGCTGCTTTTACAACGGAATCGAATGAAGGATGCCTGCCATTTGAAGTGACTTTTGTAAACCTCTCTTCTGGAAACACAGAGTCGTTCCTATGGACTTTCGAGGGCGGCGATCCAGCTACTTCCACAGAAGAAAACCCGATTGTGAATTACAATGCCGTCGGTAGTTTCAACGTCGTTTTGATTGCATTTAATGGCCTTGGAAGCGACACGTTTTCAATAGACGATTACATCATTGTAGAAACGACTCCTGTTCCAAGCTTCAGTGCTGATGATGACATGGGCACTGTTACTTTCACCAATAATTCCACCAATGCGACATCGTTCGAGTGGGACTTTGGAGATGGAGAGAGCAGCACAGAAGAAAACCCCGTCCATACTTATGCGGCGAGCGGTGAGTATGAAGTGACCTTAACTGCAACCAATGATTGCGGGTTCTCGGCAAATACGCAGACCATAGCGGTCAATGCCACAGCTGTTGGTGAAATTCCAGGCATTAGCGAGTTCAATATTTTCCCGAACCCAAACAACGGCCGATTTACACTGGTGCTTCAGGGCGAAGCATTGGGTGAATTGCAAGTCTCGTTCACCAATTTGCTTGGCCAGGTCATTATGCAGGATCAGGTTGATTTCCGTTCCGGAAATATTACCCGTGATTTTGCCTTCAACGATCTAACCGCTGGCATGTACATTTTCCAATTAAAGTCAGGCAACAAAGCACTTTACAGGAAAATTGTTGTAGAATAAACTTTGTCCGGTGGACGATCAACGGCATACGGTCAACGGCGGGTCATTGATTTTTTTGGATAAAATAGTTACCGATGGAGGGCTTCAGCGTTATTGTTGAAGCCCTCTTTTTTTTAATTTTGCTGGAAATAAGGAATCAAACACATTGGAAAATGAAAAAGGCGGTCATTGATTCCAGGGCATTAAACTGCCATAAGATATATTGATCGGACGGCATAGCCATCCGATCATACAGCCCTGAAATCCGATCGGATGGCTATGCCGTCCGATCGAGGGGAAATGGCCTATCCGTCTGATTTGTCATACATTTAAATGAACATGAAATACTTATTGCCAATCTTTATCCTATTTTTTCTGGCGTGTAAAAACGAAACAAAGAATGATACAGCCGATAGTGGCGACTCGATGCAATTGCCGGAAGGTTTCTCTTCATTTTATCAGCGATTCCATGCAGACAGTTTATTTCAAATGGAACACATCACGTTCCCATTACAGGGCCTCCCCGACAATACTGACCGAGAAACCATAGATGCTGGGACGTTCCGCTGGCAAAAAGAAGACTGGAATATGATGCACCCAATTGATTTCCAAATGAGTGATTATAAACGGGACCTTATTCCCTTGACTGATGAAATGGTCATTGAGCGGATCATCCATAAAAACGGACAACTTGGAATGGTGCGCCGATATGCTATTATCAGCAGCGAATGGCACTTGATATATTATGCAGGCGTGAATCGGTTGGCAAAGTGAATCTCTGTAAAGCGCCTCAATTTCTAATTTCTAATTTCTAATCACCAATCACCAACAAATGCTTTCAAAAGTATTCATAGCCCCTTTCTTTATCATGGCCGTCATCTTCCTTTACATGACGTTGGAAAAGGACGGAAACTACGCCGTGTACATTGTGCCAAATGTGGTTGCCATGGTCGTTATCTATATGATGTCGCCGCAGATAGATTGGTGGTGGTACCAGCGCAGGCCACCCAAACTCCCAGGGCGTTTGGTGGAAATGTTCGCTACCCGATTTCCTTTTTTCCAAAAATTATCCCCACCTAATAAAACTAAATTTTGCCACCGGGTAGCGCTTTATATGGAAGCCACTGAGTTCATGCCCAAAGGGATGGAGAAAGTGCCCTTAGATGTGAAAGCCGTTGTGGCAGCGACTGCGGTGCAGCTCACTTTTGGCCATGACGATTACCTGCTCAATAAATTTGACCACATCATTATCTATCCCCACCCGTTCCCCTCGCCGCAATACAAGGAATGGCATGCTTGTGAATATTATGAGGAAGATGGTGTGGTGATGTTTTCGGCGGAGCAACTAATGGCAGGTTTTGCTCAGCCCAAAAAATTTTTTCACATCGGTTTGTATGAATATGCACGGGTATTTATGCGGAGCCATCCAGAAGTAAAGATGCCTGAGTTGGGAGATGATATGTGGCAAAAACTCGAATTGATAAGCAATTTCCCAAAAGCTGCTATTGAAAAATGGGTGGGTTTGAACAAGCTCGATGTGAGCGCTGTGGCAGTCGTACATTTTTTTGTCTTTCCAGAGCGATTTAAAATGGCAGATGTTGAGATGTATCAGCGTTTGGCAGCTATTTTCTATTGATCCATAATCTCTTTTTTTTCTAAATTACTATCTTTGCAGCATATCTCATTTGGGGTGCTGGGGGAAGTTTTGAGTTTTGAATAATGAGTTAGGGAGTTGTTCCATAATTCATCAATCATCAATCATAATTTCTTCCCGCTGAGATCATACCCATCGAACCTGCCCGGATAATGCCAGGTAGGAAAATGAGTGCTCGCCAATGTCTTAGCAGCATTCATTAGAATAAGTTTGGTTAATCTGTGCCTTGCCTTCCCATAAGTCAGGCACAACATTCTTGTAAAATGAAAAAGACATTATTGACAGGAGTCGCAATGCTGCTGGCATTCTTGGTGTTCTCTCAATCAAGTTTAACGGGAAAAATTTCAGACAGAAACGGCATGCCATTGCAAGGTGCCAGCGTCGTTATTTCCCCCCAGGCACAGGGGACGTTTGCCGATGCTGCTGGGCATTATTCTTTTAAAAACCTGAAAAAAGGTATTTATATAATAGAAGCAACTTATGTGGGATTTGAAAAAAATACAAAAATAATTAGCATAAGAGAAAAACAAAAGAACGTTTTGCTGAATATCCAATTAACCGAGGACGAAAGTATTTTAGATGAAATAACCGTGCTGGCGACGCGTGCCGCTGACAAATCACCTTTTACCTATACCAACCTAGATAAAGAAGCCATAGAAAGCCGCAACCTCGGCCAGGACATTCCATTTTTATTGGATGCCACTCCCTCGGTCGTCGTCAGTTCCGACGCAGGGGCGGGGATTGGCTATACGGGTATGCGCATCCGTGGCACCGACCCGACCCGCACCAATGTGACAATCAATGGCATACCACTCAATGATGCTGAATCGCAGGGTGTATTTTGGGTTGACCTGCCCGACTTTGCTTCGTCAACAAATGACATTCAAATACAACGTGGCGTGGGCACTTCCACCAATGGCGCAGGTGCTTTTGGCGCAACCATCAGTCTGAATACTGGGAAACTAAATACGGAACCTTATGCCAAATTATCTGGCACATTGGGGTCGTTCAATACCTTAAAAAGTACGGCCTCATTCGGCTCGGGTGTTTTAAATAATTCATCAATTAAAAACCACAAATCAACGGGTTTTACTTTTGATGGAAGACTGAGTAAAATAAGTTCGGAGGGTTATATAGATCGGGCCGATGTGGATATGGAAGCCTATTATATTTCTGGTGCATATATTGGCAATAAAAATTCAATAAGAGCAAATGTTTTTTCGGGTCACGAAATTACTTATCAAGCTTGGAACGGTGTGCCCGCTCAATGGGTGGAGGATAAAAAACTGAGGACCTATAATGTTTCGGGAACAGAAAAATCAAACGAATACCCACATGACAATGAAGTGGATGATTATACACAAACGCATTATCAATTATTATTTGCGCAAAAATTAAATCGAAACTGGAATCTGAACGTCAATGGCCATTATACCCGTGGTTTTGGTTTTTTTGAACAATATAAAGCCAATGAAAATTTAACTTCCGATTATGGGTTAAATAGCTGTGATACATGTATTAATAACACAGATTTAATTCGCCGACGTTGGCTCGATAATAATTTTTATGGCGGTGTTTGGTCACTATCTCATGTCTCAAATGGACAAAATATCCAAACTACATTTGGAGGGGCTTGGAATCAATACAAGGGCGATCATTTTGGTGAAATAACCTGGGCAGAACAGGCACATGGATTGCAACAAAATGAACGTTATTATTTTGGTACTGGCGATAAAACTGATTTTAATGTTTACGGAAAAACACTTTATAATATCACGCCTAATTTAATTGGGTTTGTTGATCTGCAATTTCGGAAAGTGGCTTATGAAATATCTGGGACTGACAATGATCTGAGAGAAACAAACGCAATACTGGATTATAATTTTTTTAACCCAAAAATTGGGGCGACTTATTTATTGGATAATAAAACCAGTGCTTACGTGTCATTTGCGGTGGCAAATAGAGAGCCTAACAGGAACGACTTTACGGATGCGGGGACAGGTATTCAGCCCCAGCCTGAAAGGCTTTACGATACAGAAGCGGGAATTAATTTTAAAAATAAAGAAGGATTGTTCGGCGTCAATATCTACCACATGCAGTACAAGGATCAATTGGCTCTGACGGGAAATATAAATGATGTCGGCAGTGCGGTTCGGGTCAATGTCCCTGATAGTTATCGGGTGGGTTTGGAAATGATGGGGAGTATTTTGGTTAATAAAAAAATAACGATAGAGGCGAATGCTTCTTTCAGTAAAAACAAAATAAAAAATTTCACAGAATATGTTGACAACTGGGACACAGGTTTACAAGAAGTAGTATCTAACGGGACAACCAATCTTGCTTTTTCACCAAATATAATAGCGTTTGGAAAAATTAATTATGATTTAATAGAGGGGCTGTCGGTATCGCTTTCAGCCAAACATGTCGGTGAGCAATTCATCGACAATACTTCCAATGAAAATACCATTTTAGAAGCATATACGATTGGTGGTTTTCAAATGCGATACGTATTAAATCCTCTTATTGCAAAAGAGATAAGTTTGAATTTATTGGTCAATAATATTTTGGATAAAAAATACTCCACCAATGCCTGGACGTACCGATATGTTTCGGAAGGATATGATGGCCGGGCTGATAACCCTTATACCCAGTCGGAAGGAAATGGGGTTTATAATTTAACAGGATATTATCCGCAAGCTGGCCGGAATTTTTTATTGGGACTGACGGTGAATTTTTAAACAGTGAATAGCAATGCCATTTTCCTGATTTCTTTCTTGTTTGCCCCTTCTCCTGTCCTCATCAGGTGGCGAAACTATTTATGATTCCCTTAAAATGTGTAAATGAACCATTTTGACTTTTGGCCAAAAGCAAAATGCCAATGGCCAAAAGTCATTATAATCATTAAAGTGAATCAATATTCATTCTTAACTCTCCTCTTATCAAATCCGTATTGTCATTGGTTCTTTTCATCAATTCATCCATGTCTTTTCCTGCATGGATTTTGTCAAAATATTCTCCAAACGGAATGGTTAAGTATTCCTCCATATCTGTGTAAATGTCAACAGTAGCATCGTGATAGGGCATTCCTGAACCATAAGGTGAAACCATTCCCAGCATTACCCAACCTTTCATTTTACCATCGTCGATGCGGGCCTTGTGGACTGGCATCCAGATGTCCCTTTCCACTTTAAAATGATCGTCACGGTCTTTACCTTCCGGATGATCGAAGTAATTAAATACATGGATTGTAGCTTTGTTGACATCATCAGCGAGAATGATTTCAGCAGTTGCCCAGACTTCTGTTTTAACCATCGTCCTTATTTCATCTGTACGCATGACCAGCTCGAGTTCATCTGGTGTCAGCAGGGAGGTCCAGTTTTCAGGCATATAAGAGGCTTCAAAGTAATTGGCGAGCTTTTCTTCGCCATAAAGTGTGTTTCGGGTGACGTAATTGTACTCGGCATTTGCTCCAGCTGTGACGACCCTCGACAGTGCCCATTGGTCTAAGCTGCCTGCCTTTTTTTTCGCAGCATGGATTTTCTTCCATGCTTTTTCCAGCTTCAGATAGTCACCGTGCATGCTTGGCTTCACTTTCATATAGCCAAGTACATGGTAGGGTGTTGGTGGATCCGGGTCTTGATCTTGAGCTGTGAGATTGGGTGAAACGAGGCAGAAGCAAAATGCAAATAGAAGTGTTTTGATTAATGTTTTCATGATATTGATGATTTAAAAATGAAAAGATGAGAGGATGGTTCTATCAGTTAGGATTAGCGTTAGGGAGGACGTTGCTGTCGTTCCTTGCCTTTTTTGCAATAAGAAGGATTCGCTTCAGAAAAGTGATTTGTTTTCATTTTATGAAATGAAGTTGTTCGAAATTATTCTGACGGCTTAAATACAAATCATTGATCCTCAAATACTTCGGCTACTTTTCGCCCCGTAGCTTTGGCTACAAAATTCTAAATGAGCTTCGTCTTGAAAATCAAGCATTTATATTTAGTCTCATTGCAAAACTTTAAACAACTTCAATGATATTCACCAATAAGGTGGAAAATTCACAGCAAAATGGATTGTAGAATTTAACTATTTTCTCCATCTGAGAATGAGATGGGATAGGAGGCGTGCATGTGTATGTTTGTGTCTAATGATGGTTGGATAGGGCTAAAGGTAGTCAATCAATGTTAGAGAATGATGAAAAGGGCCGTTAAATAATTTGGTTCTTTGACAATTTTTGCAGAAGAGAAGAAAATAGAATTGTGGGTAAGCTTTTGGCACTCTTTAACTTGTTGGTTTTCAGTATATTGAAAATTCTTTAATGAGGCCTGAGCTTTTCTATACTTTGTAAAATGCAAAAATTGTCAAAGAACCAATAATTTTGAGATTGTAATATTGGAAAATAAAAAATGCCCAAAGGAAAATCTTCCTCCAGGCAAATACAAATAAACACGTTATTGCCTTATGCAGCTTTCTTCAAGTCTTCATCCTCCTCACTTTCCTCTGCTGCGTTTGTTTCCTGTGGCAATGTTGTTGGTGTATTCCCATTCATTCCGCTCAGGGCTTTTGGCAAATCCATCCCGGCCATGCCAATCAGGTCGCCAAGTGGGGGCACGGATTTCATCATGCTGGATATGAAGTTGGCCGTCGAGCCACCGGTACCGTTGGCACCGTTCACGGCATTGTCCCAGACCGTTACTTTGTCGATCTTGATATTTTTAACAGCTTCCACCTGAATGCGTACCAGTTCGGGCAGTTTTTCGATCAGGAGCAACTGGAATGCTTTTGTTGGGTCACCGCCAGCGGCATGCACGATCCTTTCATATCCATCGGCCTGCTTCTCCAAGATCTCTTTATATCCTTTGGCTTCTGCCTGCATCTTGGCGAAGATGGCATCTGCTTCACCTTTGGCCTGCTCGCGGATGCGCTCTGCTTCGGCCTGTGCTTCGATGATCGCTTTTTGACGGGCTATTTCAGCGGGTACAATGATGCTGGCCAATTGACTGGAGCGTTCCATTTCAGCACGTGCTTCCTCTGCTTTTTGCTCTGCAATGTAAGATTCTTCGAGTGCATTTGCCTGCTGGATCTTCTCAGCAGTTACCGCCCGTTTGGTAGCCTCGGCTGCCCGCTGGCGACGAATGGCTTCTGAATCGGCGATAGTGATCTTGGCTTCGTTTTCCCCTTCCACGGCAATGGCGTTGGCTTCGGCAGTTTTGATACGGGTGGTTTTTTCGGCCTCTGCTCTTCCAATAGCCTCATCGCGCTTGGCTGCAGCGATGGAAACTTCCTTGTCTTTTTGTGTAATAGCTATCTGTGTGTCCCTGTCCCGCTCTGCTTCAGCAATATTGGTGTCTTTGTCTCGGTCGGCTTTCGCCTGGCCGATCTCGCCCATTTTTTCTTGCTCCGCAACGCTGACCTTGGCTTCGTTGATCGCTTTGGCGGCAGCTTCTTTTCCAAGTGCGATGATGTAGCTCGATTCGTCAGTGATGTCGGTGACGTTCACGTTGATGAGGCGCAGGCCGATTTTGGAAAGCTCCTGCTCCACATTGGTTGAGATATTCGCCAGGAATTTGTCCCTGTCAGAATTGATCTCCTCGATGCTCATGGTCGCAATCACGAGGCGCAATTGCCCAAAAAGGATGTCTTGTGCCAAATCCTGAATTTGCTTTTTGTCCAACCCAAGCAACCTTTCGGCTGCGTTGTTCATGTTGTTGGCCTCAGTAGAAATACCAACGGTAAAACGGCAGGGTACATCCACACGGATGTTTTGTTTGCTGAGCGCATTGGTCAAATTTGCCTCTATCGAAATGGGTTTCAAGTCGAGAAAAGCATAATCTTGGATGACGGGCCAGATAAATGCACCACCTCCGTGGATACATCGTGCAGATGAATAGTGCCCGTCGGCACTCCGCCCGGTCCGGCCATAAATGACCAATATTTTGTCGGACGGACATCTTTTGTAGCGAGATAAGAGCCAAGCGATGGTTGCGGCCACCACGAAGGCGAGAACGACGATAGCAATGATTGTGGCTTCCATAATTAAAGTTTTAAAGTTTTGAGTAATGAGTTTTGAGTTGGGTCTTTTGGTGGTAAAATGGGCTTGTTTTCATTTTGCAGTTGGGTAATTAGACGATGGTTTCAACCAGCAATTTATTATCTCCAATTACTTCATTGATGCGTATCGCCCGACCATTGTCGATGGGGCTGCCATCTGTTATAGCATCAAATTCACGGATTGAACCGCCTACACTGACGAGTACTTTTCCTACGCCCTTGCGCGTTCCGGGAATAGTCAAATAGACCTGTCCGGTGTGGCCGATGAAGTCTTCTGGAAGAATGGTCTGGTCTCTTCCAAGCCCGATGACGGCATGCATTATCATAAAGAAAAACCAGACGAACCAAGCGCCTACGGCAATGCTGATTACGACCAGCAGGAGTTGTGACGGAATGAATTTGTACAGTGCAATCCCTGTCCAGGAAAACCCCAAAAGGAAGTTGATCAGGTTGCGGAAAGTGAATGTTTTAAAATCGCCACCGCTGTGATCTGAATCGGTATCGGTGTCGAAGTCCGCATCTTCGACATCACCGCCGCCAGCGAAGGTCATGGCCATCAAGACCGTGAACAGGACGGTGGTGAAAATGGCAATGTACCAGAAGGCTTTTAGCAGGGTCGGGGCCTGAGCTAAGTAGTCCATAATTGTGACATTTAGTGTTTTCTAAATAAAGGAATGGCTGTTCAAAAGACGTGGTAAGTCCCTGATTGACAATCTTTTAAAGAAACGGTTTAGTTTTGGTTCCTGACTTTTAAAATGATTGGTACAAAGATGCAGATTTTGGTGATGCGCCGCTTGGAAGTATGCCCAAACCTAGGCTGAATTCGTTTTAGCGCAGGGAAATTTAGATGAATGGAAAAATTCTATTAACAGAATTTTAAGGATTGTTAATGGGGGATGGGAATTACGAGACTATTTTTATTCCAATAAAAAGCGAGATCAAACAAATTGCAAGGCTTATAAAAATATTTGCTACTGCTTTCCACAAATCACCGGTCATCATCATTTGGAATGTTTCGTTGGTAAAAGTGGAAAAAGTACTGAATCCTCCGCAGAAGCCAGTCATCATGAGAAAGACCATTGCGCCGCCGAGTTTGTTTTTCAGGTTCAGGCCGACAAGGATGCCCAATATCAAGCAGGCCAATACATTAGCCAAAATAGTGGCCCAGGGCAACTGAAATTTATAGGTTATCATCCATTGGGCTATGCCGAATCGGCAAATACTGCCGAGGCCGCCCCCCAGAAAAACTAAAAGATAATTTGACATGGACAAAGATTGTTGGTTAGAAAAACCAATGATGGGAAAATTTTCGCACTTTTGAAAACCAACCTTATATAAACTCAATAAATGAAACGCAACCTGCTTGCCGTAATCGTACTTTTTGCCATCGCTGGGCTCACTTTTGTGCAGTTTCGGTTGCTCGTGATTGGGGCGAGGCTGGAAAAGCAGCGTTTCGACCAACGGGCACTGGTGGCGCAGCGCAATATCCGACAGGCATTAAACGAAGAGAACCCCTTGAGCATGGCATTGGTCGGTCACCTCAAAGCAGATGAGCCATCCAAAGCAGATGCTGCAATACTTGCAGATTCCTTGCATAACTTTCTCAATGATAAATTTGCGGAGGTGGAGATCACCGCCCAGTTTTCGTTTGCCATCGTTTCTCGGCATTCAGAGCCTGAAATAGAATTTTCAAGTAATAATCTTAATCCTGAAAAATTCGATTTTGGCGAATATATAATTCCGTTGGGGAGTTATTTCTCCAACCAACTTTTCAGTGAAAAAATATTGCATATTGATGTAGAAAACCTGTTTGCCTATCTTTTGAGGGAACTTGACTATTTGGTAATCCCTTCCGTTTTATGCCTCCTTGCCATAATAATATGCTTGGCGTTTTTAATAAACATTTTAAAAAAGGAACAAAAACTAAACACCATTAAAAATGATTTTATAAACAATCTGACCCATGAATTAAAAACGCCTACTTTTTCGATTGCTCTTTCCAATAAATTGGCAAAAGAAAATTTAATTAAAGGGAATTATGAGAAAGTAAGGGAATTTATGCAAATCATTGATAATGAGAATGATAAGATAAAATCGCATACGGAAAAGGTACTTGAATTGGCAAGCCTTGAAAACGCAAAAGAACAATTGCAATTTGAGTTGTGTGACTTACATAGTTTAATAAAAGAAGTCGTAAATGAATTTTTTCCGAAGTCGAAACATCATACTGGAGAAATTAACTGCAAATTGGCAGCTTCAATGTATAAGATAAAGATTGATGAAATTCACATCAAAAATATCTTGAATAATTTATTGGACAATTCATTAAAATATAGCGAAAGGAATGCCCGAATTGAGGTGGCTACTGAAAACGATAATTCCTATTTTATTTTATCGGTAAAAGATAACGGGATGGGCATTTCAACCTCCGACCAAAAATTGGTTTTTGATAAATTTTTCCGTGCTTCAACTGGAAATTTACACACCGTAAAAGGGTTTGGGTTGGGTCTGAGTTATGTGAACCAGGTTGTGAAAGCGCACAAAGGAAAAATAACGGTGGAGAGTAAAATAGGGGAGGGGACGGTTTTCAGTATTTTTCTGCCGATTTGATTTGGGACTGGAAATTAGAAATTGAGAAATTCCGTTTCCAGCAATTTCTCAATTTCTAATTTCAATTTCCCTTCCCACCATCCACTTCAGGCATTTTACAAGCTTCATCGGCAGTTTTTCCACATACGGAGCAAGAGCCAAATTCATCGCTCAACATTGGGTTATTGGTCGAGCAGCTGCCACGGAACTCGCGTTTCTTGATGATATAGCTGATGTTAATCATGGCAAAAGCCAAGAGGAAAAAGGAAAATATGGCGAAGAATACTTTTAGAAATTCCATTTTGAAAAATGTTTTAAATCAAAACAAAGACCAGATGAGTAAGTTTACTGGATTTTTGACATTAGATTTTGGATGAAGTAGCGTAAAAATTTTTGTGAATCATTGACAATCAGATGCCATTTATTTTCAGAATTCTAATGTCTAACATCTATATGTCTAATGTCAAAAGTCCACTTACCTTTGCCCCAAATTCATTCTGCTGCAAAATTAGCGAAAATGACTGCAAAAACGAATACCATTGAACCCCGCCCCAGTACAACTCACCAAGCCTACAAACTGGAAGCCTTCTCCCGCCTGCTGCGAATCATGGACGACCTTCGTGAAAAATGCCCCTGGGATCGGAAACAAACTTCTGAAAGCCTCCGCAACCTGACTATTGAAGAGACCTACGAACTGGCCGACGAAATCATCAAAGGCGACCTGGATGGCATCAAGGAAGAAACGGGTGACATTATGCTCCACATGGTTTTTTATGCTAAAATAGCGGAGGAGCTTGGGGCTTGGAATATTGGCGATGCCCTCCACGGTATTTCTGATAAATTGGTGAAACGCCATCCGCATGTGTACGGGGAGGTTGAAGTGGCTGACGAGGAAGAAGTGAAAAAGAACTGGGAGCAGCTCAAATTGAAAGAGGGCAAAAAGTCGCTGTTGGAAGGTGTCCCCAATTCGTTGCCGGCTTTGGTGAAAGCTTGGCGGATGCAGCAAAAAACAGCACAAGTTGGGTTTGAGTGGGAAACGACTGAACAGGTTTGGGAAAAGGTAGAAGAAGAAATCGGAGAATTACGGGAAGCAGTGGACAATAATTTTTCGCAAGAGAAAAAAGAAGAAGAGTTTGGAGATGTGCTTTTTTCACTCATCAATTATGCCCGTTTCCTCGACATTGAACCTGAGACAGCCCTTGAACGAGTGAATAAAAAATTCAAAGCTCGCTTTGAATTCATCGAAAAAAACGCACCCAGAAACCTCACCGAAATGAGCTTAGAAGAAATGGATGATTTGTGGAACGAGGCGAAAGCTAAAGTTTAGAATAACCCAAAATGATCGAAACAGAAGTCTGTATTGTTGGTGCTGGCCCAGGGGGTGCTGCTACTGCACTGAAATTGAGTCACTTAGGAATTTCATGCGTGCTGGTTGACAAAGCCGTTTTCCCCCGTGACAAAATTTGTGGTGATGCCATTAGTGGTAAAGCTGCCACCATTCTCAGTCGAATCGATCCCACTATCATGCAGCAGTTTGAAACTGCTACCCACCTGCAAACCGATATTTGGGGTATTCGTTTTGTCTCTCCCAACAATAAAGAAATTGACGTTCCATTCCATCCAAAATATGACGTGCAGAATGACCCCAAGCAGGGTTTTGTTTGCAAACGAATAGACTTTGATAACTTTCTGATTGAGGAAGTTAAAAAGAGGGAGGACATCCTTTTTTTTGAAAACACTGCTATTGACGGATACCAAAAAACGACGGAAGGTTTTCAGCTTTACAGCAAGACGAAGGCGTTTCAGATAAATGCGCGGCTGCTGATTGTGGCGAATGGTGCGAATTCCAATTTTTCACGCCATTTTGCAGGTTTGGAAAAAGACCCAAAACACCATGCCGGAGCAGTCCGGGCCTATTATAAAAATGTTCAAGGCATGCACCCCGATAGGTTCATTGAACTGCATTTTTTGAAGGAAATCAATCCCGGATACTTTTGGATTTTCCCCCTCCCAGGTGGATATGCGAATGTGGGTGTTGGTATGCGCAGCGACTATATCAGCCGTAAAAAATTCAATTTGAGGGATGGCCTGAACAGGGTGTTGAGTACCCACCCAATTTTGAAAGAGCGCTTTAAAGATGCTGAACTGGAAGGCAAAGTCACAGGTTTTGGCCTGCCTTTGGGGTCGAAAAAAAGGCAAATATCAGGCGATCACTTTATGTTGGTTGGAGATGCAGGGCATTTGATTGATCCATTGAGCGGTGAGGGCATCGGCAATGCCATATACAGTGGGTTTATCGCCGCTGAACAGGTGCAGGAATGCTTGGCAGAAAATGACTTTTCCGCTCAATTTATGAAAGCGTATGATGTGAGGGTGGCCCGAGTGCTGGGCAAAGAAATGCAGCTTAGTTACAGTTTGCAAAAAATGATGGCCAGACCCTGGTTGGTCAACCTGACCGCTAATTGGGTGTCTCGCAACCGAACGTTGATTGACCTCATTTCACTGATGTATATCGACTTGGAAGTGCGCAAAAAGGCATTGAATCCTCTTTTCTGGATTAGGCTGATGCTGGGAAAAGTGGATTTGGAGAAGTTGAGATAGTAGCTAAGTGATGAGTTGAGAGTGATGAGCGGGGCAATCAAGGCGTTGAAAATCAGTCGGTTGTGTGGTTGGAGAATGTGTTTTTAGGCTTTTCAGGTAATGTAAACTCAGAAACCCTCTAACTTAATAACAAACCAACTCAAAACTAAAAAAGGGTGCCCGGCATGGAGATAGGAGGAATTGTTATAGGTTGCCCGACACCCTAGAGGTGGTTCTTTACGTCCGACATATGGTCGGATGGAGTTCGAGTGAGTATCTGTTTGGTTTGGGCGCAGCCTCAATCTCCGTTTATCCACAACAATTCCTGCCCAGAATATCTTATTTTATACTTCGGTTGTGCTTTGGTATTGGTGCTGGCCTGGCATTTTTCACGGCAACACTTTTTGTTGCGATGGGCTGCACCTTCAAGCGGCGTTTGTCGATGAGATCGCCAGTAACGACACAAATGCCATAAGATTTGTTCTCGATTCTGACCAGCGCATTTTGGACGTCATTGATGAGTTTCCTTTGGCGGATGGCCATGTCGTTCAGGAACTCCATGTCATTGTTGGTATTGCTGTCGTCCATCCAATCCCCCCCGTGGTCGTCGCCACTGTTGGCGGTTATCTCAAGGATTTGTTCTTCATAGTATTTTAATTCATCTTGAGCTTTGACCAGCTTCTTGTCAAGAATTACCTTAAATTCTTCTAGGTGTTTATCTGAGTACCTATTAATATGATTAGTGGTTTTGTTTGCCATTAATTACTTTCGATTTTGGTTAATAATTGATTTTTAATGGGGTTTACAATTTGACTGCATCTAAAATTTGCAGTTACTATACATTTTTGTACTGCAAAAGTTTTAATTGTTTTATTAAAAGTCAACCCCTAATAGCCATTTTTTTATTTTAAAATTTTGCAGAAGGGGTAATTTGCGATTATTATTTATAAGGTCTTGCGAAAAAAGCAAAATTTTATTTGTTTTCCAAGCCTTCGGGTGACAAATCTACTCATTTTTTTTACCAATAAAAAGGATGGAAAACCATCTTCCCGTTCGAGTTGAATTCCAAGATGGGCGAAGGGACTTTGATCCAGTTCAATACACCAAGTGCTACCTTCAGCCAGCGGTGGCGAGTTGGAATGCGACTCAAGTCAATATCGGGAGCAAAGTAAAATTGTTGCTGGCGGGGATAAGCGTCCTTGTCAAGGACAAATTCGATGCCTTCCTGGGTAGTCCAGGTATTCCCAAAACCCCCATAAATATTGTTTGCACCTACCCCAATCGCAAGGTTGAGCCACTGGGGGAACCTACCATTTTCATTGCTCATAAATGAACGTGGGTTGAACGAAGCCCAGATGGTCATTGCATTATAATCTTTCAAAAACGTCTCTGTCGGTTCACTCCCATACAGTTCGTTTGCCCTTTCCTTGAGGCTGCTTTGGTGTCCCCCATCTACTGAGTAAATTGGAGTAGTCGGATAGTTGGGTTGCGTACTCGAAACTTTTAATAATATGCGCTGATCCTGCCAAGCTGTTTCCTGCGCCATAAAAAGACCAATCCCCAAAGTATTGAATGCCAGATCACCAGCAGAAAAACCCCATTTTTCAGAAAAACCATCCATGACTTCAATGGTTGCCTGAATCCCAAATGCAACCCCAGCGGCAGTCCACATGGCTTTGCGCCGCTTCATTCCTGTCCATCGTGCACCCTGGAAAGTGTAATTGGTTTGGACAAACGCTGCGTGGAAATGGCCGGCCTTGTCCATACCTCGCCATTCTTTCATGTCGTTGAAACTATGAAACCCGGTTATGGGGTAGTCCTGGTACCAAGCATGCCACATCGCTATGGATGCGGTGGTGTATAGGGCTGCCCCCGTACTGGCACTTGCCCAAAACCTTCTTTTGTCGAAAGTAGAAGCTGGTTCAAGTGAAAGGAATTTTACTGGGGCTAATTTTACTGGTTCGGCAAGGGGTTCTGGGAAATTAACCTGTGCTGAAGCCAAATGACCGCTCAGGCAAAAAAGGTAGCATAGGATGTAGAGATGGAAAAATTGCACGGGTGAAAATTTACAGAAATACTTGTTTTCATAAAAAGTCTATACAACTTCAACGCAAAGATCGCAGAAGTTTTCAGGATGGTTGTCTTTTATATTCGGGCATTTATCAATAATCGAAAACATTTCTTCCGTTAAATTCATTAGCTTTACGACATTGATTTAGTAAAATAAAAAGTACGAAGGCAAAAGTAAAAAGTAAGGTCTCACCAAATTGTGTTTTTAGAAACAATAATGAACATAAGCGAAAGTTAGATTTGTAAATGCCTAAACCCAAATTTTGCCTTTTTGCTAGTCAAAAAACAAAACAGAACATGAATAAGAAATTTGCACCTACCATTGCCATTGCCGTTGTCGGCTTTTTCCTTTTTATGATATTGACGAGTTCTACTTTCTTGACCATTGATGCTGGGGAAAGAGGTGTGATCTTCCGCCCATTTTCAACAGGATTGGACAAAGGCAATATATATCAACCAGGGTTTCATGTCATTGCACCTTGGAACAACATGTACGTTTATGATGTGCGGGAGAAACAATTGGAAGAGGAAATGGAAGTACTCTCCAGCAATGGCTTGAACATTAACGTGGACGTGACTGTCCGTGTACACCCGACTTTTGGCGAAATTGGCGACCTGCACGAAAATTTTGGCAAAGAATACCTCAACTCGCTCGTGCGTCCGGAAGTACGGGCGGCTGTGCGTAAAGTGATTGGCCGCTTCCAGCCGGAGGAATTGTACTCCACCAAGCGGGAAGAAGTGCAAGCGATGATTACAGAAGATATAGAATCCAGCCTGATCAAAAACTTCATTACTTTGAAAGCCACCCTCATCCGCGATATTGCCTTGCCCACTAGGGTAGTAGATGCCATTGAGGAAAAAATACAGGCCGAACAAGCAGCTTTAAAATACGAATACATCCTCCAGCAAGAGAGCAAAGAAGCTGAACGGGTAATTATACAGGCGAGAGGTAAGGCTGAATCCAACCGGATATTGAATGCCAGTTTGACTAGCAACATCTTAAAAGACAAAGGGATTGAAGCGACCATAAAATTAGCGGAGTCACCGAACACTAAAGTCATCGTAGTTGGTGGCGGCGATGGAGGGTTGCCGTTGATTTTGGGGGGGAATTAAATAATTGATAATTGATAATTGATAATTAGAAATTAGAAATTAGAAATTAAAAAGGGTGTCTTGTATTCAGAACAAGACACCCTTTTTATATGATAAATTCGCCGAAATAAAAATTGATTATCGCAATCGAAACATTGTTAGGTGTTTATGAATAAAATCAATTATCAATTATCAATTATCAATTATCAATCACCATTTTCGCTTACCCCATTTCCTGAACAACTTCTTCTACTTCTGGCACCATGCGTTTTAGCATACCTTCGATTCCTGATTTTAAGGTAACGGAAGAGGAGGGGCAGCCACTGCAAGAGCCTTGCATGACGACATACACTTTTCCTTTGTCAAAAGCTTTAAACTCAATATTCCCCCCGTCCATTTCGACAGCAGGTTTCACATAAGTGTCGATGAGTTCCTTGATCTTTTTTGCTATTTCACCATCTTCACCTGTGAACTGCTCTTCGGCTTGCTTGGCTTGGTTTTTTGCCATTTCGTCCGCAAAGCCATCTTTGATGATTTCACCACCTTCTTCCACATACTTTTTGATAAAATCTTTCAACTTGAGCATGATGTCTGCCCATTCATAGTTGAACTCCTTTGTAATGGTCACAAAATTATTGGTGATATAAACGCCGTTCACAAAAGCAAGGTCGAACAGTGCTGTGGCCAAGGGCGACCAGTCCCGGGCCAAGCTTTCTACCCTAAAATCTGCTGTGCCTCGGTACAACATTCGGTTGGTCACAAATTTGAGCGATTCTGGATTTGGGGTTTGTTCGGTGTATAACATCACGGGGGATGTGGTTGCGGTATCCATGTTTAATTAATTAATAGCGGTTTATATTTTTCCTCAAATTCACTCAATGTAAGCCAATGAACTTTTGGAAATGAGATTTTATTTAAAATTTTGAAATGGCTATCATTCGAGACCAAGCAAACAGCGTCAGATGCTATTGCACAGTCAACATATTTATTATCATCTTCATCTTTGGTAATCAAAAGGAAGTTATAAAATACTTCAGTTTTTTTGGTGTTAGGATTTGCAATAATGAAATTCACCACATTTTCAGCAACCTCCCTGCCGTTCTTTCTTTCCAATATTTCACGGTATTCGAGTAATATTTCGGTAGTTATGCAAAGAGTTATTTGGCCTTGGAGGATGCAATCAAAAATCCAGCGAAACGGGGACTTTCTGCCGATGATTGCAATTAGGATATTGATGTCAAGGACGACTTTTAATACGGTTGTGTTCATTTGTCCAGTTTATCATGTCCTGCTCCGTGAGGTTTTTTTCCGCCCAAACTTTGTCCATTGCTTCGGTTGCTTGTTCTGCAAAGTAATTTGCCAGCAACAGCTTTATTTCGAGCAATTGCTTTTCAGGAAGATTGTTCGAATAAAGTTTCAAAAGCTCAATTTGTAAATTACTTAATCCAGTTGCTTGAAGTCCCATGCTTATTTAGATTTATTCCACAAAAGTAACACAATTATACATTCCAAGTTTATTAGTCTTGTTCATAAATAAGAATTGAGGATATGAAAATTAGATTTTTCCTTCTGAGGAATTAATTTTTTCAGTTCATAGCCCCAGTTACGGGCTTAAAAAATTCGTTTTTCAGGAGGAAAAAGATTTTTTCGTATTCCAATTTGTTATTTGTGAAAGACTAAGTACCTTGACTTAAATAATCGTCATTTTTGAGTGAACTATTTTTTCGATAGACAAGGCAAAAAATCATTGCATAGCCCAGCTACGGAATTATTTTTTAACACAGTATATCGGAAAAAGAGCTGCTCAAAAATGTGTC
>JAJCYI010000224.1 GCA_029263015.1 Saprospiraceae bacterium | reverse complement strand
TCGACACTTTTGACGAGGTTATTTTTTCGTCAGACAAGGCAAAAAAAATTAGCATAGCCATAGCTACGGTCATTTTTTTTAACAAAGTATGGCGGAAAAAGAGGCCGCCAAAAGTGTCGATTATTTGAGTTCACCTACTTACCATTCACCGTTAAAAATTTATTCATTTCATCCCAGGCCAATGTCGCACATTTCAGCCGGGCAGGAAATTCTCTGGCTGCTGAAAAGGCGGTGAATTCTTCATCCTTAATTTCGTTGCTATTATTTACAATAATATTATTTAAAAATAAATCAACTATTTTTTTTGCATCATCAATTGGCTGACCTTTTATTTTTTTAATCAAAATAGAAGTGGACGCTTTTGAGATCGCACAACCATATCCATGAAAACATATATTGGAAATTACACCGTTTTTAACGTCAAAAAATATATCAAACCGATCACCGCATATTTCATTATATGCTTGTATTATATGCTCGGCAGATTCATTTTTATTATAATTGAACGGTGATCGGTCATGTTCTAAAATCACTGATTTATATAATTCCTTTAATTTATCGTCCATTAAAAAATCGTTGTATTTCTTTGATAACTATTGCCATTCTTTCAACTTCTTCCATTGTATTGTAAATGGCAAAAGAAATTCTTGATGTCCCCGGGATTTTATAAAAATCCATCAATGGTTGGGTACAATGATGCCCCGCTCTCACTGCAATGTTTTCAGCGCCCAAAAAAGTAGCGACATCGTGCGGATGGACATTCCCCAAAGTAAAGGAAATCACCGGGCTTTTGTTTTTTGCCGTACCAACAATTTTCACCCCTTTTACTTTTTGAAGCTTTTCGGTTGCCAATTCTGTCAATCGCTGTAAATGATATTTCACTCCCTTTTTGTCAAACGAGCTGACAAAATCAATGGCCTGTCCAAATCCTATTACCCCTGCAATATTGGGCGTCCCCGGCTCAAAGCAACGGGGCGGCAGCGCAAAAACCGTTTCCTCAAACCGTACCTCCCGGATGGCGTTTCCCCCAAAATGGACGGGCAGCATTTTTGTGAAATGTTCTTCCTTTCCATACAAAATCCCTACTCCGGTCGGGCCATACATTTTATGCCCGGAGAAAACAAAAAAATCCACATCCCATGCCTCCACATCAATATCAAAATGGGCTGCACTTTGTGCTCCATCCACCAAAACAGGAATATCCCTTTTATGGGCCATTTCGAGTATTTCCCCAATGGGGTTAATCGTTCCAAGCGTATTTGAAACATGGGTGACTGCCACCAATTTTGTCCTTTCTGAAAGTAAGCTTTTAAAAATTTTAAGGTCAAGTTCACCTGCTTTGTTTATTGGAGCAACAACCAATTTAGCACCTTTTAATTTACAGGCTTGTTGCCAAGGAATGAGATTGACATGGTGCTCCATCATCGAAATGACTACCTCATCACCTGTCTCCAAACGGGGGATCAAAAAAGACTGGGCAACCAAGTTGATACTGGCCGTTGTGCCGCTTGTAAAAACGATTTCCTCTTTTTTTGCAGCTCCAATAAAGTCGGCTGTTTTTTGCCGTACCTCCTCATATTTCTGACTCGTACTTGCAGCCATTTCATAAATACCCCGATGGACGTTTGTGTTTTCTTTTTCGTAAAAATCCGAGATTGCCCGGATGACAGAAATTGGCTTTTGAGTGGTCGCAGCATTGTCGAGGTAAATCAACTCAGGGCGATGCGAGAAGATTGGGAAATGCGTGCGTATTTGCTGTGGATCGAACATATTTGGGCAGGTCATTGCCTATTGGGATGCCGCCTTTGTGCAGCGCGAGCAGGTGGCAAAATATTACCTCTGTTCTGAGTATATAGAGGCAATGCCTTTCCATCCACTCACCCCAAGCAAAGGTGTCACCCCCAAAATTTTATTTCATCAAAAAACAACATCAAATCCCACAGGTTTCCGATATTGCATAAGATTCATCATTTTTCATTCTGCACTCATCATTAAAAATGCTTTACGACAATCACGGACGACCTATTAATTACCTGCGGCTGGCCGTTACCGACCGCTGCAATCTACGGTGTTTTTATTGCATGCCGGAAGAAGGGATTGATTATTTGCCGAGAAAAGAACTACTGACTTACGAGGAAATGGAACGGGTGGTGAAATTGATGGTCGGCCTGGGCATCAATAAAGTCCGAATCACTGGCGGCGAACCATTTTTGCGGAAGGGCATGATGGAATTCTTGGAACGCTTGCTGCAAATAGAAGGGTTGGATATATTGAACATCACCACCAACGGCACCTTAACGGGTCGCCTCGTCCCAAAGCTAAAAGCCATGGGCATCACTTCCGTAAACCTCAGTCTCGACACCCTTGATCCGCAGCGTTTTTTTGAAATAACCCGCCGGGATTCTTTTGATACAGTCATGCAGACTTTCCATGAATTGCTGGAAAACGACATGCCCACCAAGATCAATTGTGTGGTAATGAACGGCCGCAATACGGATGACCTCATCCCAATGGTAGAATTGGCCAAAGACTATCCCGTGGACGTGCGGTTCATTGAGGAAATGCCGTTCAATGGCAGTGGCGCAAGCGATAAAAATCATGCCTGGGCCTATCTTCAAATATTGGAGCACATCAAATTGAAATATCCCAATATTGTAAAATTAGAAGATGCACCGAGTTCTACCTCTTTCAATTACCAAATCCCCGGTTTCAAAGGATCTGTCGGCATCATTGCTGCATATTCCCGCCTCTTCTGCGGCACTTGCAACCGCATCCGGCTCACGCCACAGGGCATGCTCAAAACCTGCCTTTATGACGACGGGGTTTTTAATTTGAAAAATTTGATACGGGAAGGGGGTGATGATGAGCATCTGAAAACGGCCCTCTTGGAGGCCTTGAGAAACAGGGCAAAGGATGGGTTTGAGGCAGAGGAAAAAAGGAATCAATTTGGATTGCCGGTGTCGGAGTCTATGGCGACTATTGGGGGGTGAACTCTAAAATTATTAAAGCCCGAAAATAACTTCATAGCCGACCAATGAGGCCAAACAACTACCAAAAGTACTAGTCGTCAATTTTATGTAAATCAACAATTCAATTATCGATTTACATAAAAACCACTTCCCTAAAAATTCACTTTCAACCCGCCCATAAATGCCCTCGGCATGCCAGGCCGCAGGCCTGCTGGGCGGCGAGCTACCACGTATACCTTATCTGTCATGTTGGTTAGACTGCCAAACAATGCCACATTTTTATGGACAAAGTAGCTGGCATTCAGGTCGATGATGAAATAAGCATCAGTCTTTTTGTTGTCGGGGATGGAGCCTTGTCCAGCTTGGGTGCGCATCGCATCTTGATAGCGGCCGCTCAGGTTGAAATTGAATTTTTGGCTGTTGACGTTCAGTAGCAAAGTCAACTGGTGGTTGGCAAGGTAAGGAAGTTCATCACCCACCTCAACTGTGCCCCAGCCTTCAAACGTACTTTCGAACCCATTCTGGAAGGCTGCATCTGTATAAGTATAGACCAAAGTCAGCGGCATCCCCCACCCTCCACTTTCGTTGGACAATGGATCATAAGACACCTGAAACTCCAAACCTTTTGTACTTACCTCTCCCCCGTTGAACAGTTCTGCCGAACCAGAACCGCCTGCGGCTTCCAAGTCAGCCCCCAATAAGTTGTTATAATCGTTGTAAAAAACAACAGCCTGCCCGGACAGTTTGCTCTTCTGATAACGCACACCCAGTTCATAATTGGTACTTTCTTCTGGCTTGGTTCCCTCCCTTGTGCCAGGAGGTGAAAACCCTTTGTGGACACCACCAAACACGCTTGTATATGGATCAAATTTGTAATCAACGCCGATGCCGGGTATCCAAACGCCTACTTGATTACTCCTGGCAGTAAGATCGGTGCCAAGCCTTTCTGGGTCGCTTTTCCCATAGTCCTCCCTTTCAAGTTCGATGTTTTCATGGCGTAGTCCAGGGATGAAGGTCCAACTACCAACCTTTAATTTGTACTGTAAATAAGTGGCGAGTGCTTTGCCCGTTTCTACCCGGTTGCTTTCCGTACCGTGAACCCCAGCATTTGTTAGTTCCATCGTGCCATCATCCATTTTATAGGCATCGACCCATTGGAAACGGTCTATTTCATCATGGTGATATCGGATTCCAAGATCGAGCTTGTGACGGATATTACCTGTCTGGAAACGCCAGCTGAGTACAGTCTGCGCACCCTCAGAGAAATAGCTGCGGTTGTTGGCTTTTACTTGGAGTGCCCCATCGCTGATGCTGGTTTCGCCCGTGAGAATTCCGTATGCCTCGGCATTTTCGTCAGGGTTGTCTAGCAAGGTGGCGATTTTTGTTTTCTGTCCGTCTGCCGTCACCACTTTGTCGAGCTTGTACCAATTGCGGTGAAAGTTGTTGCGATAAACAGTGGAGACCAGGTCAATGTTTTTAGAAACCTGGATGATGTGCCGAAGCGAATACTGCTCGTGACTGGTGTTCATTTCGTCCATTTGTGAAGCAGCATATCGGCGATAGGGAGAAGCAGTAAAATCTTCGTCCGTTAGGCCAAGATAGGTCTCGTTGGAAGTCTCTTCCGATTGGCCGACCTTAAAGGTTAACGATTGATATATTTTGGCCGTTGGCCCAGTATTCAGACGGAATTTAGCGAGATAGTCCTTTTTGTCAAAACCCGTTTCGTCACCACGTTCTAATTTTTTAAAACCATTCGACTGGTACTGAAAGGTCTCCACCAGATAAGCAAAATTACGGTGGGAATTGCCAGCATAGGCGTGGAGGTTACGGTTGCCAAAACTGCCTCCAAGAAGGTGCATTCTGCCAGAAAAATTTTCGGGGATGGCCGTGGAAATGAGGTTGATCGCTCCACCGGTGGTGTACGGTCCAAAGCGGATCTGGCTGCTGCCTTTCAGTACTTCAACCGCCTGCATTCGACCAATGGTCGGAAAATAATAAGCGGCAGGTGCTGCATAAGGTGCCGGAGCCGACAGCACACCATCCTCCATCACGGTAATTTTAGAGCTACGTTCAGAGCCAGTGCCCCGCAGGCCTATATTTGGCCGGAGGCCGAATCCATCTTCTTCCTGCAAATTGACGCCAGGCACTGCCCGCAACGTCCGGCTGATGTCGGTGTAGCTGAATTTCTCCAGGTCAAGCGGCGAAAGATAATGCGCCGAACCGGGGATGTCTTTCAGCCCGGCCAGGCCTCCCGTAAGGGAAACGCTTTGCACCACGACAGGGGGCAGACCCATCACCGATTCCTCCATTTGCAGTTGGAAGGGGCTGCTCCGGCCTTCTTCCACTTCTATAGCGAGTACCGCTGTTTTATACCCCAGCCCCGTGGCAATGAGGTCGTATTTGCCGACAGGCACACCATTCATCACAAATGTCCCTTGTAGGTTGGTGACGGCGCCAATGCTGGTGCCGTCCAGGTAAACATAAGCCCCCTCGACAGGCGTTGCTGCATCGGTCAATAAAATAGTGCCATCAATGCGGCCCGTTTGGCCGAATGCCAAAAAAGAGGTTTGGAAGAATAAGATAAAGAGGATGTGTATTGTAAAGTTTTTCATCTTTGTGCCAATTTAGACTAAATTAAAATAACGGTGCAAAAGTAGAACCTGCCTATTCGTTTTACAATACTGATTTGTGGGGAAAATGGAAGTAATGAAGAGTGGAAGGGGTGTACCTAAAGTTAGGTAGGGATAGTTTTTTTTTGAAAATGGAAAATGGAGAATTGAGTCCCGAACTAAATTGAAATCCAGTCCTGACTTCCACGGGAATTGCCCAAGATTCATATTAATTCTGAAAACCCACATTTGACGAAAGGGGTAATTCGCTTGTTATTCAAATTTCCTACATCCGAAAGACAAACACCCAATCTTGCTTTTCTTTTGGCAGCAAGCCTTTTAGGTTTTTCTCCAAATCCGGTTTTTTCAGGGCACTGCTGATGAGGTTGCCTTCGAGTATGGCATACCAAGCCTTTGCCAAGCCCAAGGTTTTGAACTTTCGTTTATACTGGGTAGAATGGATTTTCCCCAATGTCCGTTGGTACGCAGGGACCAATTCAGGGTGCTTGCGGAGCAGTACTTCGATTTTATCTTCAAATTCTTCTCGGTTGGCCTTCGTACCCATAAAATAGCCAAGCTGTTCATCAGGGGTTTTACCTGTCCAGGCTTCGTTTCCATGGAACGGAAGTGAAGTGATGATCCCATATTTTGCTTTCGCCTTTCGGTAAACATCGTTTAAAGAAGAACGGTAACCACTCCCAAAACGGATGTTGTATGGCTGGATAATGCCATCATAAACGATTTTCCCCTTGAATGGCAATAACACAGCATCTACCATCGTCGGCAAAGAGGCGTACTGGGTCACGTGCTCAATTGGGTCGCTCAGTGCCAACACCCCGTACACATATTCATCTTGAATAAAAATTGCATGTTCTTTCAGGTATTTTGAAATGAAAAACTGGCCGGATACCATGTGCTGGAAGCCTTTCACTATGCCAAGGTCTTCTTCCGGCAACTGCGACGGGTTTTTCTTTACAAATTTTTCAATGAGGCCAGGGGTATTGCGAAAGGCTTCACGGCATTTGAATTTCAACTGAACATCATCCACTTCTAAAAACTCATCAACCGTCATTGTTTTCGATACCCAATCCTTTCCTTGTCCGACAAATAGGAGGAGGGCATGGTTCAAGCGGAGGTATTGGTAGTAGTCTTCTTCGTTTAAGCGCATCGTAAAAGGTTTTGATTCTCAAATTACAAAAGAAGGGTTAAAATTAAAGGTTCTCTGACCAATTACGTGGTTTTGATTCTCAGAGCGGGTCAATGGTGACACCTTTTGGCTTTCTTTTACAATTTGGTTTGGAGGTTCAGAAAAAACAATGAGAAAAATTCTGGGTGATTTGCAATGGCATATTTCGGGCAACATTTTTCAACCGTGCCGCGGAAGAGGTGAAATCAAACTGTTCTATTTTCTGACCCGTGAAACGAATGTAAGTGATTAGTGTACAGGTGCCACAAACTCCGACTACTAATCCACTGTTTTGATGAAATTTCTTCTGAATCACTACTCAAGCAATAAGGTTTTCACTTTGCATTTCTAAATCTATAAGTAGTTGAGATCAACATATCTTTCCAATTGTTCTTCCTGAATACCAGCCATGCCCAAATAACAAGCACGACCAAGACATTGGTACCCAATGTCATAAAAAATAATATAGACTGGGCAACATTCAAAGTGCCACTCCCAGTGTGGTAGATGGCAATTTCAGGTTCATTGAAATGGCTTAACAAGGCAAGGTACATTTTGAAAACGGTGTACAAATAGTATAGCACCATGCCCACAAATAAGCCAACTGCTTTTTCCTTTTTAGTCAATGGTGACAATAAAATCAATGCCACAAGAAAGAGATAAAAACTGAGGAATAAATTATAAAAGCTAATTTCGAAATCTTTCCCTTGAATTGAGGCTTTTGTTTTCCCAGAAAGACGAGCATCCTCGGTTTGCTGCTTCACTATTTCTTTTGATGCGAACTCTGCTCTAATAATGTTAGGGTTATCCTCAACCTCTTTTAATTGAAGATAAGCTTTTGAAAACAAGGCCTGGAGTATTGATTCCGTTGGAGTCCGATAGACAGTATTACATGCTGCACCCACTGAAGGTATGAGGCTGACAAGCGTCATAGCTCCATAAAGGAGAATGAAAAACCCAAAATATTTTAAAGCTGCTTTGGCTATCGATTGCATAACAATTCTATTGTTGAGATTTTTTCGAAACCCAATTTATCCAAACAAATAGAAGGATCACACTGATCATGGTAAATATTATAAATCCTCCCTGAACATGCATGATTTCAAAAACGGTAGGCGAAAAATAAAGTCCAATCAGATATAATCCTGCTATGCGAAATAGATTCAAAATAAAGAGCGTAATACCTCCCCATAATATGCCCCGTAGTTTGAGCTTCATAGAGGCTGGAAAGATCAGGATCCCGCTCACGAATATTGCGATTGCTTCCAATCCATCGCAACCATTCTTGATGTTGACAGAAAATTGATTGCTGGAAATTATTGCATTGGAAACAACTGTGTCATGACCAAGTAGCATAAGGAAGACATTGCTAATCCTAGCCTGCATCTCCAAAAATGGCACTTCCAAATAATTTTTATACAAAGAAGAATAATAGAAAAGGTAGAAGAGAACCATGCAACCAATAAAACCCAGTAAGAATTTCAGGATCGGGTGTCGATCTTGAAAAAACTGATTTACCTGCTGTTTCAGATTGATAGACCTGTTTTTTTGTTTCCCTTTTTTAGGTCGTTTCTTTTTATTCGGTGGCATTGGGATGCACAATTAAAAAGAGCGCAATAACAAACAAGGATCTGTTACTGCGCTCTTTTGTTTTTCAAAAACTATAGAAAGCAGTCCCGTTTCTATAATTAAGATACGAGACCGATCTTTATTTGTTTTGCGATGTCGAATTCATAACGAAACTTATCAAATAAGCCATTACTAATCCTGACAATAAACTTCCTGGAACATCAGCACTAGTCAACTCATATCCGAACAATGATATGGCTGTAGCAAAAATCACTACAAAAGCAAGATAGACATAAGGAAGCACTTTGAAATAAAGCTTCTTGTCAAATGACTTCTGCATTTTAGCACTACTTGAAGTATTGCCACCCATTGCCAACTTTTGTTGGTGCTGCGTACCAAACACAACACTGAAAGTGAAAATGATCAATGCAAATAGAATCAATCCCCATTCTGACATAGTTGGAATACTTCCAGGGGGAATAGTGACAGAACATTGGCTCGGTGCCTGGCCAGTATTACTTTTAGAAAAAATACAGCCTGCATCTGCTGAAAAGGAAGCTGTAATTCCAATCGGCCCTCCATTTGCAGACATCGTTGCTCCATTAAATGTATGAGACGTTGCTCCAATCGAACCAACTGCAACTGATGTCGTTGCATCGCCACTAAGGTTAAGAGTTCCAGTTGCAGGAGCATTTTCAAATGTAACAGTCACATCTGCTGTAAATGTATCATCAGAGACAAGCCCAGTAGTACCATTATTATCACATGCAGAGATATTTGTTGAAACAATATTGGTAACTGCACAACTGGTAGTAGCGGAACAAGCTGATGGTGCAGTTCCTGCATTACTATTTGTCAGAGTACAAGCAGCATCTGCTGAAAAAGTAGCGGCTAAACTTATCGCCGTTCCATCAGCACTCATAGAAACACCTGAAAAAGTATGTGTTCCTGTTGCCAAAGAACCAACTGCAACTGAAGCTGTGCCATCTCCACTCAAGTCAAGAGTACCACTTGCTGGAACAGCAGAGTAAGTCACAGTTACATCAGCTGTGAACGTATCGTCTGAACTAGCGGGAGTGCCATTATCATCACAAGTAGAGAGATTGCCTGTCGAAATACCGTCAACTGAACACATAGTTGGGCAAGCCACTGTAAGTATCGGTGCATACCGCCATGCCACACCTGCAGTTATGCCTATCGCTCCATTTGGCTGGTTTAATGGTTCGACGTAGGTCTGCATCCCAACGATCACATTCCCGTTGGGTACATACATGACTGGCTGAGGTGAACCGCCTGTCCCGCCTATGCCAGTCATAGAATTACTGGTGGTATTTGGTAAACCCAGCGCAACGTCAGTGATGAGCTTAGACTCGCCCATGATGGCGTCCATGGCACAGCCTATTCTCACTTCTAAGCCGACAAGTGCTTCGTTTAATGCAGCATCGACCGGCCCATCTGGTGTATTACCATTAGCAGTCCCATTTGCACAAGTTACACTTACAGTAGCTCCTAAAGTACCATCTGAATTTAACTGCTTACACCTCAAGGTAAACTGGCTCAGTACCATTGCCCCATAAACGTTACCTTCTTCTCCTTCATAGCCTACTGCCACAAAACCTGTAGGGCAATCACATACAGCTGCTGCCTGAGCAATACCTGGACAAAAACCTATGGGATTTTTAAGGATTGGAGTCAATTGCGCGACCGGAGATCCAACTTCAAAACATTGGGCAAAACTTGATTGGTTGAAAGCTACTAATAAGAGCAAGGAAGTAGCAAGACTAGTAATAATTCTTTTCATTTTCACGAGATTGATAATTTGTTAAATAGAGATTGAAAGACATAACCTTAAAGTGTGAGTTACACTAATCGTTTATTTTTTACCTTAAACTCGGTAATGGGAAAGAAAGATAGACTGGATTGGGAGTAGGTGCTTATACACACCTTAAGTATATTCTTATATCAGAAAGCACGAAAATAAGTATAATAACCTTGCCAAACAAGGCAGTTACATTTTACTTTGAATAAGATACTGCCAGGCATGTTCGTATCGCAACTAGGCACTGCAATCAGGCCATCGTAATGCTGTGCTCCGCATACTGTTTCTATGGAATCGGCAATGATGTCGCGGCAGGGAATACCTCATGCCATCAGTGCCCATGGAAATGCCATCGCTCACGCCAATGGTGTGGAAAACCAATCCCACCAGATCATTCTCCCGAACACCTTCCTGAACCACTTTGGCCAAGTCGTTCAGGTGCATGTTGCAGGTATTGCCTTCCCACCCCATGCTCACGATGCCGACTTGTTCTTTTTTCAGGTCATCGTCTGTCAGGCCGATGCCAAATAACATGGCCCGTGCCGCAGGCTGGGTGCGGTCTTGGGTAATGGTTTTGCTGTATTTGTTTAGCATATGTGTGGTTTGAATGGTTTAACGGTTTATCGGGTGGGACCCTTTTCATAAATAATCCATTTCCTTATTCCAATTGTGACAAATGGCTTGGCATTGCCTAATTGTAAAAACAACCTGTCACATCTTAATCTTTTTGCGACTTTAACAGTTGCCAACCAACACCAACTTGCCACAAACCAGTAATGACACCTGCATTCAAAACGATGGGGAATGTCTCTTCTTGAAGTTTTTTTACTGCTACCATAAACAGCAATCCCAATAACGTGGCAATAAATCCACTAAGGATAACCGGCCATTTCTTAGGAATTTCAATTTCCAGATACTTCCCGCATAAAATACAAACAACCCAAGCCCCAAGCGCTCCCGAAATAGGGGCAATAATGGGAAACAAAAGGTTAAAAGAAACGGAAAACAATACCAACCAAACAAGCAACGCCAAGCCTACAAATAATAATTTTTCTTTCATTTCCACTCTTGGGCGAAAAGCCAAAAGGGTGGCTGCAATGAAATACAAACCAACCGGTATCACAAAATGATAATCAATACTATGTTCTGATTTAAAATAAAAAGTGACAATGGAAAGGATGCCAGAGAGGATAAATAAGAAGATGGATCGAGTCATGATTATATTAATTGGTACTGTTTTCTTGGTCCAAATATAGGGTTTTTCTAAATCCAAAAGAACTGCACAATTAAAGGAACCAGAAATTGTACTTCCGAGGAATCCTGGTGGAAGTACAACTTCCGGTTACAGTGTTGCGCTGAAGGAAAATCCGTGACCTACCTTTAGGTTTTCCAAAGTCAAAACTAGACATTGCGCCTCAATTCAACAATACCTCTTTTCATGTCGAAGAAAAAATGGTTTGATTATATCCCCCACCCAGTCGTCTTGCTTTTTGGGATCATCGTTTTTACGGCCATTCTAAGTCACCTGCTTCCGGCTGGAACTTATGAGCGGGAATTGGTCGATGGCCGCCAACGGGTGATCCCAGGTTCTTATCAGGAAATTGCACCTACGCCAGTTGGTGTGTTCGGTATTTTCAGGGCGCTGCCTCTGGGATTTAAGGCTGCCGCCGAAATCATCTTTGTGGTGCTTGCAGGAGGTATCATGTTTGGTATGTTGGAAAAATCGAGGATGGTGGAAAATACTATCGGCACCGTTGTAAACAGGGTCGGCCTGAAACGTAAATATTTTATGGTTGTGATGATGACCTATCTATTTGGCCTATTGGGTGTGGTAATCGGCTATGAGAACAACATTGCCATGGTTCCTATTGCCGCAGTGCTGAGCCTTGCACTTGGAGGCGATCTGATTTTGGCAGCGGGTATTTCAGTTGGGGCAATCACAGTCGGTTTTGGCCTTTCCCCCATAAATCCATACACCGTAGGTGTTGGTCATAAAATCGGTGAGATGCCTTTGTTTTCAGGAGCTTTGATTCGATCTGTGCTTTGTTTTATTGGCCTGAGCATGATGGCTTGGTATAATGTCCGTTATTTCAAACGAATCACTAACAATCCAGATTCAGGACTTTCAAAAGGCTTGGATACCGAAGGTTTTTCACTGTCAAAGCCTATCTCGGAATACAGCATTTCAAAAAACAACTGGTTAGTGATGGGCATATTTGTCGGTTGTCTTTGTCTGATGTTGTATGGGATTTTCAATTACCATTGGTACTTAAATGAAATATCTGCCATCTTCATCATCATTGCCTTGCTGACTGGTATTGCCGCCCGCATGGATGGCAACACTTTTAGTGAAACAGCCCTCAAATATATCGGTTTGGTAGCTCCTGGAGCGTTCATGGTGGGGTATGCAACTAGCATAAAAATAGTAATGGAAATGGGAAGTATCAGCGACACGGTGGCATTCCAGTTATCCAACCTACTCGCTACTTTGCCGACTTACGCTTCTGCCATTTTCATGTCTGTCATTCAATCGGTCATCAACCTATTTATCCCGTCAGGCAGCGGGCAGGCGCTGGCCACCCTGCCCATCATGATCCCATTGGGTGAAATACTCGGCCTCACCCGCCAGACCACCATCCTCGCATTCCAGATTGGCGATGGCGTAACCAATTTGTTCAACCCATCACTGGGGGGCCTGATCGCCATGCTCGGTATGTGCAAAGTGCCGTTCGATCGTTGGCTCCGGTTCATATTCCCGCTGGTCATCATGATATTAGTGGTGTCGTGGCTGGTACTGCTTTTTACGGTTTATATTAATTGGGGGCCAGCGTGAGGGGTTGGGAAGTAAAAAGTAAAAAGTAAAAAGTAAAAAGTAAAAAAAATCCTTTCTGAATCTATGAATAAAAACAAATCAGCTAAAGAAATCCTCGCCGACCTCGTTGGCTTTCCAGTACTTGGAGGACAGAGCAATCTTCCTATTCTTGAATACATCAAAAAATACCTTGATGGTTATGCTGTCGAATACCAACTTGTGCCAAATGAGGAAGGGACATCCGCCAACCTCCATTGCCGCATTGGCCCAGCCGTGGACGGCGGGGTTGTCTTATCCGGTCACACCGACGTGGTGCCGGTGGAAGGACAGGACTGGCATGCTGATCCATTTCAGCTTACTGAAAAGGAAGGGAAATTATATGGCCGTGGTTCGTGCGACATGAAAGGGTTCTTGGCTTGCTGTCTGGCCTCGGTATCAGAAATAGTAGAGGCTGACTTAAAAAAGCCCATCTATTTTGCTTTTTCATTTGACGAAGAAATCGGTTGTCTGCAAGGCAGTATTCTCGCCAATGCAATCAAGGATTTTTACGAAGAAAAACCTAAATACGCCATTATTGGAGAGCCATCGCTGATGCAACCGATAGTAGGACAAAAGGGAATAGTCTATTATGGAACTACGGTATATGGTTCGGCAGGGCACAGCAGTGGCATCAGAAAAGAAGTGAGTGCCATCCACGAGTCAGCCCGATTGATTATGTGGCTAGAAAAGAAAATGGATACCCTGATTGAACATGGAGTTACCGACCAGCGCTTTGTTCCAGATCACACTTCCATCCATATCGGAATTTTGGAAGGGGGCATCGCCGTCAATGTGGTAGCCGACCGCTGCACCTTTAAATGGGATGTCCGAAATATCCCTAAAGTCAACATTGAGGATGTTCTCACTGATTTTGAGGCACACTGCCGAGAACGGGAATTGGTTTTGCAAAAACGGTTTCCGAATGCAAAAATCAAGACTACTGAAATACATCCCCTCGTGCCGCCCCTCGATACACCCGATCATTTGTCTGTCGTAGATTTAATAAAACGGCTTTCGGGAAACAACACGCTGGGAACGGTCGCTTATGCCGCGGAAGCAGGACAGTTTTCCAATGCTGGATTTGAAACGGTCATCTGCGGACCAGGTTCCATCGAACAGGCGCACCGGGCAAACGAATATATTTCAATAGAAGAATTGGATAAGGGCGTAGATTTTATGCGGAAGTTGGTCAGGGAGTTGGAGTGAGGGGGACTTGGTTTTTGGTTCTGGTTCTGGGTTCTTACCAAAATACAATTAAGGAACAGGATTACTATAAAACAAAAGGTAGTGTATTAAATTAGTGTTTTTAAAATTCAATTCCGCTTTGGGAACGTCAGTAAATACTTGGATTTTACCGATTTTATATTTTATAAGAAACACTAATCCGATACATCACCCGTAAAACTATATGTTGATGGCGTTCCTGAGGTCTTTCTACGATTTCACAAATACTACCAAAATGAGGATCGGCAGTAGTATCTGTGGTGGCAATACTATACCAGGTGATTTGGATGAGGTACGCATTTGGGACATAGTGCGAACCAGTGAAGAAATTATGGGCTTCAAAGACGCTGTTTTACCACCATCAGCAAGTGGCCTCATTGCCTATTACGACTTCGACAACCAGAATGCGGTTGGCGGAGGGAACAATTCAGGGGAAACCACCCTTGAAGACCGCACGGCCAACAACAATGATGGTACTTTGCAGAATTTCACCCTCGACGGCGCCACCTCCAATTGGTTGGTGGGTTTCCACGGCTCAATATAAAGATGTTCCTTCAGGGAAACTACAATACTTCATAATGGAAGATGGCCTTCATACAACGGGATGGAGACTTAGTTGACCTCGACGGCATCTCCGTCGTGGAAACCTGCGAGATCGATAGGGGCAAACATTTTGTGGCACTACGCCACCGTAACCACCTCGGGGCCATGACCAGCACGGCTAAGGACCTGGCTAACCTTTCACTCCTCCTTGACTTTATGGACGGCAGCACCCATACTTGGGGGACTGGTGCGCTCAAGGAGTTGGAAACAGGCATCTGGGGGTTGTTCGGTGGAGATGCAAGCATGAACGGACAGGCTCAGAACACAGATAAGGAAAATCATTGGAAGCCGACCGTTGTGCAGGCAGGCTACAAGGCTGCCGACCTCAACATGAACGGACAGGTTCAGAACACCAATACCGAACTGATCTGGAAACCTAATGTCGGCAAAGGGGAACAGATCGCACAATAAGGGCTTGAAAAAATTGGTCCCACGTTTTAATTTGTCTTTTTTCAGTATTCGATCGGATCGCCTGGCGGCGATCCGATCGTGTTTGTAAAAACCCCTCACCTATTCTTGTCGCTATTTTGTGGCATCCTTTTATCTCCCTGTTAATAAATCCTACTTTTGAATTCCATAGGCAAATGTAACCGGGAGTTGTACTTCCGGTTACAGACAGAACCACTCCAACCATGCAAAACAACCTAAAAAAGCTGGCCGCCATTTTCATTGGGGTTTTTATTGCGCTGGCCCTTTTGGAAATCGGGTGTCAGGTGCTGTTCAAAATACTGGTAGCACCGCAGCTCCAGGCCCAGCAAAACGATGAGCTGCATTATTACATCCCCAGCGACGACCCTCGCCTGACTTACCAGATGAAACCCAACTATAAAATACAACTGCCAGACCGTCGGCTCGCCATCAATGATCATGGCTTCCGGGATGATAGCAATGAAACGGATTTCCCTCGCTCGGTTGCGTTATTTGGCGATTCCGTGCCATTTGGCCAGGGACTTGACCAATCGGAATCCGCACCTGCCGAACTGCAAGCACTCGTCGTTGACAGCATCAAAGTGGTGAACTTTGGTACTTGTGGTTATGGGCTGGAAGAACTGGCCGTTTACCTCCGTTCTAAGTATCATGTTTACAAGCCTCAAACCGTTTATTATTTTATGAACTTAAATGATTTCTCCCGCCGAAATTCCATTTACGAAGGTGGCGACAATGGACTTTACCGCATTTACAAACGCCCTGGTTTGAAGTTGCCATTTTTTATCAGGAAGGCGGTTTACCGATTTGTAAAAGAAGGAAAAATGTCGTCGGTGAAATGGTACCAGTGGATGTATGACGGCAATAAGGACAAACTGCTGCCCTTGGTGAAGGACATGGCCAAATTTGCAACAAGCAACGGCAGTGAGTTCAAAGTCGTCCTATTTCCTGCAGCGGTGGCTTACGAAAATGGTAATTTTGCATTGCAGGATATTTTCGATGAAATACTGGAATATTGTCAACAGAACAATATTCCCGCCATTGCCCCCGTCACAGAATTCAGCCAAAACGTCTATGGTCTGCAAAACAATACGGATCATTTTACACCCAAAGGAAGCAAGGTGATGGCGAGGGTTATTTGGGAGGATATGAACATTTTGGAAATTGAGAAATTAGAAATTGAAAATTGAGGAAAATGAAAAAAATCCTATACGTAGAAGACGAGCCGTTCCTCGGCAAGATCGTGAAAGAGAGCCTCGAAAGCAGGGAGTTTGAGGTGGAGTTGGTGACCGATGGACACCGCGTAATGGGGATTTTTGAAAAATTCAAACCAGATATTTGTGTGCTCGATGTCATGCTGCCCAATAAGGACGGTTTTACCATTGGCCAGGAAATCAGGGAATTGGATGGGGAAATGCCTATTATTTATTTAACGGCAAAAAACCAAACGGAGGATGTCGTGAAAGGATTTGAATCAGGCGGCAACGACTATGTGCGGAAGCCGTTCAGCATGGAGGAACTTATCGTCCGCATCAATAACCTGCTGCAACTTTCAAAAGGGTTAAATAAACCAATCAACACCAGTAATGGAATCAAACTTGGGCAGTTTATTTTCTTCCCAAAAAAGCAATTGCTGCAAATCGGCAACCACAGCCAGCAACTTTCCCACCGCGAAGCACAGCTCCTCGCCATCCTTTCGCAAACCATAAATGCTGCCGTGGAACGAAAATATATTTTGGATGAAATATGGGGCAACGACTCTTTTTTCAACTCCCGCAACCTTGACGTTTACATCAGGAAACTCCGGAACTATTTGTCGAAAGACGATACCGTCCAGATCATCACCTTGAAAGGCGTCGGGTACCGGCTTGTTGGTTGAAACCAAGAACACGTTGGCTACAGGACACAGTCCTGCGCCAGCGAAACCCCAAACCAAGAACCAACCTAACCCTTCACAAATTTTTTCACCACAGAATCATCGGCTGTTTCCAAACGGATAAAATACAACCCCCTTGGCCAATCAGATACATCAAGCGGGTTCTCTTCCTTTCCCGCAATATCAAATTGTGCAACGAGTGCTCCGCTCGCATTATAAACGGTCGCTTTGAGTGCAATTGAAACAGCTCTGTGGATGTTCAAGTCTCCGCTTGTAGGATTCGGATAAATGGTAAAAAGGTCATCCAAATTCCCCGGCCAAGGAAATATATCGGTACTGGCACAATCTTCAATATTGGCTATAAATTCTTGATAATCAACGGCATTTGCTTTGTCACCAACTAAGGTGAATGATTCCGAACAGGGGAATGAAAGGGAATTTGACAGCAATCCAGCAACGAGAACAATGAGCGTATCGCCCACTACAAACTGCTGTGGATCGGGGTCGCAACTAATTCCAATCCCAGTTTTAAAGGTGATTAAACCGGAAGGAGCTTCACCCAATATTTCATCCAATACTTCGACATCAATAAAGTGGCCATTTTGAATATCATAATAAGAGGTCACGATGCGGACACCTGCCACATTGGAACTGGCATAGATGTTTTCGCAAAATGTAGTAGTGAAAATGCAGGAACAAGCCATTGCGGCCACAGGGCTTAAGAAGAATAAAAGGGAAAGGAGACGTGTCATCATATCGGAGTTTTATTTTAGGAATGAGTTTGAACCACAAAAGGAATCAAAAGCTAATTACCAGTTCAGTTCAACTTTTAGCCATCCCTTCAACAGACAGGTACAAAAATAGAATTGGTTGGCAAGATTTACAATCACCCTTTCCTATTTGTCAAATTCAAATGTACCATTTAAACCAGATTTCCGTAATTATAAATTCGGATCGAAAACCTAGTGGAAGAAGTTTTCAAAAAATAAATCAAATATGCGCTTTTATCTGGTTTTTTCAGTGATTTTCCTTTTTGCCTTGCAGGCAGTCCCTTTGAAAGCCCAATCTAAATGGCAGCTTGCCAACAGCCCACTCACAACTCCTTGGACGGCGGAAGTATCGCCTCAAAATGCCCTGCCCGAATACCCCCGCCCACAAATGACCCGCAAGAAATGGCTCAACCTGAACGGCGAATGGGATTTTATGATGATGGATCAAGAAACTGAAGATGTGGTTAAGAAAAGTAAAATCCTCGTCCCCTACCCTGTCGAGTCGGCCCTTTCGGGCATTCGCTGGAAAGTAGAACCAAAACACTTGCTCGTGTACAACCGATCGGTTAGCCTGCCTTCTGACTGGGCTGGCCAACACATATTATTGCATTTTGGTGCAGTGGATTATATGACAGAGGTATTCGTCAACACCCGGAAAGTTGGCAGCCACAAAGGCGGTTACGATCCTTTCTTTTTTGATATAACAGAATTTCTGAATCCTAACACCGTAAAGCAGCACATTACTGTACAAGTAACTGACCCAACAGATACTGGCGGCCAAGTAGTCGGCAAACAACGACTCAATCCAAAAGGAATCTGGTACACTGCTTCGAGTGGGATTTGGCAAACGGTATGGCTGGAACCAGTTCCGAGTACTTACATCGAACGATATCGGGTAGAACCTGACATTGACAAAAAACGAATCCTGGTGCGGGTGGAAACTGGTGGCTATAACAAAGGAGCGGCAACCGTAACAGCAAGGGTGTATCAAAACGGTCAAAAGCTCTCTGAATCAAAAGGAAAGGCAGGTACGCCGTTGTTGCTGAACATTCGGAAAGACATCCATTTATGGTCGCCCGACGATCCTTTTTTATACGATATTGAGATTTCGCTCGGTGATAAAAAGAAGGATGACAAAGTGAAAGGTTATTTTGGGATGCGGAAAATTTCAATAGGCAAAGACGATCAGGGTGCGACCAGAATGCTATTAAATAATGAACCTCTCTTCCAGATCGGCGTGCTCGACCAGGGGTTCTTTCCCGATGGCCTGTACACTCCTCCCACCGAAGCTGCCATGGAGCACGACCTGAAAACCATTCAGGACATGGGTTTCAACATGATCCGCAAACATGTGAAAGTGGAATCAGCACGTTGGTATCATCTCTGCGATAAAATGGGGCTCCTCGTCTGGCAGGATATGCCCAGCGCTACCAATACTTCCCAAACTGACCAGGCCCAGTTTAAATGGGAACTAAAATCCATGATCGATCATCTTTTTACGCATCCGAGTATTATCATGTGGATACCGTTCAACGAGGGCTGGGGCCAACACGATACTGAGTTTTATGCTAAAAATATAAAAAAATGGGATCCTACCCGACTCGTCAATAACGCGTCTGGATGGACGGACGCAGGCGTGGGTGATGTACTCGACGTCCATGCTTATCCTGGACCTGCTACTCCTAAAAAGGAGGAAGACCGAGCCATAGTCTTGGGTGAATTTGGCGGTTTAGGACTGAATATACGCGGGCACAAATGGTCAAATGATGGATGGGGTTATCAACTCATAGAAACACCTGAAGGGCTGTTGGCTGGGTACGAAGATCTCTGGCGGGAAATCCACAGCATGAACGACACTGCTGGGTTGAGTGCCGTGGTTTACACACAGCTATCGGATATTGAAACGGAAAACAATGGGCTGATGACCTACGACCGCAAAGTATTGAAAATGGAGCCTACCTTGATCGCTGCCGCACACAAAGGCTATCTTCCCCCAAAACCTGCAAACGATGCACGGATATTTGTTAAAAACACGACCGTTTCATTGTCCACCCTGATGCCAGATGCTACTATTACTTACACCCTTGACCAGATGGATGCCGCTGCCGGATGGCTCCCTTATTCTTCACCCTTTATTATTAAAAAAAGCGGGCCAGTGCGTTGCCGTGCCGAGTGGCCGGATGGCTTTACCAGCTATTCTCCAGTCTATTATTTTGAAAAAACAAAACCCCTAAAATCGAAAGCTCCAAAAGAATTATCTCCAGGTATTTCAATGAAATTATTCAATGGGGTGTGGGATAACCTACCAGATTTTTCGACCCTGGCCGTTGCCACTAAATTGGTTGTCAACGACTTCGATCTATCGGAGGTTCAAAAAGAAGAAAATTTTGCTTTGCAGTTCGATGGTTGGTTAGAAATAACCATAACTGGCGTTTACACCTTTCACGTTAGCTCCGACGACGGCTCCCGTTTATCCGTTGCCCACCAATTGCTGGTAGACAATAATGGCATCCACGGCATGAAAGAGATGGCTGGAAGCATCGCCCTTAAAAAAGGGAAACACCCTGTTAGGTTGACCTATTTTCAAAAAGAAGGCGGTAAAGGACTTGACATGTGGATGGCTGGACCTGATGGTAAGCGACAGAAAATGAAAATTGAGAAATTAGAAATTAGAAATTAGGAAATTGTTGAATAAATGCAATTTCTAATTTCTCAATCTATATTAAAACGGTAGATCATCATTGGCAGCTACAGGAGGTTCGTCGCCCGCAGTTGGAAAAACAGTTTCTTCACCACCAGCTTCAGGTGCTGCTTCATCTGGTTGAGCAGCAGCTTTTTCAAGGCGCCAAGCATTGAGGTTAGTAAAATATTTTCCTTGCCATTCCCGGCCCCTCAGATCGAAATGCACATTCACCTGTTCCCCTTCTTCGCAGGTATCGAGCAAAGGGCAACGGTCTTGTGTTAATTGGAATTTAATGAATTGGGGGTAATTCCCGTCCTGGATTTCCAGTACAAATTCACGGGCTTGGAAGGATGCAGTCTTATTTTCGGCATCGTACTTTTTCAGCAACTTACCTTCTATCTCAAAACTCGGCATGGTAGAATGTTTGTATTAAGAATTGAAATTGAGAAATAGGGAAATTTGAAATTTCTAACAAATTGATTCTCATTCGTCTGCCAATTTCTCAATTTCCAATTTCTTAATTTCTAACTTGAACTGAACCAAATTTAAAAATGATTCCAAATAATTGAAGTGCAAAGTAAACAACTACGATGCAATTCAGCAATCAAAAAGGGGAACGATTCCGTTCCCCTTTTTTAAATTCGTAAGTAATTCTACTTTATGGCAATTGGAAATGATCTTAAGTTCTTGAAAGTTTATAAACATCTGTTGCCGAAGTACAAAGGATGGCTTTTTGTCCGCGGATAGCTATCGGTGCCTTTAGGATGGCCGGGTTGTATTTGATCACATTGAGCCAGTCTTCATCATTGAATTCTTTGCCTCGGATTTTTTCCTGGTAATAAGGATGAGCTTTGTTCATCAATTCTTTTGGGTGCATATCCAGCGAGCGGACAATCTGCCGCCAGCTTGTGCCTGTAGATGGTGCTTTTGCAAAAGAAAAGGTCCTAACATGGGGTACTAATCCTTGGGCATGGGCTACTGTTTTTTTGTCATTGCTGGATTCAGGGTTGTAGTAAATCAGGATCTCGCGTTGATGGGTTTTCATGATAATTGGATTTATGTGATAAAAAAATGGACTACCAAATATAAATTATAATATTGGCAATCAACAGCGTTTATGCATTTTTGTTCTGTCATTTTATAATTTTTTAAAATTCTATTTTAAGTTTGTTTATAAAATGTGGATATTATTTCCCTCAATAACGTCTAACGTCTTATCTCTTATTTCAGATATTTGCATCCCTTCTGGGCAATCTAATTTCAGGACAACCAATAACCAATAACCAATAACCAATAACCAATAACCAATAACCAATAACCAATAAAAAGATCATGATTACTTTTACCAAACATTCCCTTCAAAAGTTAGAACATCTCTTTGAAGAACTGGGCTATGTCGTCCGTTATGAAAAGGGCAGCTTTAATTCTGGGTATTGTATCGTAGAAGACCGCAAGATTGTTATTATAAGTAAATTCTTCGACGCAGAAGCCCGTATCAACGTACTGCTCGACATACTTGATACATTGGAATTTGAACCCGGAATTTTAAGTGAAAAAGCTACAAAATTTTATGACAAGATCGTGGAACGGTAGGTAGTAGAACAGTGAGGGGTTTCAGAGTTTGCAGGAGTCAGGGAACGACCAGACCTGACAGGTTTTGCAAACCTGTCAGGTCTGGTCGCAAATAGGTAACACATTCTGACCCGTTACCTATTTATCCGTGGCAACTTCAAGTTTCACTTCGATATTCTCCCAGTTAAACACTACATCTGCCGAACCCTCATTTGTTTCATTCACCGCAAATGCCATCCTTTCTACCATCTCATCTGATTTCGATGGAGTGGCATCAACACGCAATACATCTTTGCTCTTGTCATATTTGTAGGCACCCCATTGTTCAGCTACCGAATTAAAAATGATCGTCCAATCGCCACCGTCCTGGGTCGAAAACATAGCGTACTTACCTGCTGCCAGTTTTTCGCCATTCACTTTTACATCATTGTTGATTTCAAAAGTAGTCGCTTCATTGGCACCGAGCCGCCAGATCTTGCCATCAGGGATAAGCTTGCCGAGTACTTTCCGGCCCTTTACCCCAGGGCTGCTGTAATCAATGGTGATCGTCAGGTCGCCCGTTGTGGCAGTAGCTGTAGCCGGAGGGCTTGGACGTTGGGACTTGTCTTCCTGAGCTTGTAGGTCACTGCTGCTTCCTAAAACTAAAAAGGCAAGTGACAAAAGGGAAAATAAAGGTGATAATTTCATTGTATTGAAAATTGTTAGGTGAAAAATTATTTGCAAAGAACCAAAATTTATCAAGGAAGTTGAACGGGTCAAATACCTTAACAAAGAATTAAGTTAGGTGAGCATATATATTCGAATGGACTGTCGTCGGTCCGATTGAGAATTATCCAACCATATAGTCATTTAGCCCACTTACTCCACCAACACAAACCCTGCCCATTGATAAGGCATAATAAACGGATTAGCCCTTAACTCCTTTTGGGTTGCTGTGAAAGCATTCGGTATAGTCATTTCTCCTTCCACCAAATGACGGTAAAAAGCCTCCATGAAATAGGCCGTTTCCTTATCTGGCACTTGCCATAGGCTCATGATGAGGTACTTTGCCCCAGCTATTTTAAAAGCCCGTCGCAGGCCATAAACTCCTTCGTTCCCTTGAATGTCACCGAGGCCCGTTTCGCAAGCAGAGAGCACGACCAGTTCGGTATTGGAAAGGTTCATCTGGCTGATCTCATAAGCTGTGAGGATGCCGTCGTCCATACCTGGCCTGAGCGGTTGGCCTGTCTTCCAAGCATAGTTACCTCCAGCAAGGAGTAAACCAGCGCGGATCATTGGGTGGTCACTCATTTTAAAGACAGGTTCTTCACTGCCGACTAATGACTGCGGACCGGAATCCAATTCCGGGTCGGGAAAGAAGAAACCATGCGTGGCTATATGCAAAATACGAGGTGATTTCTTATTTTTGCCGATTGCCTTGAAAATCTCTTCTGTAGCTGAAAAGCCTTTGTGGCTGCTGGTTTGGATGCCGCCGTTTTTCAAAACCTCCTCAATTGCCGTCACTTCTTTGTCAGTCCATTTAAGGTAGTTCCAAGTGCCGCCCCTCATGGTGGAATCAGCTTGGTTAAAGCTCAAACTGCCTCGATCGGCAATCGTCTCAGATGCCAAATCCACATTTGCCTCGAAAATGGCTGTGCTATCCATCTCGTATTGAACGCCGCCGAAAAGCAATGCATCATTCGCAGCATTTTTCATTTTAGTTGGGACAACGAGCTGGCGGGTACTGCCTAGTTCAACGAAGTGGTAGCTGTCGGAGAGTGTTTCAACTTCGCTGATAGGAATTGCACTGAGATTGATGCAATGAAGAAGGCCGGAAGAGGAATAATAGACTGTTTTTACTTCTGTCATTTCATTTTCCAAAGGTTGCCAGATCAACTCATAAAGTGATTGTTGAGATTCTCCAATAGCAATAACCCCACGATCAGCTATCGTGTACAGGCTGTTAACATAATCGGCCTTTCGTTCACCTGTTGTACTGAAAAGGGAGTCGAGTGATTTTTCTTCGAACAACGGGATAAACTTTGGTTGCCCCATACCCGGTTTGAGCACGAGGGCGGCATAAAAAACACTATCGGTTTGTTTTTTCCCATAATATTGAAAATGAACAAATTCGATGGCTGCCTCATTGGGTTGCAGTTTTTGTTGCACTTCCTTCCATTTTGCTTGTTGCATGGCTTCGCCTAAACCAGCAGATGCACGGGCCAGTTCTTTTTCAAGAGAGTTGGCTTTTTCCTCAAGTACGGCCACATTGTTCTGTTCAGATGCAGGTTTGGTGTATTCAGTAGAAAGGCGGCGTTGACAGGATGTTAATTGATTGAATATCTCTGTGGATACCTCATTAGAATAAGACATTCTTTTGATTTGGCTGGAAGCATTTAGCAGGAAGCCTTTGTGAAACAAAGCATTATTAAAGAAAGTCCCTGCATAAGAATTTCGATTATTTGACCGAAGGGCATAAGACAACATCTTCGCTTGAAACATTTGAAACTGGATCTGATAATGATTCAATTCTTGTTCAGATAGGTGGAAAGTTGCTCTAGTCAGCTGGGATTGCTGCAAGACTGAAGCATGGCTAAAAAATGAGGTTGCTTTTTTTTCATCTCCACTCAAAGCATACAGTTCAGAAAAATTCTGTAAGCTATTTAGATACTCTGGATGTCCCATTCCAAGCATTCTGGCCCTGATTTCATAAGCTTCAAGAAATAGCAATTTAGCTTTCATGTAATACCCCTTCGCCATGTAAAAATAACCTAAGTTATTTGTGATTTTTGCATAACCCTGATGGTCTTTTCCAAGCAATTCCTCATAAATGGTTTTGGCCTGTAAGTATAGTGGTTCGGCTTTTTCATAATTCCCTTGGCTTTGATGCAAAAAAGCCAAATTATTTAGATTAAATGCATAGTCCGGGTGGTTTTTCCCAGTAGCAGATTCATAAAGAACTAAGGTCTCTTCATACAATTTCTCTGCTTTTTCAAGATAGGAAGTTTTTGAGTATAAAGAGGCCAGGTTTTCTAAGCACATCGCATAATAGGGATGCTCTTTACCCAATTCTTTTTCCCAGTTATCTTGGGCTTCCAGATAGAGCGTTTCAGCATGTTCAAAATTGCCCATCTTCATGTAAAGATTAGCCAGATTATTCATGCTCAATGCATATTCGCTGTGCTCCTTCCCTAATGTTTTTTCCTGTATTTTCATTGTTTCTAGATACAGTGGTTCTGCATTTTCATATTGACCCATTTCCATATACAAAAAAGACAATCCGTTCAGGCATCTGGCATATTCAGTGCTCTCTTTTCCAAAGGCAATTTTATAGATTGTAATCGCTTCCAGAAATAATGGTACGGCTTGTTCATACTTACTCATATCCATAAGCAGAGCGGCCATGCTATGTAGGCAATAAGCGAAAGGAGGTGCCGTTTCGCCTTTCATTCTTTTTCGGATATAATTGGTTTCAGTATATAATTCTTCTGCACTGTTATAGTCACTGCTTGATCTATACAATATCGCCAGATTATTGATACAAGAAGCATAGGTGGGGTGTATCTGTCCCTGCTGATCCTTAAATATATCAAGCGCATCAAGGTACCATGTCTTAGCCTTTGACAATTCACCTTTGAAATGCATAATCCGACCATGATTGAAACAGGAATTGCCGTAAGCTTCTGTGATCCGTCCCAATTTTTCAAGTGCCAGTAATTCAGCGGTGGCATTGGCTTTCAATGCTTCTTCAAAATTCTGTTCACCAGTCAATGCCCGAGAAATTTGAATCAGACTGTCCACCTGATGGTTGATAGCAACAGCATCCAAAACTTGTGCAACAGCACAAAGTGGTAAATGCAATAAAGAGGCTAACAGGATGGTTTTCATAATTACAGGTATTTGAAAACAGAAAATAACTAATTACGTCTTTTTTTGGCATTGTATAAATAAGTAAGTGCTTTGGCTAATATGGGAAGCAATTTAAAACACCTCCTACCTCAACATCCACAGTGGTTCTCGTTTGATCTAACGAAAACCTTGTATTCGAAAAACGCTAATTTAGGTCATCAACCTTTTATTGAAAATAACTGCATCAATTAGAGTTTCTCGCCCGACAAATGGTCATTGTAAAAGATTCTAAAGGCAATCCAGCAGTTACGACATCAAACAGTATCGTGTCACCATAGCTGAAAGTATGATCTGAATCCATGCAATAAGAGTTCGCAAATATTTTAGAACTATCAGCTGCTATTGAAGTTGACTGAAAGGCTGTATTGCACGTATTAAGTATGTAATCATTAGCCGAATTAGGGAGGGGGATTCTCACTTCAGCATTATTGAGGGTAACTAAACTTCCAGAACTATTGTACAGTTTAAAACAGAAGTTATAAGACGAGGAATCATTCTCTGTAATTATCACACATGGTGAATCTACCACCTGCGCACAATCATCAACCAATATTGGTGGAGTAATTATAGCACCTTTTAACTGTACAACTCCATCCTGTGGGAGGGTTAAATCTGCTGGAGTATCACTTTTTTCTGGGCCTGATGAACAACCAATGGCAAAAACAAATAAGGAAAGTAAAGCAAAGGTTTGAATATTGTTTTTCATTTTAACAAGGTTTAAGTGTTGTAAAATATATGGTTGGAGCCTAATGAATGGTAAGATAGTGCAGGGAATTGTATTTCGATAAAAATCAGGCACTTATATCTGAAATAAAAGAGGTCGCCAACTTTAGGTCTTCAGTAGTTTATTCTTTTTTATCAGAAAGATTATCACTAAACAATTAAGATCCAAGATGATAAAAGATTACTTGAAGAAACATTTGAATCATTCCATCAACACTTCCGCATATGCCTTGGGGCACAGCACTTTCAATGAATTTGGCAAAATAGAATACCTCGCTTCTTCATTCAGGAAATAAGCCTCGCCATCTAAATGCACTGCGGTTTTTTGCAAGGGTTTTATTAAAATCTCTTTTCCGGTAAATGTTTCTGTGAGGCTGCTTTTATGAAAAGAGTTGTTGAGGAATCGCCAAAGCGAAAATAAGTAACGCCATTTTGGAACGGCTTTTACGAGGAGAACTTCTAACAGACCGTCATTGAACTTGGCAGGTGGGACTATTGAAAAGCCGTAACCATAAATCGGGGCATTGGCGACTTCCACCAGCAGGCATGTTCGTTCCATTTTTTGGCCATCGATGGTGATTTCGAGGGGGAGCATTTTGTATTTAAAAACTTCTTCCACCGTAAATCGGAAATAGGCTTTAAAACCCCGTAACGTACTGCCATGCAGTCGCTTGGCCACCACTGCATCGAATCCAATGCCAGAGAGATTGACGAAAAATTGCCTGTTCATCTGACAACTGTCGATTGTTATCGGGAGACCGTCATTGAGATGATGAATAGCTTTGACTACATTTCTTCCGAGGCCCAGGTGCATCGCAAAGCCATTGCCGGAACCACAAGGCAGAACCCCCAGCACTACATCTGTTTCGATTAGTTCGCTAGAGATTTCATTGACGGAACCATCACCGCCACAAGCGACCACCATGTCGAAACCACTCTCAACTGCTTCTTTGGTCAGCTTGATGGCATGGCCGGCATATTCTGTATAACAAAATTCATATTGGAATTTTTCATCGTCGAGATGTTCTTCGAGGAGCTTGGGGATGTTGCGGTTGCGAACTGCCCCGGAAGTTGGGTTGGCGATGAAACGGATTTTCTTCATAGGTAGTGCGGACTTCCAAGTCCGACGGTTGTTTACTCGGATTAGGAAATCCGGTCTACTTGAACACAAAATATCGAAACATGAAAAAATTGACAGTCACACCAATAAAAATAGCGGTAATGACTTTGGCCATGATATACTGTATGTGAAAAGTCTCTGTAAAAAACCAGACACCCAATGTATTCAATCCAATGCTCAACACCACCGCAACCAAATATCGAAATGCCTGGTGCTGCCACTTTGAATCCCTTTTATTGAAAACCCATAACCGACCCATGATAAAACTAACTGTCCCACCTGCCGTCGCCCCGATGGTATTGGAAATTAGGTACCATATTCCTGCTATTTCTGTCAGAAAAATAGTCACTAAAAAATCCACCGACGTTGCAGCAATGGATGCCACATGGTTGCGTAACCAGGATATTAAGAACGGTGTTTTATCGGTGTTTTTTTCCAAAGGGTAAATGGTTGAATGGTTGGATGGTTGGATGGTTTTGATTCTGAAATAACCATTTAGCCATTCAACCATCTGCCTTTCATTCAATAAAAAACTGCCACTTCTTCGAGTGGTTTTCTTTTTAAATCGGGCACATCTGCATCGGCCGCAGGGTAACCGACTGGAACAAGGAGGAATGCCCGTTCATTTTCAGGCCGATTCAATATTTTCTGTAAAAAATTCATGGGACTGGGTGTGTGCGTCAATGAGACAAGGCCAGCTTGGTGGATCGCAACCAACAGAAATCCTGAAGCAATTCCGACCGATTCGTTCACATAATAACACCTGCGGCGTTCGCCATCCACAAGGTCATAAGCTTTTCTGAAAACGATGATCAGCCACGGGGCTATTTCAAGAAAGGGCTTATTCCAATCAGTCCCAAGGGGCGTCAAATCCCGCAGCCATTCGGCTGACATGCGACCGTTATAACTGTCATATTCTTCCTTTTCAGCAGCGATTCGAATTGCTTTTTTTATTTTGGGATCAGAAACAACACAAAATGTCCAAGGCTGTTTATGCGCTCCTGATGGAGCGGAGGAGGCCGTCATGATGATGTTTTCAATGACTTTTTTTGGAACAGCTTTATCAGAAAAAAGGCGCACGGTGCGGCGGGTGTCCATTTCTTCGTAAAACGAATGGCTGCGAACAAGCACCTCAGAGGTTTCAACGATGGGTCTATTGTAAGGGATGAATTTAGGTTTTTCCATTTATCACAGTAAGTAGTCGGACAATGTCATGTTAATTTCCAATTTCTTTCTAATTACACTGTGAAAAAAGTTTTTTCCAATTTTAGGCTTCCTCCAAGGGGTTTCAACCCCTCGTTTCCATATGACGACAAGGGGCTGGAACCCCTTGGAGGAGAAATCAAAAACACAACTTATTTATTACACAGTGTAATAATTGATTTAAGATTTATGATTACATGACGTTTGATTTAAGATTGGTGCAATCAAAAACCAAACGTCATGTAATCATAAATCTTAAATCAAAAAAAGATAAAGATGCATCACCATTAGTGAATACACCCCCGCCAGCACATCGTCCATCATCACGCCCCAGCCACCTTTTAAATTTTCCATTTGCCTGATACCCAACGGTTTCCAAATATCAAATATGCGAAAAAGGATGAATGCGATGGTTAAGTTCAGCACGGTAAAAGGAACAAACAGCATCGCTATCCACACGCCGACCATTTCGTCTACTACTATTCTGGAAGGATCGTGCCCCCACTCGGCTTCCAATTCATCCGAAGCTTTCACCCCTAAGAAAAAGAAAACAAGGATGAGCGTTGAAAGCCCCACCCAAGCCATTTCACCAGAAAAATAATAAGGAAAGAAATGCTGAAAAATCCACAACATCAAACATCCAACCAGTGCACCAGCAGTCCCTGGCGCAAATGGAGAGTAACCACTCCCAAAACCCGATGCGATGATTTTCCAGAACATGGAAGGTGGTGTAATGGTGTAACAGTGTAATGGTGTAACGGTCGTAGCATTCCAATAAACCATTAAACCGTCACACCATTATACCAACCTAATAATAATAATCCATCCCCAAGTGCGTGATCAATTCCTCGCCCATGATGTGACGGAGAGTATTGAGCATTTTTTGCTGTTGGAGGAAAATATCGTGTTGTGGGGGCAAACCTTCCGCTGTTTGTGGTGATTTCAGGTAGAAAGAAAGCCATTCTTGGATTCCGAACAGTTCTGCCCTTTTGGCAAGGTCGAGGAACAAGGCCAAGTCGAGTGCAACAGGTGCGGCCAAAATACTATCTCGGCAAAGGAAATCAATCTTGATCTGCATACCGTAGCCCAACCAACCAAAAATATCAATATTGTCCCAGCCTTCTTTGTTGTCGCCATGAGGAGGGTAATAGTTGATGCGTACTTTGTGGTAAAGGTCCTTGTACAGGTCGGGATTTTGCTCTGGCTGGAGGATGTTTTCGAGCACACCCAATTTTGAGACTTCTTTTGATTTAAAATTGTCGGGATCGTCGAGCACTTCTCCATCACGATTTCCGAGAATATTGGTGGAGAACCAGCCTTTGATGCCCAAAGAACGAGCTTTTAGGCCAGGTGCCAGAATGGTTTTCATCAAGGTCTGACCTGTTTTGAAATCTTTGCCAGCGATTGGCGTTTTGGTTTGTTTTGACAGTTCGACCATCGCTTTTACATCGCAAGAAAGGTTTGGTGCTCCATTGGCATATGGCACTCCCATTTTCACAGCTGCATAAGCGTAGATCATGCTCGGTGGAATGTCAGGGTGGTTGTTGCGGAGGCCTTCTTCCAGTTTTTCAATAGAAGAATGAATGTCGCCCTCTTGAATGTAGATTTCAGTCGAACCGCACCAAACCATTACAAGACGCTCACAATTGTTTTTTTCTTTAAAATTGCGAATATCTTCCATCACCATTTCTGCCAAGTCCATTTTGGTATCGGCCTTTTTGAAAAAAGTGCCGTCCAACTTTTTGACATAGGTTTTATCAAAAACGGCCCTCATTGGTTTGATGGCTTCCATTTCTGGGCGAATCTGCTCCAAAAGAGGCAAGTCCAAAACCTGCGCATTGACAGCAGCTTCATAAATATTATCTTCAAAAATATCCCAGCCACCAAAAACGACATCTGTCAATTTTGCGAGTGGCACAAAATCCTTGATGAGCGGGTTTCGATCCTCCGTCCTTTTTCCCAAACGGATATTTCCCATTTGAGAGACTGAGCCAATGGGCTTGGATATTCCTTTATTGACGGCGTAAACGCCAGCGATCAGTGTAGAAGCTACAGCCCCCATACCGGGTAAAAGAATACCCAGTTTTCCGTTAGATTCTTTAATCATGGTGTTGCGTTTGTGTAGAATAAATACGCATGGCCACTCAGCGGTGAAAATGGATTCGTTCCTTGGTTGGTTTTCTCAGCCCAAAATGACAATGCAGCTTAAAAAATGCGGGCGTGAAGGTACAACTTTCGACCTTCACTCTCGTAAAAAAGAAGAGATGAAGAGGCAAGTAGTTGTTATCACAGCACTTAAAATAGTTGTTTGGAGGGGTTAAATAGACGGACAGTGGTTTATTATAGAATTTCATGGTTTCATTGTTTCCTAAGTTTCATGGCTGGAGGGCTCCCAAAAACGAAAAGGGTCACTTTTGAGCGGTTCATGGCCACATCGCTATTATGCAAATTTCAATACAACCATGAAACAGTAAAACCATGAAACAATCCCCCCTTCCCCCTAACACATAATCTAAAACTTCTTTACCTTTGCAGCCCTTTTAAAAAAAATGGGTGATAAGGGTTGAAATCCTTGTTTACCAAAGCCTAATAAAAGAATAGAAATATGCTCATTATCGATGTAAAAAACGGTGAGTCAATTGACCAGGCTCTCAGACGTTTCAAGCGCAAGTACCGCAATACCAAGGTCATCAAAGAACTGCGTGCAAGGAAGCAATTTACAAAGCCTTCTGTACGTCGCAGGCACGAGGTCCTCAAAGCGGTATATAAAGAGCAACGCACCCGCAACCTGGGACTATAATTTTTGACTTTCTTTTTTCCGAGGACCGGACCCTGGCCAACCATGCCGGCGTCCGGTTTTTGTATTTTAACGTTTTAAGGAGGGGTCAGGAAAGAGGGGTCAGGAGTCAGATACAAAGAAAAATAGGAACATTATTTTTTCATTGTTCCCTGACCTTTCGCCCCTGACACCTGACACCTGACACCTAAGTAATTAATCATGGCCGAAATAAAAATTGCTTGCCCCAAATGCGATTGGAACCCTACTCCTTCAGATCAATGGACCTGCACCTGTGGCCATATTTGGCATACCTTTGATACTGCCGGCAGATGTCCTTCCTGCAAAAAACAATGGGACCAAACACAATGCCTTGGCCCTTCCGTGGGCGGCTGCACTGATTGGTCGCCACACCTCGATTGGTACCGCAACCTTGATGACTGGTTGAAAGAGGAGATAGAAAAAATCAGGATCCGGGTTGGGGAAACTACCAAATGACAATCGCCAATATGCCATGACCAAGCACATTTCCAGTCCAAACAACCCTCTCATTAAACATGCGGTAGTCTTGAAAAACAAGGCACGAATGCGCAAAGAACAGCAATTGTTCATTGCTGAAGGGTTGCGGGAAATGGGGCTGGCCTTACAAAATGGGTTTGAAGCGGCCACCTTGTTTTACGACCCTGAAATCACCCCTCAAAAAGAAGTCGAGCGGCTCTTAGAAAACGCCACGACCCCACCCAACAAAATCATCACGGTCAACCAAGCAGTTTTAGATAAAATTGCTTACCGGTCGAGCGTACCAAACGTAGTTGGTATTTTTAAAAACAAGGCTCCTACCCTGCTGTTGGAAGATTCCAAAGCCCAAAACCCATTATACTTAGTGCTTGAAGGGATAGAGAAACCCGGCAATTTAGGAGCAGTCCTCCGCACTGCTGACGCGGCAGGGGTAGACGGGGTTTTTGTGTGTGAACCAAGTTTTGACCTTTTTAACCCAAATGCTATCCGTGCAAGTTTGGGTGCCATTTTCACAGTGCCTATTTATGAAATGCTGTCTGTGGAAGTAGTCGGTTTTTTGAAAAACCGAAATATCCCCATCTACGCCACTTGGTTGGAAGCTGCCCGCCCATTATTCGAATGCAACCTGACTGGCCCAACAGCATTGGTGCTTGGGGCCGAAGCAACTGGCATCACACCATTTTGGATAGAGCAGGCTGATGAGCGAATCATCATCCCCATGTCAGGGCAAATTGATTCGTTGAATGTGTCAACTTCAGCGGCCATTGTCCTATTTGAAGTGGTACGACAAAGATTGGTGTGATTTCCTTTTCTATTAATTCCTGCCAAACATCTACCACTTCCCCCCAGCCGTATATTCTATTTGTAGCACAAATCAAATTCCCCCATCTTAGTGATCGAATTATCGTTTTTCTGTATTTCTTAGCGAATGAATGTAAATGGAGGACGCCATCGTGCGTCCTCCATTTTTTTTGTACACTTGCGTACCGAGGTCAGAGATCAGGAGTCAGGAGTCAGAAACGATAGGTTAAGGTTACCTGGAAATATAGAGAGCCTTTTGATTGACAAGGATTACCATTTTCTTGATTTTTATCTGACCCCTGACTCCTCTCTCCTGACCCCTAAACAACTCACCAATCTTTTAACAGATGTTCACCGGTATCATCGAAACTCTAGGCCAAGTAACGGCCATTCGGAAAGAAGGCAGCAATGTCCACATTGCGATCCAATCTCCCATTTCACAGGAACTGAAAATTGACCAAAGCATCGCCCATGATGGCGTGTGCCTCACCGTGGTGGATTTGGGCAAGCGCACTCATACTGTTACAGCAGTGGAAGAAACCCTGATCCGCAGCAACCTTGGTTCCTTGAAAAAAGGGGACTGTATTAACCTCGAAAGAGCAATGCGACCCAATGCCCGGCTCGATGGACACATGGTGCAAGGGCATGTTGACACCACAGGAAAATGTATAGGAGTGGAAGAACGCGACGGTAGTTGGATTTTTCTCTTTGAATACAAACTCGAACCAGGTTACCTGCTTGTGGACAAAGGATCGATTTGTGTAAACGGCGTCAGTTTGACAGTGGTCAACCCTGTAGAACACCCAAATGGTCTGGCCCATTTTTCAGTGGCGATCATTCCTTATACATTCGAGCATACCAACTTTAGCAATCTGAAACCAGAAGGGGTCATCAATCTTGAATTTGATGTGATCGGGAAATACGTGGCAAAGTACTTAGCCGTTTACCAATCCAAATAGGTACCGGATCATAAATAAGTATAGGCAAAATTTCAAAATTATTTTTTTCTTATACGAGGCAAAAAACGCAGACATAGCCTAGTTACGTCGAGTATTTTTAACGCCGTAGAAGAGAAAAAGAAATTGAAATTGACTGTAGTTATTTTTGATTCGGCACTTAAGTTTAAATAATTCCTACTTGATGTATTTTTTTGGTGGAGAAAGAAAGAAGGTAACCGTTCCGACTATGCTTCCAGTTGGCCGCAGGTCGAAGGTCATCTGTCCAGGAAGGTTACGGGCTTGTGAATTTAAGTTGACGGCATAGCCAATTTTGAATTCCATCCATGCCCAGCTAGAGAACTGTCTCATATAACTAGCAGAAAATTCAGAGGAGGCACGTCGATAATGATAAAGCGATCGATCAATCGGATCATTGCCAGCGCCTTCCTCAACGGTAAGTGCATAACTCTGGCTAGAATAATCTATTCCAAATAGCGCTATACTACCATCCGTAAAATTCCGGCGTAATTTAACACTGACTGGGATTGCCGATTCAAGCCCCCATTTATCATTGAAAGTCCAATTCAAAAAGCCAAATGGATATATGCTTGTCCTCCTGACGTTACGGGAATAATATACACCGATACCATATTCAACTTTATCGCTCTTTTTCACCCCTAGAACACCTGCTGCCCGATAGGTAGCATAACGGCTACTGGTATTTAAAATACCTTTATAATCTCCTCGGAAAGAAGTACTTAAACGGAAGGAAGTATAATATTTTTGATTGAGGGAAACGATCAAATAAGCCGCTGCTTCTGCATCTTTCAAACTAACTTCGTTCAACCTTTTAAACAGGGGATAATTTTCAGGATCAATATCTTCAAAACTGTACCGCTCGTTTGCATATTTAACCCCAAGTAGGAATTTTGTGCGCCTGCAATTGACGATCGGAATTTTCAATTTGCCAGCAATACGCTGGTTCACCTCCACTTCACTGGCATTTTCAGCATGAGTTGGGCGCATTTCGAAATCTGGGTTATAGGTGTAGCTGATTGAAAAACCCTTCCCCGGAGATTTGTTTTCGACGCCTGGCTTACAAAGAAATGGGTTGGCTTCCAGTGCAAGGTTGCTCATCTCGCCCTGTGCAATCACCATGTTCGCAGCTATCAGCCAAATTATTACGGAAAGTCCTTTTTTCATGTATGGATGTCAGTGTTTATTTATCGCTCAGACAAGTTCTGTGTTGTGGAGAAACCTTGCCGTTGCGACGAGCGTAGTTTTTACCGATCCTTAAATGTTGTTTACTACGGGAAAATTGTTCAGAAGGCAAACAAAAGTACAGTTATATTCCATTATTAGGAGAAAAATTTCAATTACATCGGGAATGCTGAAATAATCGAGGCAATAAAACCCTGAACGAGAATTGTGCCGAAAATGTTCGGGCGGCAATTTGAAGCGGTTTATGGAAATGGCAATTTCGACATGATTCGAATGATTCGAGACGGCAATTTGAAACCTTATCCTTTAATTCATTACTCAAAAATCCACCTGTTTATCTCCGCTTATGTGGTAAACTAAGCCCGCATGAAGGTGCCCGTCTTCGTCCCGCACTTCTAACTTGATTAAGACTGAAAGCTTTCCAAAGGTCACTCAGCATATTTTTGTTAAATGAATATGCTTCTGTTTTTTTCAACCCTTTCCCTAAAAAAGAAGCGTCGCTTTTTGAAAAAGCGACGCTTCTGTGCGCAGATATATTTTTAAAGCTGCTTAATCCATTACCTCCACACGCAAGGCTTTCAAACCTTGCACACCTTGCAACTTATCCAACTCAAGGTCCTCAACTTCCTTTTCTATTAGCCCTTGGCGTTTCAAATAAGTCAGGTAGTACATGTATTCTTCTTTATCCTTTTCACTGGCATACACAATGGCAATTTTCCCCTCCTTTGTAAGGCGTTCAGTTTCTCCGTTGGGCAGCGTAATGGTGGCCTTGTCAATTCTTTTTTTGATGATTTCGTAACGGATATTGTATGCCCCATCCACATCGAACCGCTTGTCGTCAGAACGAAACTGAATAGAGATAGACTGACCATACACAAACACCAATTGCGCAGTACCGAGAGGCATCGGCAGCTGTTTTTTTAGCTGCTTCATCTGTTTGGTTATTTCGACGATCGCTTTCATTTGCCATAGTCGGAGGTTGCGGAGGTGCATGTAGTTGAACTCGCCATGTTTCATGATCGACTGACCAACATATAGCTCAAACTGCACCCCATCGGTTTTGTATTTTTCAAAATAATGGGGCAGCATTTTTTGGCTGCGGGCATCCTCTTTATCAAGATAATCTGAAATAGTTTTGTTTATCAAAGTCACGCTCTCCTCGTAGTCTTTCCGCTTTTGGTAAACCACGCCAAAAACTGGATCAAGCTGGCTTTTGTAATTTCTGTAAGCCATTGCAATAGAACTATCCCGTTTAGCCATTTCTTCCAATAGCGGGTGGGCTTCTTTTTGGATAAAATCAATAACCATTGACTCATCGCTCGACCGCAGTTCTTGCGAAAGTTCCTGAATACGATAGTCCGTTTCCAAAAGATATTGGTCAAGCAAAGGGAAATCCACATGATTCTCCGCCAGTTCCAATAGGTTCTTGACAAGTTGGAGGTTTTTCAGGAAATCTTTTTGGATTGCCTTATTGCGCTTAACCGATGAACTGACGATATCCGACTGTGCATAAAGCGGATAAACATTGTCGAAGGCGATCGGCTCAATCGGACTGCGCCGCCCATCCCCTTCCGTACTATTGAAGTGCTTGAATGCGGCCTGTGAAAAACGCCATTCCACACTGGGGTGGATGGCAGTAAATTTTTCCCGAATGATCGCTTCAATGGTATTGTCAGTTTCCTCCCGGCTACGTTCAATGGCCATGTTGAACAAGGGTAACAAATTAAGGAATTGGAATTCCGAAAAACTGTTTAGGGCAAATGGATCTGGTGCACCCAATTCAATAAGGCCAATAACCTTGTTTTGCTTGTTGACCAATGGTGCTACCAAAAAACTCTGGATGCCCAATTTAATTAACTCCTCTTCAGCCGGCGTCTTGCGCTGCAACGCGTTCAAGTCTTCCACCAAAACAATTTCTTGGTATTTTGCTGCCTTTTCATAAACGGAATTCTTATTTTGTTGACCAAGTACACTAGCATCCCAATATTCCAAAAAACAATGATTGATATTGTATTTGAGTTCATCATTTTTGACAGCGGGATAATCCATGGCCATAATCCCCATACGAAGTTTGGGCATTCCATAATAAGACCTCAGCAAGGTTTCCAATTGCCCAAGGCTCTCCTTTTTCACAATGGCATCTTTTTCTAATAAAATAAAACGAAGCTGGGAAATGGTCTCCTCTTTCGTTACGTTAATTAGGTTCATGCCTACGACACCATGAAATTCAAAATTCTCTGGTGGAATAGCAGTCAACCAAGCCTCCGCGTCATAGACGTTGCTGAGCAGTTTATTGATCTGGTCTTGTGATAGTTTTTTAAGTGGCTTCACTGCAACTGCCTCCACGAAATTGATATTCACTTCAGACTTATAATGTATTATAACACCACCATTACACGGTTCAAGTGAATAAACAACTGTCGGGTCTACATCAAGTTGCTGGCCATAATGCTGGTTCAAAATGGCTGAGCAAGCCTTGATGATGATGGTATTGGAAAAAAATTCTGCCGACTTTTCGATTTTGACTTTCATCGCACAACCACTCATTTGTGCCGTAAAAGCAGGGGTGGAATAAAATGCATTCATGTCGAACGGGCGACAAGCCTGGCCCAACTGCGTCGCACGGAGGTTCAACGGGAAAAGCCCTGCCAACAAAAGTTCAACCACTTCATTATGGTGAACCAAGTCCGCATAGTCGTCAATTGGTTCCCACAATTCCGGATGGCTTTCCACTCTCTTTATGATCTCGTTTGCCAATATTTTTTCAGCCATATCCTCGCTGTCGAGTTTGCTTTCCCAAAAGCGTAGCAAAGCGACAAAACTCAAGCGGGTCTTGTATGGCATAACCATTGGCGGGAGGTTTTTCAACTCCTCGTGATCCATGGAATCCGGTATCTTCATTTCTCCTTTCGGGGAAATAGATAGTCCGTTCTTAGATAATGATTTAGATAAAATAACTGCCATGGCTATTTTTGTAAACAAAGGTGGAAATGAATGATTCTGATCATGATATACCATCCAATACTGATTTATGGAAACCACCGTAACAACCTAAAGTTTTAACTTTACCGGTAAGGAACGTGTAAAGAATAAGGGTTCTTGGACAAATCCCCTGGTAAGTCGTTAAAACGACTGAAGCTAACTGCCTGATAACCGTTTTATCGGTTTTGGGCTCTCCACGGGATTTGTCCAAGAACCCTTATTCTTCACACCTGCCTAAGCAAATCAAAAGGAATATGGATTTAGCCTTGCCCGCGTACATCGACCAAGCATGTTCTGAAATACTCAAAGCCGACATCCAAACAGTTGAACAATTAGGTGGTGGGGACATTAGCCAAGCTCGGCTGCTCCACACCTCAAAAGGCAAATTCTTTATTAAAATAAATACTGCTCCTGAAGCAGGGGAAATGTTTGAGACCGAAGCCAAAGGGTTACAGTTATTAGCAAATTCAAACACCATCCGCACTCCTCATATCCTAGCGTACCGACAGTCCTCCGGCCAATCTTTTTTACTGCTTGAATACATCGAAACGGGTTATAGAAAAGAAGGTTTCTGGCAGGAGTTCGGGACATCCTTGGCCGCTCTCCACAAAAATACTGCTCCTCAATTCGGCCTCGACCACTGCAACTTCATTGGTTCGTTGCCACAATCAAACTCTTTCCACGACAACTGGGCAGAATTTTACACCAATGAAAGACTACAACCACAAATGGAACTGGCCATTTCATCCAATAAAATGTCCAACTCAGATGCGCACTTAATTGAAAAACTATACATGAAACTACCTAGTATCTGTCCAAATGAGCTACCGAGCCTCACCCACGGCGACCTGTGGAGTGGCAACTTCATGATGAGTATAGATGGACACCCAGTGCTGATCGACCCAGCAGTCAGTTATGCCCACCGGGAAATGGACTTGGCCATGAGCCGGCTTTTTGGCGGCTTTAACCGTGCGTTTTACAACAGTTATGAAGAAGCCTCCCCCCTCGAACCAGGCTTTGAGAAACGCTTGCCCATTTATCAGCTTTACTATTTACTAGTGCATGTTAATTTGTTCGGTGGCGGGTATGTGAGGTCAGTTCAGCAGATATTAAAAGAGTTTGCTTGAAATTGAGGAGAAGAAATTAGAAATTAGAAATTGGGAAATTGGGAAGAAGCGTTAAATTTGCGCCCGATTTGGAGATTTGGGATGCCATGAATATCTAATTTCTCAATTTCCAATACCCCATTTCCGGCCCCATAGTTCAAGGGATACCTGCCTATCGGGAGGGAATAGTGGTTTCCTAACCATAGATCCAAGTTCTCGGCGGACAATGAGGATTGGTGAGGCCAAGAATTGAATATTGCATGACCCCAAATAATGTCTTTTACGTGTATGCATTAATAAGTGAAGTGGACAGTAGAATATATGTTGGATTCACCTTTGATATTGATAAAAGAGTAAAAGAACACAACGCTGGCAAAACCAAATCTACGAAAGGATATCGGCCTTGGAATTTGGCCTATCAAGAAGAAGTTATTGGTCGTCAGAAAGCTAGAGATACAGAAAAGTATTTGAAAAGTGGAAGTGGGAAAGAGTGGTTAAAGTCGATTATTGAATCGGCCCCATAGTTCAAGGGATACCTGCCTACCGGCAGGCAGGCCCGCCTCCCGATAGGGAGGGAATAGTGGTTTCCTAAACCATAGATCCAAGTTCTCGGAATGCAAGTAGTTTTGATGTAGCTACAAATTGATTGTTTTATGACCCCAGATAGTACTTTTTACGTATATGCATTAAAAAGCGAAGTGGACAATAGAATTTATGTCGGGTTCACTTTCGATATTGATAAAAGAGTAAAAGAACACAACGCTGGCAAAACCAAATCTACGAAAGGATATCGGCCTTGGAAATTGGCCTATCAAGAAGAAGTTATTGGTCGTCAGAAAGCTAGAGATAGAGAAAAGTATTTGAAAAGTGGAAGTGGAAAAGAGTGGTTAAAGTCGATTATTGAATCGGCCCCATAGTTCAAGGGATAGAATAGTGGTTTCCTAAACCATAGATCCAAGTTCGAGTCTTGGTGGGGCTACCAAGAAAATTATTGCTGACCGCAGGCCGTCGTTATTTCGGCCTTCGGTTTTTTTGTTTTATTGGATATAGGAAATCTAAGCCATTCTGTTTTCTGAAAGGTTTTAACATATCTTCAATGCGTATTCCCACTTATCAAATATGTTAAATGACCCAGTATCACATTTCCATCTCATTGCATACCTTGCGCCATTAACCAAACCCACTTCAAAAAACAATCAACACCAGAAAAATACATGTTCGAACAAACCTTCAAAAACATAGATGACATCCTCTGGAAAGATGCAGGCGCTGACAGCGAATTGGATTACATAGGCCAAACCTCCTGGATCATGTTCCTCCGTTATTTGGAGGAACTGGAAAATGAAAAAGCCGACGAAGCTGAACTGCGGGGTGAAGAATATGAATACATCATTGAGGAGGAATACTGCTGGGAAAGCTGGGCGATGCCCAAAAAGCTAAAAACAGGGTCAGAGAGCGAAGTCGAACTGGACCACAATGCCGCCATGACCGGCCCCGACCTCATCCAATTTGTAGATTTAAAACTCTTCCCCTATCTCGCTGGATTTAAACAAAGAGCCGATAATGCCCAAACCATCGAATATAAAATCGGTGAAATTTTCAGCGAGCTAAAAAACAAAATCCAAAGTGGCTACAACCTGCGGGAGATTTTGGAATTGGCAGACGAACTGCCCTTCCGCAGCAGCAAGGACAAACATGAACTCAGCCATCTCTACGAAACGAAGATTAAAAACATGGGCAACGCCGGGCGCAACGGCGGACAATACTACACGCCCCGACCGCTCATTAGAGCAATGGTGCATTTGACCGACCCACAGATTGGCGAGAAGATATATGATGGGGCGGTCGGTTCGGCGGGCTTCCTTTGTGAGGCGTATGAGTATATGTACGAACGGATGAAGCAAAACACCACCAACCTCAAAACTTTACAGGAAAAAACCTTTTATGGAAAAGAGAAAAAGAACCTCGCTTATGTGATCGGCGTGATGAACATGATACTCCACGGCATCGAAGCGCCGAACATTATCCATACCAATACACTTGGTGAAAATATTCGGGACATCCAGGAAAAGCAACGCTACCATGTCATCCTGGCCAATCCGCCGTTCGGGGGGAAGGAACGCAAGGAGGTGCAGCAAAACTTCGACATCAAAACGGGCGAAACGGCTTTCCTTTTTTTACAGCATTTTATCAAATCCCTCAAAGCGGGCGGACGGGCGGCCATCGTCATCAAAAATACTTTTCTGAGCAATACCGACAACGCCTCGGTGAGCCTGCGGAAGCACCTGCTGGAAAGCTGCCAACTCCACACCATCCTCGATATGCCTTCTGGTACTTTCCTCGGGGCGGGGGTGAAAACGGTGGTCTTGTTTTTTCAAAAAGGCGAACCGACCAAAAAGATTTGGTACTACCAATTCGACCCAGGCCGCAATATGGGCAAAACCAATCCGCTCAACGACAAGGATTTATCAGAATTTATTACCCTGAGCCTGTCGAAAGGGGAAACAGAACAATCATGGACTTTTAAAATAGCCGATATCAATGAAGATACTTTTGACCTTTCGGTAAAAAATCCGAATACGCCGGAGGAAGCACCGCTGCGCAGCCCGGATGAGATTTTGGCGGAAATGGAAAAACTGGATATGGAAACGAATATTATTTTACAATCTATAAAAGAATTGATATGAGAGAGGGATGGGAAATGAAAAAATTGGGAGAAGTTTGTGATTTTAAAAGTGGAAAAACAATACCTAAATCTTTAGAAAAAAATTCGGGAGAAATTCTATATGCCAAAGTAGGTGATATGAATTTACCTGGTAATGAAATCGCTATTAAGTCTTCAAACAGATTTGTCAATTCAGATGATATTAAAGACAATCAATTAATACCAATCGGCTCAGTAATTTTCCCAAAAAGAGGCGGAGCAATTTCTACAAATAAAAAAAGAAAAATTGTTAAAACAACCATCGTAGATTTAAACACTATGGCGGTTTATTCAAATGGTGAGATTACTTCTGACTATTTATTTCATTGGTTTCAATCAATAGATTTAGCTGAATTAAGTAATGGAACTTCAATTCCGCAAATTAACAATTATAGCTTTGACAACACTTATATTTCTTTTCCAAAATCACTAGTAGAACAAAAACAAATCGTCACCCTCTTAGACCAAGCCTTTGCCGCCATTGACCAAGCTAAAGCCAATGTGGAAAAGAACTTGCAAAATGCGAAGGAGCTTTTTCAGAGTAAATTGAATGAGGTTTTTTCGAGGAAAGGTGAGGGTTGGGAGGAGCGGAAATTGGGGGAATTGGGTAAAGTGTCAATGTGTAAAAGAATTTTAAAAAAGCAAACTACAACTGAAGGAGAAATTCCATTTTACAAAATTGGAACGTTTGGAAAAAAGGCAAATGCTTATATTTCTAAAGAAATATATGATGAATTTAGGTCTAAATATTCCTTTCCTAAAAAAGGAGATATTCTTATTTCAGCTTCTGGCACAATTGGTCGGCGTGTAATTTATGATGGTAAACCTGCATATTTTCAGGATTCAAATATAGTGTGGATTGATAATGATGAAAAATTAGTGTTAAATGAATTTTTATACCAGTTTTATAGCATTTGTGATTGGAATCCTTCGAGAGGAGCAACAATTTCAAGACTATACAATGATGATTTAAGAAAAATAAAAATCACTTTCCCAAATATTGATGAGCAAAAAATACTTTTGCCTCAAATTGAAAAACTAAAAAATGAAACCAAAGAAGTAGAAACTCACTACTATCAAAAAGTAGAAATCCTAGAAGAACTCAAAAAATCCATCCTCCAAAAAGCTTTTTTGGGGGAATTTACTTCGGCAAGCTCAGCAACTACTTCTACTGGCTCGGTAACTACTTCGGCAAGCTCAGTAACAACTTCCACTGGCTCGGTAACTACTGCGACGGAAAAGGTGTTGTAAAAGCAATCTATTTATTTTAACGTGAGTTCTGGATAGCAATCTTATTGTCCCGTTAGGGACGGAACATGGGTAGCCAAGCATTTGCAGGGGCTTTCACCGTGCCGTAGGTACGCAACGTGGAAAAGGTTACGTACCTACGGCACGAAAAATACCGTTGGTTTGGCATTGCTACCCATGTTCCGTCCCTAACGGGACAATCAAAGGACTGAAACCGCCATAAGCTCTTGATTGT